>JAROBA010000034.1 GCA_029432815.1 Pontiellaceae bacterium B1224 | reverse complement strand
GGAAAACACAAATGAGTCCCCCTATCTGGATTCGCTGCTTTCCATTCATTCGTTGCCTTATAGTTCAAAGCGATAAGTTTTAGAAGATGGTATTAGTGAAGTGACAAATCAAACCAACTGTACGCTGGTGTTGTTCGGGTGTTTTTCTTTATTTCGGGTTCAGCACGTTACGGATCTCGTTTAGATCGGTGGCGATCTGGGCTTTGAGCTTTTCGGCATCCTTGAAGACTTCATCGCCGCGAATGTATTTCAGATAGCTGACTTCCACATGCTGGTCGTAGAGGTCGATTTCTGACTTATCGAGCAGATGAACTTCCAGCACCTGAGGCTTGTTTTCGTGGAAGGTGCCGCGGTGGCCGATGTAGGCCGCCGCATTGTAAGATTGATGTCCCACCCGCAGTTTTGCTGCATAGATGCCGCGCGGCGGCAGCATATCGTTTTCCGGGTCAATGTTGGCGGTGGGATAGCCCAGCTTGCGGCCAATCTTTTCGCCGTGTTCCACTTTTCCAATAGTTGAAACCGGGCGGCCGAGCATGCCGTTTACATCATCTATCTGGCCGAGTTTAATGGCTTCGCGAATGCGGGTGCTGGACACCCGTTTGTCATTCCATTTTACCTCGGGGTGGGCGGAAAAATACATATCGCGTTCACCGCACAGTTTGGTGAGCAATGCCGCATTACCGGCGCGGTTGCGCCCGAACGACCAGTCTTCACCGACGGAGATACCGGCGAGGTGCGGAATGCAGGTGCAGAGGTTTTCGAAGAAGTCCAATGGCTCCTGTTTCATGAAATCGAGCGTAAAGGGCTGCAGAATACAGCCGTCGACACCCATTTCCTGAAGGTGAAGCGATTGCTGGTCGGTGGTAAAAATGAGCGGTGGCGCACGGTCGGGCATCAGAACTTTGGCAGGGTGGGGGTCGAACGTGAAAACCCACGCTTCGCCGTTGATTTCCCGTGCGCGTTCAATGGCTTTCTGAATGACCGCCGTATGGCCGATGTGCAGTCCGTCGAAGCAGCCGGCCGCCAGAATGACCGGTACGTCGGTTTCGTGAAACTCTTCCAATGCGTGGATAATTTTCATGATTTCGTGATGCGTGAAACATGAAACGTGATGGATATTCACTTTGCAGTGAGGGCTGGTATCACGTTTCACGATTCATTCGTCATTCCTCTATTTAATCATATCTGAAAGCAGAATCATTTTTTCTTCAAGCGTTTCCTTATCGCATGCGAGGATCTCTTCCATAGTGTGCGCCATCTCGATGGAGAGAGGGCCGGAGCCGGTGCGGCGCAGGGCATCGAGACTGCCGCCGACGCCGAGCTCGTTGCCGATGTCGTGGGCGAGGGTACGGACGTAGGTGCCTTTGGTGCTTTTAACCCGGAATTGAACCAGCGGATTTTCGAAGCCGGTGACTTCGAACTCGAAGATTTCAATTTTACGGGGATCGCGTTCGATCTCCTGGCCTTTCCGCGCCATTTTATAAAGCGGAACGCCATCCTTTTTAATGGCGGATACCATGGGCGGAATCTGTTCGATCGGGCCCATGAATTTAGCTTTGATCACTTCTTCGACCATTTTGCGGGTGATATGGGATGCATCCTTTTCCTCGAGGATCTCGCCGTCGGCATCCTGCGAGTTGGTGGTGATGCCCAGATGCAACGTGCCTTCATAGACTTTATCCCCGTTCATGATGCGGTCGGAAAGCTTGGTGCCTTTTCCAATCAGCAGAACCAACAGGCCGGTGGCGAGCGGGTCGAGGGTGCCGCCGTGGCCGCATTTGCTCAGCTTGAAATTGTTGCGTATTTTTGCAACCACATCGTGCGAGGTCCAGTCGGTCGGTTTGTCAACAAGCAGGATACCATCGTAGGGGTCGGGCGCGCGTTTTCTACGATTTCTCATCGGTCTTTTCGTCGTCCTTGAAAGCTTCCGGGTTTTCGCGTTCCATTTCGGCCAGCATGGCGAGAATATTGTCGCCGCCCTCCAGCGATTCATCCAGCACAAAGTGCAGGCGGGGCGTGTATTTCAGTTTCACGCGTTTAACCATCAGACGGATGATTTCCTGCCGGTGGCGGTTCAGATAGTCAATCATACCTTCGCGATTGTCTTCATGCCCGAAGATGGAGATGAATACATTGGCATCGCGCAGATCCGGTGCGCATTCAACGCGCGTGACCGTGATGGCAGCGGAATCGAAATCCGAGCCGGAAAAATTACGGTAAAGATCTTCCGCAATTTCGCGTTTCAGCAATTCATTAACTCTAACTAAACGTGGTGTGCCCATAAAATTTCCTCGAAAAACGCGCTACTATAGACCGGTTGCCGTTAAATTCAGCAAAGAACTGGAACTAATTTAAGAGGTTCCTGCTGTCCGATAAGCAGCGAACGAGCTGCTCAGAAAAGGCAATCACCCGGATTATGGCAGCGGATCCATTTCTATTTTAAAGAATTGTCCGCTTTGGGGCGCTTGTACGGGCTGAACGATGACAGGGATATTATTCGTGAGGCCGGATTCGACCGAATTCCAGTCGGGATCCAAAAGGCTGGTTGCCGCCCATAGCGTGAAGGAGCGGTTCGTGGCGCCGTTCCAGTGCAGGACGATATTAGTTCCGTCAAGTTCAATGCCGTCCAGCCAGGGTGGGGGCGGTATGTAATGCGGGGCTTCCATGGCGCCGATGTCGGCCTGCTCATCGGCGGGACGTTCCGCACCGGTCTGATCCAGCAATGTGGGTGCGACTTCATAGGTTTCGGTTTTCATGGACATGGTAAAGGAGGTGTTTTCTTCCAGTTGACCGGCATCAAACAATGCCAGCCAGGCATCATCGCCCAGCAGCTCAGGGCCCATACCGGGTATGTTTTCATTTTGCAATGCGATGTCGAGCCGATGCCAGAACTCGATGTAGGGATAGTTGTAGAGCTTTGACGGCCAGATTTGGTTGACGTAGAACCATTTTGTAGCGGCCAGGGTGAGAATGGGCGTTTCACCGGGATCGACGTAGGGCTGGTTACCTTCCGTCTCCTCATCGATATCGACCGTAGACAGAAAGTTTTCGAAATCGACCGTGAATGAACTTGCGAAATTTGTGATCCCGTAGAGCTGTTCCAGACGGCCCAGCATGATTTCCGGAAAATTGTCGGAGGAGCCGGACAGATGGTATTGCGCGGTTGTGTTTTCAATGGTGTAGCTGTTTTCAGGAACTTGTTCGATCGCAGAGCCTTTCGGTAAATAAAACAGCGCAACGGCGTTGGATGCATTCACGCCCGTGGAAAGAATATCGTGTGAGTGGGCGATGCCTTCCGCAAGATCGAGGACGTTTGTGATGTTTACTCCGTTCTGATCATTTTGTTTCGGATAATGTTTCCTGCAAAGTGACCACCAGGAATAATATCCGACCGGAACCAGCATTTGGCTGAAGTCAATAACGCCCAACCGATTATGGCCTTCGCTGAAAAACTCGAAAAGAGAGCCCGTGAAAATATCGTGGTTATAAACGCGGCCGGTGGATTCGTGCACGGTATTTCCGGTTATGATCGACTGTCCGATGGTCATGCTTTCAACCGCGTGTGCATTGCCAATCGTGGCCGCAACGCCGCCGGCCAGGTTGGGTTTGCCCAGTTCATTGGTTCGCGGTACGCCGTGCACTTCGTTTTCAACAATGGTGCAGCTGCGAATTATAAGATATCCGTTCGACATGTAAACCCCGCCACCCCGCCAGTAGCCCGAGCCGTAAAGAAACGACGGGCCGCTTACACCGACCCGGTTCCCGGCAATGGTACAGTTTTCCAGTTCGAAGGTTTTCAGGTTGCCGATGCCGCCGCCATCGGAATAGACCCCGGCTCCGTAGGCATAAATTCCATCGATCCGGTTTCCGGTGACGGTCGTCCGTTCGATTCGCGCGGTTTCCGGCGAAGCGTGCGCTCCTCCCACCGAAAAAACGCCGCCCCCCGAAACGCCCGCACCGGAGAGCGAGTTCCCGCTGATGATGCAGTCGCTGATATACACGATATCGGCATAGATGCCTCCTCCGAAGACACCGGTGTCTCGACCCGGGTCGTATACCGTTGAGGGCATGATGCACGTGTTGTCGAATAATCGGCAATGCTCCAGCGTGGCGACGCCCCAAACGGCCAGGCCGCCGCCGCGTGCGCGGGTGGAGAGTTGGGGATATTCGCCGGAAGGCTCCGGGATCGTTTCGGCCACGCTTCGGCCTCCGGTCACCGAGACGTTTTTCATCGTCAAATTTCCGCGTACGGCCAGCACGCGGGCCGGATCGACATCTCCGCCGCCCCACGCGATGGTGATTCCGTGGGGCAGGGCGGAGGCATCAATGTTTACATGCTTCGTCGAGTAAAGCGCAGAGCGTCCGTAATCGCGCTCGTAGTATCCAATAAGCTCCGAGATATTATTGACGTAATCGAAAAGCATGACTTCCCCGAATAATACGGTGTGTTCCTCGGCCACGATGGACAGCGAAATGACTTCCCCGTCGAGGGCCGGAGCAAAAATAATGGGTTCATCTGCCGCTGCCCGTGCCAGCGCAGAGCGGAGCGTAACCGTTCCCTCCGGGGGCGAGGCGGTGTCGGCAAGGCTGTTCACCTCCAGTGTGGCATGGACCGACGCCAGGCAACAGGCACAGATTGCAAGCGCGATCTTCATTCGTGTGTGGATGAATACGATAGACTGTGTGGGCTTCATATTTCACCTTCATGTTGCTGTGTTCGGAGATAGTATACTTGAAATCAGGTTCAAAGAAAAGATTTGTGATCGGATCAGCGGTTGTTTTTTTGCGGTTTCCAGATTTTGACCGTTTTCCATTCCCGCCCCCATTTGAGGGCCTTTTTATGGGACGGAAAAAACAGATCGATGTGCATACCTTTAATCGCACCGCCGATATCTTCCACGCGGCCCCATCCATAGTTCGGGATATACATAATGGTGCCAAACGGATAGTAGCGCGTGTCGGCGGCAATGGTGCCCCAGTCGGCTACGGTGCCGGCGGCGGTGATGCCAACGGCTTTAGGTTCTCCTTTATTCGGCCCATAGGCCACCACTGGCTGGAATTTCCAGTTGCGTTTCCAGCCGCAGCATTTACCGCATTTGCAATAGCCGGTCGTTTCCATATGCACGATTTCCGGTTTCTGGTTTTTTGGAACCCGATACCGCCGGCTCCCCGTCGCGCACCCGCTCAGGACGAGGCATATTATGGGCAGAAATATTTTAAGGCAGAAATATCCATTCCGGCGGAGATTTTTTTGCCGTTCAATTTTTCTGCCTAAATGGATTATACTGTTCATGAAACGTCTCCGGACCAGATGGTTTCGAGGCCTGTTGCGGTTTGCAGGTGCAGCTCGCCATGATTGCCGAAGCCAGCGAGCGTGCCACTCTTTTTAACTGTTCCGTCGTGCACGGTGATGGGTTTTCCAATGGGCCCGGCCTTTTCGGTCCAGCGTTTCCGAAGGTTGGGAAAACCGCCGTTCTGCCATTCGCCGGTCCAGTATTCCAAAGGTTGGAAGAGGTTTTCCAGGGTTTGGAAAATATCGCAGGCTTTGCCGGATTCAATCAGCATCGAGGTGGCCGGGCGGTCAATCGTATCCGCTTCTTCAGAGGTCATATTTACATTCAGCCCGATTCCGGCAATGATTCCAGCCTTTGGAACTATCTTGCGCTCAACGCGTTCGGAGAGGATGCCGCAGATTTTTTTGTTGCCGACGAGTACATCGTTCGGCCATTTCGGTGCGGCGGGAATATTTAACGAGTTGAGCGTGTCTGTCACGGCCAGCGCGATGGCCATGGTGAGGGAAGGGACATCGATGAGAGCGCAGGAGGTTGCTACAAATAAGGAAAAGCAAAGGTTGGTGTCGGGGGCCGACAGCCACTTCCGGTCTGAACGGCCCCGACCCGCAGTCTGTTCGCGAGTTGCAAAAACGGTCCCATTTCCGATTTTCAATCCCTGGATAAACTGCTCCTTCATATAAGCATTTGTGGAACCGAGCCGGTCATGCCACTGAACTTCAAAAGTCATTCGTTATTAGTCCTTTATTTAGATTGGGTTTTATTAACTGAAACGCTAATAAAAAGCCCGTTTTTCACTAGGCATGCAATGACAAATTACGTATACATGCCGCTCATTTTACCAAAACCAAGGAGATGGAAAAGATGGAACTTCTGATGCAAGGCGTAACTCTGATGGTAATCGGTATGGCTACCGTATTTGCCTTCCTCGTTCTGCTGATCGTAGCAATGAGCAGCTCGGCCGTATTCTTCAGCAAATTTGCGCACCTCTTCCCTGAAGAGCAAAAAGCGGCCCCGAAAAAAGCACCGGCGGCTGTTGATCCGTCTGCTGAAATCGCTGTTGCCCTTGCGGCCATTCGCGCCAAGCGCGGTTAACCCCTTTACTTTATAAATATAACCAGGAGAAAAATCGTGGCTAAGAAAACAATTCATATCATGAACACCGCGTTCCGTGACGGCTTCCAGTCGGTTTACGGTGCCCGCGTACTTACTGAAGACTTCCTTCCGGCTGTTAAGGCCTGTGTTGAGGCAGGGCAGACTCACTTCGAAGCAGGCGGCGGCGCCCGTTTCCAGGCTCCCTTCTTCTATTGCAACGAGTCCGCCTTCGACATGATGGACAAGTTCCGTGTAGCGGCCGGTCCGGATGCCGACCTGCAGACCCTCGCCCGCGGTATCAACGTGGTTGGTTTGGATTCCCAGTCCCGCGATATGATCGATCTGCACGCGAAAATGTTCAAGAAGCATGGTATTACCACCATCCGTAACTTCGATGCACTCAACGACGTCAATAACCTGATCGACTCCGGTAAGTCCATCACCAATCATGGCCTTAACCATGAAGTGTGTGTGACCATGATGGAGCTGCCTCCCGGATGCGAAGGCGCTCACACGGTTGAGTTCTACCAGAAGACGCTTCAGGGCATCCTCGATGCACAGATTCCTTTCACCAGCGTTTGCTTTAAAGATGCTTCCGGTACTTCTGCTCCGAAGAAAGTATACGAAACCATCAAGATGGCCCGTAAACTTCTGCCGGCTGACTGCAAAATTGTTTTCCACTCCCACGAAACGGCCGGTGTCGGTACCGTCGGTTACATTGCGGCGATTAAAGCCGGTGCGGATCAGGTCGACTGCTCCATGGCTCCGGCCTCGGGCGGAACCTGTCAGCCCGACGTGGCGACCCTGTGGCACGCCTTGCGCGGCGAAGATTTCGAGCTCGACATCGATATCGATAAAATGATGCATGCAGAGTCTGTCTTCAAAGACTGCATGGCTGACTACATGATGCCGCCGGAAGCGAAGTCTGTTGAACCGATGATCCCGTGGTCTCCCATGCCGGGCGGCGCGCTGACGGCCAACACGCAGATGATGCGCGACAACAACATGATGGACAAATACGAAGACTGCATCCACGCCATGGGCGAAGTGGTTCGCCGCGGCGGATTCGGTACTTCTGTAACGCCGGTTTCCCAGTTCTACTTCCAGCAGGCGTTCAATAACGTCATCTTCGGCCCATGGGAAAAGATTGCTGAAGGCTACGGTAAAATGGTTCTCGGATACTTCGGTAAGACTCCGGTCGCTCCCGATCCCGAAATCGTTAAAATTGCTTCTGAAAAGCTCGAGCTGGAACCGACCACTGAAAACCCGGTCGACATCAACGACCGCGATCCGAACAAAGGGATTGACGCTGCAAAAGCCATGCTCAAAGAAAACAGCATCGAAGAAACGGATGAAAACATCTTTATCGCCGGTGCCTGCAAACAGAAGGGTATCGACTTCCTGCTCGGCAAAGTGGAAATCAACGGCGTTCGTAAAGGCGCTCTGACTCCGGCGGCTCCGGCTGCAGCTGCGGGCGGCGACGGCGGTTATACCGTTTCTGTGAACGGCAAAAAGTTTGCGGTTGAAGTCAGCGGCGATAAAGCCATCATCAACGGAAAATCCTACGACATCGGTGTTGAAGACGGTGTTGAAACTGCCGGTACGGCTACCGTTGCTCACGAATCTGCTGATTCTATTGAAGTGGCTGCTCCGATGAATGCAAAAGTAATCAAAGTGCTCGTAAGCGTGGGTGATGCGGTGAATGAAGGCGACGTGCTCTTCATTGTTGAAGCCATGAAGATGGAAGTTGAAGTGAAGGCCGCTGCCGGCGGAACCATTTCCTCCATCGCAGCTGAAGCCGGCGCACAGGTTACTGCCGGTGAAGCCATGGCATCCATCAACTAAGATCGCAACAGCGAACGGAGAATTTACACCATGAAGAAATTCATAACCATGAGCCTTCTTGCTGCCGCCTTCATCGGCGGAGCCGCTCAGGTGCAGGCGGAAGACGCCTGTTGCGCGGCGGACGGCGCGAAAGTTGAAGGTGCTCACGAAAGTCATATTTCCATTGCAAAAGGATTCCAGAAGCTGGGCCGGGAAACCGGAATCTACCGCTTCTTCAATCCTCAGAGCAAAGAAGAAAAAGCCGAGGCCTATCAGGCTGCACTCATCAAAACGATTGAAGCGGAAATTTCCGCAGGTCATTTCCACGGTGCCATGGAGCAGATCCATAAAGCACACGGGGTGAGTGACGAGTTGCTTGAAGAGCTGACGCTTCAGGTTGAAGAAGCAGAAGCCGCAGGCTATGTGGCTCCGGCCTCGCTGCCTGAAGGGGCGGGACAGTTTGTGATGATCCTGGTAGGTCTGCTGCTGATCTTCCTGGCCATTAAAAAAGGTTTCGAGCCTTTGCTGCTGCTGCCGATCGGCTTCGGTGCCATCCTGACGAATATTCCAATGGCTGGAATTTCCGCAGGTCCTATGCCGGGGCAACCGGGCGGTTTCCTGTATTATTTCTACACCGTGGGTGTTGAGTCCGGCGTATTCCCGCTGCTCATCTTTATGGGCGTGGGCGCGATGACCGACTTCGGTCCGCTGCTGGCCAATCCGAAAACCGCACTGCTCGGCGCCGCTGCACAGTTCGGGATCTTCATTGCCCTGCTGGGTGCAATGGCCATGGGTGGACTGTTCACCATCGAAGACGCTGCTGCAATTGGTATCATTGGCGGTGCTGACGGACCGACCGCCATCTTCCTGGCGTCGCGACTCTCGCCGAACCTGTTAGGAGCGATCGCCGTTGCGGCCTACTCCTACATGGCGCTGGTGCCGATCATTCAGCCGCCGATTATGCGTGCGCTGACCACCAAAGAAGAGCGCTGCATCGAAATGAAACAGTTGCGTCACGTTTCCAAAACCGAGAAGATTGTCTTCCCGCTGCTGGTACTCGTGCTCTGCCTGTTGCTGCTACCTTCGGCCACGCCGCTGATCGGTATGCTCATGCTCGGTAATCTGATGAAAGAATCCGCCGTGGTGGATCGTCTTTCCGATACCGCGCAGAATGCGCTCATCAACATTGTCACCATCATGCTTGGTCTGGCCGTTGGCTCCAAGCTGGCTGCTGAGAAATTCTTGAACGTTCAGACGCTCGGTATTCTGGCCTTGGGTCTGGGGGCCTTTGTCATCGGCACCGCAGCGGGACTCCTGCTGGCGAAACTGATGAATAAGCTGAGCAAAGACAAAGTGAACCCGCTGATTGGTTCCGCCGGTGTTTCCGCCGTTCCGATGGCGGCTCGTGTTGCTAATAAAGTGGGTCTCGAAGACAACCCGCAGAACTTCCTGCTCATGCATGCCATGGGCCCGAATGTGGCCGGGGTAATCGGTTCCGCGGTTGCGGCCGGGGTGCTGCTCGCACTTGTTGGCTAGTCAGATGTAGCACGGGCATCCTGCCCGTGAACATGGGCGAGACGCCCATGCTACGAAAAAAAGGTCGTACCTCCGGGTGCGGCCTTTTTGTCTGTTGGCTGGTAAGAACGGTGCGGTTTGTTTTATACATGACATTCTGTTTTTAAATCAGGATGCGAGAGGGGAAGTTTTATGATGGTTGAGGAATATAAGGACAAGACCGCCGGGCTGATTGTGATGGGTGTTTTCGAGATCCTGGGCGGACTGACATGCGGCTTGTTCTTTGCGATTTCGCTGCTTCCCCTTGCGATTCAGTCGGACGGGATTTCGCCAAAGCAAATGCTGACGGGGGCATCGGTCTATGCCTTTCTGGCGGTGTGGCTGATCTGGATGGGAATCGACACGATCCGCGCGCGGCGCGGGGCCCGTCTGTTGATGCTGGCATCGAGCTGGATTATGGGCGTGTGTGGTTTGCTGGCCATGGGCATGATGTCATTTGTCATGCCCAAGATGTTTGAGCGGACCGAACTCCCGCCGGAAATGGTTACACCGGTACTGGTGATTGTCTTTCTGGTTCTTGCCGTTTTTTATCTGGTTTTTCCAACCATTGGAATTCTGTTTTACGGGAACCGGAATGTACGGGCCACATTTGAGCAGCGAGATGCATCACCTTCGTGGACCGAAGGCTGTCCTTTGCCGGTTCTGGTTTTGGTGATGCTGCTTCTGCTGGGCGCACTGTCCATGATGATGCTTTGTTTCATGAATTTTGCTTTGCCGTTTTTCGGGATCATCATTTCTGGCTGGGCGGGCGCGGTGGTGCTGGCCGGATTGATCGGTCTCTGCCTCTGGCTGGCGCAGGGGGTGCATCGTCTGAAAGCTTCAGCCTGGTGGGGCGTGCTGGCGCTGCTCCTCCTCGGGCTCGTGTCGCAGCTGATTACCTACGCCCGGATCGATATCATGGATTACTACGTGGATATGGGCTACTCCGACCGCATGCTCCTTCAGCTGAATAATATGGAGTGGGTCAATAGTACGTCGTTCAGCATGATGGCGTTGATTTATGCCGCCCCCGTTGTTATTTTTCTGTTGTTCCTGAAGCGCTATTTCAAGAGCAGCGATCATTAAGGTGGAATCGGAGATGACGCATATGACGGAGCAGGGAATGGAGCACAAGCAATGATCGTTCGTGGGGCAGACATTCCTGACTGCCCCACAGAAAAAACAACTCTGGCCCAAATCACTCCCCGACCAAGTGCGCGTTTTACAAACGGCGCCCGCCTCGACCGCCTGAGGGCGGAACTACAAACGTCTTTGCTGATATGCAACGCTCAGTAGAACTCCTTTTTTTCGTGTATTCCTTGTCGGGCACCTGTAGGTTGCGCTGTTCATTTTTGAGCCGGTGAAACCGGCGGCTATCGGCGAGGCGAATCCCGATAACCGATAACGAATAACTTCTAACTGGACGAAGTCATGGCAAAGCAGAAAAAGACGGCGATTACCCCGACGCGGGTAGAGAATTATCCGGAGTGGTACCAACAGGTGGTACGGGCGGCGGAACTGGCGGAAAACAGCGATGTGCGCGGTTGCATGGTAATCCGTCCGTGGGGCTATGCGCTGTGGGAAAATATTCAGCGCGGGCTGGATAAAATGTTTAAGGAAACGGGGCATGTGAATGCCTACTTCCCGATCTTTATTCCGAAGAGCTATCTGGAAAAAGAAGCGGAACACGTGGATGGCTTTGCCAAAGAGTGCGCAGTCGTGACGCATCATCGCCTGGAGCAGGGCGAGGATGGCAAGCTGCATCCGGCGGGCGAGCTCGAAGAGCCGCTGATTGTGCGACCGACTTCTGAAACGATTATCGGCGCAACATATGCGAAGTGGGTGGAGAGCTATCGCGATCTGCCGATCCTGATTAACCAGTGGGCCAATGTGGTGCGCTGGGAAATGCGCACACGCCTGTTTTTGCGCACGGCTGAATTCCTCTGGCAGGAAGGGCACACCGCCCACGAAACCGAGGAAGAAGCGTGGGAAGAAACCCGCAAAATGCTCGAGGTGTATAAAACCTTCGCGGAAGACTATATGGCAATGCCGGTGCTGACGGGCGAAAAAACCGCCGGCGAGCGTTTTCCGGGGGCGGTGAGCACGCTGTGTATTGAAGCGATGATGCAGGACCGCAAGGCGCTGCAGGCCGGAACGAGCCATTTTCTGGGTCAGAATTTTGCAAAAGCGTCGGGCATTCAGTACAGCAGCCGCGAGGGCGGTAAAGAGTATGCCTGGACGACATCGTGGGGCGTTTCCACCCGTTTGATCGGCGGGATGATTATGACGCACGGCGATGACGACGGCATGGTGATGCCGCCGCGTCTGGCGCCGAGTCATGTGGTGATTCTTCCGATTATCCGCAAGGAAGAGGATCGCGAATCGATTCTGGCCTACTGCAATGAAATTGCTTCCAACCTTCGGAAAAAACGTTTTCACGAGCGAGATGTTGAAGTGGTGGTGGATGACCGCGACATCAATGCCGGCGAAAAAGGCTGGGGCTGGGTCAAAAAAGGTATTCCGGTTCGTGCCGAAGTGGGACCGCGCGATATGGCGAATAATTCAGTCTTCATGGCGCGCCGCGACACCGGTAAAAAAGAAGGTGTGGATAAGGATGCGTTTGTAGACGGCATTGTCCAGACCCTGGAAGATATTCAGCAATCGCTGCTGCAGAAGGCGCTGGATCATCGGGCGGAGAATACGAAGGAAATTGATTCGTATGACGAATTTAAAGCTTACTTTACACCGGAAAATAAAGACCGGCCGGAAGTGCACGGCGGTTTTGCGATGAGCCATTGGTGCGAGGGCAGCGAATGCGAAGATAAGATTAATGACGATCTGTCGGTCACGATTCGCTGTGTTCCGTTCGATCGGGCGGAGAGCGGCGAGGGCCGCTGCATCTGCTGCGGCAAGCCGAGTCCGGGCCGCGTCGTTTTTGCAAAAAGTTATTAAATGTGACGATTGAGGCGTGAATCGTGAAATGAGAATCACGCCTCTCGGTTTCACGAATCACTTCTTTGGAATTGCTCCAGAGGCATTCGTAATCTAAATTGTTGAACTTATGAATTTTCCACAAAAAACAGTGTTGTTTCTTATCCTAGGTCTGAGTGTTCCGACCGGATCGATTTTCGCTCAAACGAATGTGATACAGGTTGGGGGGGAGGAAGTCGTCGGTGCGGATACAAAGGTGCTGGTTGAAGAGGTTCGCGTGCAGGCCGAAAAAGAAAAGGTCTACGTGGTTGAGGAAACGGGGCGCAGCACCCTTCGTTCAACCTTTGCTGAAAAGAAGGATACTCCGGTTGAACAGTGGGATTTTGCGAAGAAAACCTGGGATAAGGGACGTCTGAAAAAGGCTGCGGACCGTATGCTTTATCTGTACCGACGCTGGCCGAACAGCAAGGAAGCTCCGTGGGCCGCCCGTGCACGCGCCGATATTCAGTTTGAACGAAAAAAGTGGAAAGATGCCTTCTCGGACTATCAGTATCTGATTGATAATTATTCCGGGCGGATGGTGGATTATGACTCTGTGCTGGAACGGCAATTCGAGATTGCGGTTAAAATTATGAAGCGCCGAAGGATGCGCTGGCTCTTCGGAGGCTATCGGGCTCCGGAATATGCCGTAGAATATTTTGAAGGCGTCAATCGCAATGGGCCGCAGTGGAAGCGGGCGCCGGAAGCCCAGTATATGGTGGGGAAATGTAATCAGGATTCCAAGGAATACGAACTGGCCATCAGTGCCTATGCGGTGCTCGGCTATCGGTATCCGGACAGTGAATATGCCGAGGAAGCGGCCTGGCAGCAGGTCCAATGTCTGATTAAACTTCGTCAGGATTTTCCCAGCAGTCCGGAGATTCTGGACCGGACTCTGACCGCCACCACGGTCTATCTTTCCACCTATCCTGCATCGGAACGCAAGAGCGATATTATTCAGCTTCGTAATGAGCTCTATGAAGTTAAAGCCGGTCGGGTTTTTAACGAAGCCGCCTTCTATGCCAAGGTGCCCAAGGAACCGGAAGCGGCGATCATTTATTACGAAAAAATGATCGAAGAATACCCGAGGAGCGAACGGGTGCCGGATGCAGAAAAACGAATTGCCGAGCTGAAAGAATTATTGGCTATGCCGTTGGAGGCGCGCACGCCGCTGGCACCGCGCTCGCGACCGATTCCTTTCACCAAGGGGCCTGAAAATGAGGAAAGTTAGGGCGCTTTTTTGGGGGTTGGTTTTTGCTGCCTTGATTCAAGGGGCAGCGGCTATTGACCTTGATGTTCCTACAGAAATTCCCGATGAACCGTTCGATCTCCGGGCGGCCCGTCTTGAATATACGAACGAAACGGTAATTGCCAGCGGCGGGGTTACCGGCCGCTTTGAAAATGTGACCGTGCGGGCGGATCAGATTACCGGCAATGTGCAAACCGGCGATCTCCATATGGAAGGCGATATTCACTTCGAGCGCGGTGATATCATCTGGCAGGGCACAGAGCTGGATTTCAACTACGACACGTTGACCGGCGATTTCGGACCTTCGACGCTGAATTTTGATCCCATCCTAATGAGCGTTGATCAGGTGGAGCGGGTTTCTACCAACGAATATATGCTACAGGGTGCCAGCTTCACGACCTGCCCGAAAGACCATCCGCATTTTCATGTGAGGGCTAAAGAAGCCCGGTTGGTGGATGAAGAATATCTTATTGCCAAAGGGGTCACTGTTTATGTGGGACACGTTCCGGTTTTCTATGTTCCGTATTGGCGTCAAAAACTGACCAAGAGTATTATCACCTTTCAGGCCGGCTATGGGTCGGAGTGGGGGGCGTATGCTCTGATTAAGGCCACCATTCCGTGGAATGACTATTTCGAGTCCATCACCGACGTGAATCTGTATAGTAAACGCGGCATTGGTTTAGGGCAGGGCTTTGCTTGGAATTATCCGAATGCGGTCGGCGAATTGTCGGGGTTTTATCTGAACGATCAGGCTCCGTATACCACGTTTGATTCACCTTCCGCGAAGGAGCTGATCGATAATGAGCGCTATCGCCTGAAGTTTGAAAATCTGCAGTATTTCACCGATACCCTGTATTTGAACACCAAGTTCAGTTATCTCAGCGACCCGGCGGTGGTTGAGGAGTTTTTCAAGGCCGAATATCGCCAGGACGCCCAGCCCGAGAACTATCTCTCGTTTGTGTATGGGAACACCTATATCGGCACCGAAGCATTTGCAAACCTCCGCCTGAACGACTTTTATTCGAATACCGACCGTTTGCAATATCGCTTGGATATGTATCGTACCCGTATTCCCGGCACTCCGTTTTATCTGGAGAGCGAAAATGCCATCGCCGACCTGGAGCGGGTGTATGCCCAAACAAACAGTGCGGTGGCCACTCCGCCTTCCTATGCCTCCGTTCGCGGCGATTCCATGAATACCCTGTCGCTGCCGCAGCGCTGGGGCTTTCTGAGTCTGGTGCCGCGCGCTTCCTACCGCGCCACCTATTACACCGAGAGCGTAGCAGGTGGTGAAGAGCTGCGGCAGATTCCCGGTGCGGGTATGGAGATGTCGCTTCAGGCCACGAAGGTGCTGTCCGAGCGTGAACGCTGGTACGGCAAAGGGCTGCAGCACAAAGTGGAACCCTATGCAGATTACATCTATCAAAACACCGATGTTGCCACAAATGCGCTTTATCAGTTCGACGACGTGGATAAGTTGCATGATGAAAATAAAGTGCAGATCGGTTTGCGGAATGTGCTGCAGACCAAACGGGATAACCGTGTTTCGCGCTTCATTGATCTGGATCTGTATACCTTTTATCTAATCGATGATCAGAACACCGGGAACACGTTTGATTCGCTGTTTGTGAATGCCCGTATGCCGCTCACCAAGCGAACGATGATTGATCTGGAAGGGGAGATTGACTGGAACAACGGGACTGTGCCGTACTTCGATACCCGCTTTTCCTACGACAACGGCGACTGGATTCTCGGGCTGGAACATTTGTATCGTGAGCCGTGGAAACAGTCGCTCTGGACCCCGCGGTTCAGTCTTTACCCCGAATCCAAATTTTCAATTGAGGGGTATGCCCGCTTTGATGACCGCCAGCGTGATCTCGAAGAAATCGCCTCAATCGTCTACATGAACTATTGCTGCATGCGCTACGGGCTGGGATATCATTACTACGGAGAAGGAGATCAGAGAATCATGTTCTCCATCGGTCTCTCGGCTTTCCCGCAGGCCCGGGTCTCAAGCGGCTTCTAGCAAAATTAAAAAGTTTCCAGTGTTGGGAAATCATTCCGCAATAGACGAGCCGTTCAGTTCGGGGTGGTCTGATTCAGAGGAAGCAATCAGCGTATAGGCCCGTACCCAGTCTATCAGGGTCGTATTAATGGCCGGATTGCTAATCTCTTCGGGGGTCGGGGGGATTTCCCAGTTGTAGGTTTCAGTCACCATATTAATGTGCATGGGGCTGTCAAACGGTGTTTCTGAATAGCGGGTGGAAGGGTGCACCGTGCCAACATGTTTTCCGTTGCAGTAGAAATGGACGGTCGTTGAATTTTCCCACCAGCACCCGTAAACATGAAACGCCTCGTCCGTTGCCGGGGTGATGTCCGCATGGTTACCCTCCGAGATACTTTTCCGGTTGAGCCAGACATGGGTGTTGGAATTCATGCGGGTTCGGAACTGCCTGTTGTTTTTTGAACCGCCGATGGTTTCCTGAATATCGAGTTCCTGCGAAATGCGGCCAATCCCGGGAACGTCCCTTCCCGGGTTGCTCATCCAGAACGTCGAAGACATTGAAATGCCAGAAGCCTTCATGCGGCATTCGTAGTAGCCGTAGAAAGCCTCAGTTTTTTTGGAAACCACAGCGGCTCCGCCCAGGGTGAAATCGCCCTGCTGTTCAGGAAGCATTCCGTTCGTGAGCCGGAGGTATCCGTTTGTTACCGAAACATTTTCAGTCATAAACCGGGCTGGCGGCCGACCCTTCCAGCGGGGGTGATGATCGTGCCATTTTGCGGAATCCAAGGCCGAGCCGTTGAATTCATCAGTAAAGTCGGGGTTTTCCAACCATTGGAAACCCGCAGGCGGAGGAGGCGGATCTGCCTGGGCCGCGAGAATAAATATTCCAAGGATTGGAAGTTTCCAGAGATGGTGCACCCGTTCAGTCATTAATGCTTGAACGATACTGAGAGCGGATTTATGGACAGAGAATGAGCTGGAGTTTTTCAAACACTGGTGTTGTTCGAGGTTTTGGAAGTCTACGGTTCCGGGTTGATTTTTCGACCGTATCCTGGCGACTCGCATGAATTAAGCAGAATGAATGACCGCTGACGGATAAGGCAGAAAAATGCTGAAATAAGTACGGGATTTCGGATGGGCGCCGTCTTATGATATAAAGCTCCTTAAACTTCTAAAATAAAGGAAATGAATGATGAGAATAGGTTGGTTGATCGTTTTATGTGTGGCCACACTGGCGGTCGGTGCAGAGGCCAAGCTGAAGGCACTGATTATTGATGGCCAGAATAATCATGACGTATGGCCGAAGTCCACGGTGATGATGAAGCAGTATCTCGAGGATACGGGACTGTTCGAGGTCGATGTGGACCGCACCCGATTCATCTGGAAATCGGAACGAGAGGCCGAATTTCTTCCAATGGCTGGAAACTTCGAAACCGAGGCGGTGAAAAAACCAAAATCGGATCCGGGTTTTAAACCGAACTTTAAAGGCTACGATGTAATTATTTCCAATTTTGGATGGAAAGCCGCCGACCTGCCTGAAGAAACGCAGGAAGCACTCGATGACTATATGAAAGAGGGCGGTGGATTTGTTTCCGTGCACGCGGCGGACAATGCCTGGCCGATGTGGCTGGAGTTTAACACCATGATCGGCGTGGGCGGTTGGGGCGGACGCAATGAAGAAAGCGGCCCGGCCATTTATTATGATGACGATGGTAAAGAGATCCGCGATACCTCCGCCGGGAATGCCGGCAAGCATGGCAAGCGCCACGAATTTCCCATCATAGTTCGGCAACCGAATCACCCAATCATGAAAGGCCTGCCGAAAACATGGCTGACTTCGGAAGACGAATGTTATGCAAGGCTGCGCGGTCCTGCTGAAAATTTGACGGTTTTGGCAACCGGTGAAGATCAGAGTGTGGCCGAGCGCAAAGGGCAGCACCAGCCGATGTTGATGGTGATTGATTACGGGAAAGGCCGGTGCTTTCACACCACCCTCGGGCACGATACGCCCGCATTTGAGGGGGTGGGCTTCATTACCACCTTTACCCGCGGATGCGAATGGGCGGCGACCGGTAACGTGACCCTGCCCGTTCCGAAGGATTTCCCGACGGCAGAAGCTGTATCTCGACGAACCTTTGAAGTGAAATAGTATTTTAAGCCCCGTCTGTTTGGACGGGGCTTTTTTGTGCCCGTGACTCGTGAACGCAGGAAAGTTGGCAACAGTCTTGCTTCTGTATGGCTTTAATCTGAATTTTATGAAGTCCGAGAGGGAAACGTTAATGAATAATAGCTGGCTGAAATTGGTGGTTCCGGGAATGATGAGTTTGTCGGTGCTGGCACAGGTGGAAACTCAGAAATTTAATTTCAACGATTTTGAGGTTGGCCCGATCGATGGCCAGCTGGAATGGAATGTGTATGACAAAGTTCCGGACTCTTCGGCTCTGTCGATTATGGATGTGCTGGGAACCAGCGAGGCCGATGGCGATAAAGCACTTGTTGTTCGGGCGGCCGATACACCGATCCGATGCGTCACCGGAGAACCCGTCCGTTGGTTGCCGGGGCGAACGCTGACCATGGATTTCGATTTTAAAGTGGCCGTCGATGTGTCTGACCTCACAATGCCTAAGCCGGTGATGACGGTGATGTTCGGCAACTCGTTGTTGAGCGAAAAAACCCGGTGGGAAGTCCGGCTCGAAGCCACTCCCAGCGGCGACTGGGTGCTGATCGGTGCCATGCCGGATGGATCCTCTAAGCGGATCTATGGTGAGAATTTCCTGATCCGGTCCGAGAACGATGTCTCTATATCGCAGTGGTATAAATTCGGCCTGGTTTCCAGAAAACTCACCGAACCCGATTCGTTTGAAACCACCGTGGAGATTTCAGGTGCGGAAACCGGAGAATTGGTAGCAGAGATAACCTTTACCGATCTAAACAAGGACAAGGTTGCGCAGTCAATGTGGAATACTCCTCGGGCACACGTTGGCTTCTACGCCCCCCAGGATCAGCTCGGTCTGGTGTGCATCGATAATCTCGAGATCAGTTCTTCAAAGAATTAGTTGCACTCGCTCCATTCATCCGAATGGATAAGGTTTTCTGATTCCCGGGCAATGATTGGATGTAAATTGGTATTGCGCATTTTTCCAAGGTCTGGAAGCGTACCCGTATGAAATATTTTTTATTTGATATCGGAAATGTACTGACCAATTTTGACTTCCCGCGCTTGTTGCAGATCTATGCGGAACATGCCGGGCGGCCGCTGGGTCCGCAGACGGAAAAGGATGAAGAAATGTATGTCCAGGTGGAGAAGGGCTTGCTCAGCGAGGTCGATTACGTGGCCTACCTGAACGAAGCTAAGGGGCTGAACTGGACCACGGATAATCTCCATGAGGTTTGGCAGGAAATTTTCAGCCTTAACGACACGGGAGTTGGATTGTTTAAAAAAGCACTGGCTTCGGAGGCCGGTGTTTATACGCTCAGCAATATTGCTCACTATCACGTCCGTGCCATCGAAAAAAACTGGAGTGGTTTTTTTGATGAAACAACGGGTTTGTTTATGTCCTACAGGATGGGGGTTCGGAAACCTGACCCGCGTATCTATGAAATGGTGCTGGAAGAACTGGGTGCACCCGGCGAGCAGTGCTTTTTTATTGATGACCTTGCGGAAAACATTGCCGAGGCGCGCAAGGCTGGTATTCAGGCGCATCACTTTGTGCCGGAAACGTATTCGGCCGTGGAACAGGCGGCCCATGAATTCTTCGGATGGGAAGCGTGATTCAACGACTCATAACGATCTGGATATTGTGTATGACTGTTCTCTCTGCAGGTGCTGAACCCATTAAGGTACTGATTATCGACGGCTTCAGTAATCATGACTGGCAGCACACAACGGAATTGTTGAAGTCCATTCTTGAACAATCGGATGGGATTGAAGTTTCAGTCTCCACATTTCCAGGGATTGGAAATGAGACGTTGAATAGTTGGCGACCCGATTTCAAAAACGTCGATGTTGTGATTCAGAACTGTAACGACATAAAGGGGCATGAGCAGTGGCCGCGCGAGGTGGAAATCGCGTTGGAGCAGTTCGTGGCAAATGGCGGGGGTCTTTATGTTTTCCATTCGGCCAATAATGCGTTTCCGGATTGGGAAGAGTATAATCGGATGATCGGCCTGGGTTGGCGCAGTAAGGACTTTGGCTGGGCCATCACGTTGGATGATGACGGCACGATTGTCCGGATTCCGGCGGGGGAGGGCGAGAAGACCAGTCATGGAAAGCGTGTGGATGCGAAGCTGACGCGGGTTGGGGAACACCCGATTCATGCCGGTTTTCCGCAGCAGTGGGTTGCGGCTGATATTGAGATCTACCGCTATGCCCGCGGTCCGGCAGAACATCTGACCGTTCTCTCATTCGCCAACGATGAAAAAACCGGCATCAACTTTCCAATTGAATGGACCGTCGCCTATGGAAAAGGGAGGGTCTATAACTCGACCCTGGGTCATGTCTGGCACGATCAGGAGAATCCGGAAGGTATGCAATGCGCGGGACATCAAACATTGATTCCGCGCATCGTGCAGTGGTTGGCAAACAAGGAAGTCGACTCCGAGCTACCTGCGGATTTTCCAACGGCAGAAGCGCGGAGTCTGCGTTCGGTTTCTGTCGGGAAGAACTAATTATCTTTAGCGCCGGCTTTGATCCAGGCTTTTACCTTCTCAATTTCTTCTTTCGAAAATTTGACCGCACCTGACTTTGCAGGCGGCATAACCTGCTTTTTCTTGCCGAACTTGGTGGTTTGATCCAGCACCTTAATGAGACTGCTTTCCTCCGGCTTGCCCGCTTTGATCGATTTTCCGATCTGCCCGAGAATTGCTGTTTTGGTATTGAAGAATACGCCGTCTTTGATGGCTCCGCGGATTCCGCTCTCCGGTTCGTGGCACGAGCCGCACGACCGTTTAAAGAGCGGCATCAGATCCTTTTCGAGAGACACTTCTTTGGCGGATACCAGAGATGTGGCGAGACAAACAACTGCTACTGTTATTTTTCCAATCATTGGACGTTCCTTTGCGTAATTTCTATGCTTTCAATGTTCGGCAGAATAGCAGAATCCTTATCGTGATTCATCGAATTTTTCTTGGAGATTGCTGATATGCAGCACAAAAAATCCAGAGATTGGAAGGTTCCAGTCTCTGGATATTCTCACGAGGCGAAGACGACTAGATGATGATGTCGTTCTTGCCGCCGCGCAGTTCATCGGGGGTGATGATTTTATTGGCTTGTTCCTGCTGCATCTTGATCATGTCTTCCTGCAGTTTTTTCACCGCCAGATTAATTGCTTCCGGGAACTTGGAAACGGCTTCTTCCAGATTGGAGGCTTCAATTTCTCCAGAGATGGGAAGGGCTCCGCCCGGGGTCATAATGTTGGTCGTGGCCGACCAGGATGCTTCGCGGCCTTCGTCTTCGGAACCGTCGATTTTGATTGGAGTCAGTTTCCGGATGGAGCCGGTCTGCAGGTCCGTAAAGTTTTCCTCTTTCCAGAGGTTGGAACCATCGATCTGGATGTTGTCGAGTGAGTTTTCTTCTGACATGTTTTTACCTTCGGTAAATGAAAAGTGAGGCATGAGCCGTGAATCGCGTATCAATCGTCACTCATCATGTATTAAAAATGGTGCGCCCAACAGGAGTCGAACCTGTATCTATGGCTTCGGAGGCCACTATTCTATCCATTGAACTATGGGCGCACGAAAGGCGGGTTTATAGGCTTATCCGTGTTTCGTTTCAAACTCTTTCATGAAGGAAATGAGCGCGTCCACGCCTTCCTCCGGAAATGCGTTATAGATGGAGGCCCGGATTCCGCCAACGGAACGGTGTCCTTTCAATCCGCACAGGTTCTTTTTCGTGGCTTCGGCAATGAACTCGGCTTCCAGATCGTTGTCGACAATGCGGAAGGTCACGTTCATGTCGGAGCGGTATTCCTTGACGGCGGTGCCGGTGTAGAAATCGGTGCTGTCGATGAAATCATAGAGTTTGGCAGCTTTGTCGGCATTCTTTTTCTGCATGGCTTCGAGTCCGCCGTTGGCTTTCAGCCAGCGGGTAACGAGGCAGAGCATGTAAACCGGGAAGGTCGGTACGGTGTTGTAGAGCGAGTTGTTCGCGATATGCGTTTTATAGCGCATGATGGTCGGAACGGTGTCGGGGCACTTTTCAGCGAGCTCGTCTTTAATGATGACGAGGGTGATGCCGGCCGGGCCGAGGTTTTTCTGGGAACCGGCATAGATCAGGCCGAATTTGGAAACGTCAAATGGACGGCTGAGGATGTCGGAGGACATATCGGCAATCAGGCAGTCGTGTGCGGGGAATTCCTTCCACTGTGCGCCGGAGATGGTTTCGTTGGAGGTGATGTGAAGATAGGCCGCTCCGTCGGTCAGGTTCAGTTCTCCAATGCCTGGAACCCGGGTGGGAATTTCTTTGCCGCAGTCGGCAACCACATTGACGTTTCCGAGCAGCTTACCTTCTTTGATCGCTTTGGAAGCCCAGGCTCCGGAATCGGTGTAGTCGGCGGTTTCGTCTTTTCCGAGCAGATTCATCGGGATGAAGGCAAACTGGCTGGATGCGCCGCCGGTCATGAAGAGTACGCTGTACCCTTCCGGAATATTCAGCAGTTCTTTGATGTTGGCGATGGTTTCATCGTGGATGGCGGAATATTCTTTGCCACGGTGGCTCATTTCCATAATGGACATGCCCGTACCCTGATAATCGACCAGTTCAGCGGCGGCTTCTTTGAGTACTTCTTCCGGCAACGTGGCCGGTCCAGCGGAAAAGTTATATGCTCTCATGGTAAAAGATCCTTATCGGTTTAATTTCAGAAAACGGGAAACTATCAATTCGCCTATATCTGCTCCAACTCAAAATTCGATATTAAATGATCGAAATCATGAGCAAGTGTTAATGGATTGTCTGACGACTCCCGATGGGAGTTATTCGAGGAACTGTTTTGCAACGCCGTCGTAGAGGTTGATCGCGCGGCGGACATAGTTGCGTTTGTTGGAATAGGGGCCGGGGTAGAAGGAACGTTTGAAGCCGGCGAGCACGAGGTCGCGGAACTGGCTGTCGGTCAGGTCCAGATACTGCGAGCAGAGCAACAGCTCTTTCGTTACGCTGGTGTGCGAGACCAGCCGGTTGTCGGTGCTGATACTGACGGAGAGGCCGTTATCGACCATCTGCTGGATGGGATGATCGTTCAGAGTCTGGAACTCAGGGATCGTCTGCAGATTTGAGGTGGGGCAGACTTCGATGGTGATGCGCTGGTTGGCGATATATTCAATGAGCTGTCCGATGTATTCTTTTTTGTCTTTAATGGATTTCAGCACAATGGCCTCTTCGGAAAAGAGGAAGGTGCCGTGGCCGATTCGGTTGGCATAGCATTCCGTGATGGCCTGAAAGATGGATTCCGGGCCATAGGCTTCGCCGGCGTGCACGGTTTTGCGCAGAAAATGTTTATAGGCATATTCAAAGGCTTCTCTGTGGTGGACGGCGGGGAACCCGGCTTCTTCGCCGGCGAGGTCGAACCCGACGACGGGCAGGCCTTCGTCGCGCAGTTTGACGGCTTCTTTTGCGAGGCCGAGCGAGGCGCGGGCAAATATATAGCGCTGGCCGGTTTTGCCGGCACGGGAGATCAGGCGGTCGTAATAGGGCGACATATGGCGGTTGAAGCGCCGCATGGCGCAGAGGATGATGCCATATTCAAACGGCATGTCGGATTCGGGAACGGAGGCATTCAGATGCTTCTTTGCTTTATCCAGTCCCTGGAAAACGGCGCGTACAATGGTGCCGATTTCGGTGCCGTGTGTGATGTGCAGCTGTGGAGCAAAGCGTACTTCAATATAACGGACGCCTTCTTCGTAGGCATCCTCCGCTAGTTCGTAGGCGGCGCGCTCAAGGTTTTCCAGGGTCTGGAGAACTCCAACGGTGTAAGCAAAACCAGCGAGATACTCGCCGAGGTTGGCATATTTCGGTTTAAAGACCAGTTCGTTCAGACCCTCTTCCTCGTATGAAGGGAGTTTAACATTCAAGCTCTTGGCCATTTCGATGAGGGATGAAAGGCGCAGGGAGCCGTCGAGATGCAGGTGCAGGTCGGTCTTCGGTATTTTACGAATGAATTGTTCGGTTATTTTTGACATGTTTTGTAGGTAATTTAATTTCGTTAGAGCATATGTTCCGATTCGTTTGTTTTTGAGTGTTCATTCTGCCACTAAATTATTCTGACTGAAAAGAGAATTGAAGATGTTGATTTGTGAATCCCGAAGCATGGATGTGTTCCACAACCTTGCGATTGAAGAATATCTGATGGATTATGTGACGGATTGCGGTCCGATCCTGTTTCTGTGGCAGAGCGAATGTGCGGTGGTGATCGGTAAAAACCAGAATCCGTGGAAAGAGTGCCGTCTCGACTGGATGGAAAAAGAAGGGGTGCCGCTGGCCCGTCGGATTTCCGGCGGTGGAACGGTCTATCACGATGCCGGAAATCTGAATTATTGTGTGATTACAGCTCGAGAAACATATCGGGAGGAGCAGGCCTATCGGCTGATCTTCCAGGCATTGGAACGCTTCGGAATCCGTGCGGAGAAAACCGGGAAAAGTAATCTGAGTGTCAATGGATTAAAGTTTTCCGGTAATGCTTTCGCGTTTCGGAAGGGCAGGGCCATGCATCATGGAACGTTGCTGCTGCAAACGGATCTTGAGCGCTTGAATCGATATCTCGGTTCCATGGTGGATGGCATAGAAACTCATGCCATTGCTTCGGTTCCGGCCACTGTAACGAATCTGAATCTTCAAAAGGCCGATCTGGCGGATGCCATTAAATTATGCTTTCAGTCGGAGTATGGGACCGGCAATCCTGCTTATTATGGGGAGCAGGACCTGGATGCAGCGCGTCTGAACGAGATTAAATCCCGACAGATTTCCAATGATTGGAAGTTTGGTGCAACACCGCGGTTTGTGGTGGAAATGGAAGAGAAGCGCCTTGAAATCGTAAAAGGCGAGGTTCAGAACGGCATTTACTCGGGAGAGGCATTTCAAGATATTGTTTTTTCGTTGTTTTGCTAGGTTGACTACAAGAAAAGAAAATCTTACATTGGGGTCTTAATTTAATCTTGGAGGCTATATGAAGGTGTTTGCGAAAGTTTTCTGTGTTGTTACGTTGGTTTCTGTTGTTGCAGGTTGTGCAAGTAACAGCAGCGATGTTTATGTTCCGCAAGTTCCTTCGGGAGCACAGGCCGCGTTGTTGGGTTATTACGAACAGCCAGGCAATAAAGTATTTGTTCTTGCTGTTGATCCGTGTGGCGAATTTGCCGTTGGATATGACTATGGTAAAGCCACCGTTAAAGAAGCAGCTAAATCGGCATATGAAGATTGCGAAGCCAGCCGTGAGGCTTTAGGTGTGATCGGAAAGTCATATGTATACGCTGTTAACAACAAAGTGGTTTACGAAAATTCAATCGCTACCGCGCAGAAGAAAGCGGCAGAATCTGCTCCAGCTAAATAATGTTTGAAACAACGGCAGTGATTAAAAATGAGGCCGGCATCCACTGCCGGCCTTCTGCTATTCTAGTAAAAGAAGGTTCCTCCTACGACGGTAAGATACTGATCAGTGCCCCATCCGGTACCTGCGACTTAACTTCGGCGCTCGAGTGCATTATGCTCGGCATGGAACAGGGGACCAGGATTTCCATTCAGGTAACCGGCCCCGATGAAGAGGCATACGCCAAAAAACTGGTAGACCTCTTTGAAACTCATTTTGATTTTCCTCCACAATAGCGGCTGAGTGGTGACAAAGGGAGTGGGAGAGGTGCGAAAGAATCGTTCCCTTCACCTCTCCTTCTGCTCGTCATCTCTCCAGCTTCCTTTCATTTATCCTTCCGCGCAGGATTGACCCCCGACCATTTACTGCTATAGTTCCCGCGAATTTTTGCCAAATACATTGGCTTTTTAAGGAATAATCCAACCCAACAAACCAGGAAGGAAATATTATGTCTGCTAAGGTTCTTGATGCTGTAAAACCCGGTGTTCTATTTGGTGATGACGTTGCCAAAGTTTTCAAAATCGCAAAGGAAAACAAATTCGCACTGCCGGCCGTAAACGTTGTCGGTACGGATTCCATCAACGGCGTGCTCGAAGCTGCTGCTGCAGTTAAATCGCCCGTAATCATTCAGTTCTCCAATGGCGGCGCGGCATTCACCGCCGGTAAAGGCTGCCCGGCCAACGGTCCGGTTCTCGGTGCCATTTCCGGTGCTCAGCACGTTCACATGATGGCTGAAGCGTATGGCGTTGCAGTTATTCTGCACACCGACCACGCGGCAAAGAAACTCCTTCCCTGGATTGACGGACTGCTGGAAGCCGGCGAAAAAATGTTTGCAGAGCAGGGCCGTCCGCTCTTCTCTTCCCACATGCTCGACCTCTCCGAAGAAACCCTCGAAGAAAATATCGAGATCTCCGCTAAATACCTCGAGCGTATGTCTAAAATCGGCATGACCCTTGAAATCGAACTCGGTTGCACCGGTGGCGAAGAAGACGGCGTGGACAACTCCGATATGGATGAATCCAAGCTCTACACCCAGCCGGAAGATGTTGCCTATGCTTACGAAAAACTGAATGCTATCAGCCCGAACTTCACGGTGGCGGCCTCCTTCGGTAATGTTCACGGCGTATACAAGCCGGGTAATGTTAAGTTGACCCCGACCATTCTTCGTGATTCCCAGAAGTATGTTGCTGAAAAATTCAGCACTGAGTCTGCACAGCCGCTGAACTTCGTATTCCATGGCGGATCCGGTTCTTCTCCTGAAGAAATCGAAGAGTCTATCGGTTACGGCGTAATCAAAATGAACATCGATACCGACACCCAGTGGGCCACGTGGGAAGGTATTCTGAATTTCTACAAAGCGAACGAAGCGTACCTCCAAGGTCAGCTGGGCAACCCGGAAGGCGCAGATAAGCCGAATAAGAAATTCTACGATCCGCGCGTATGGTTGCGTAAGGGTCAGGAAGGTCTGGTTGAACGCATCAAACAGGCGTTCGGCGATCTCAACGCGATCGACGTAAACTAAGTTCCAATCATTGGAAACTCAAAAAGCCGTCCGTTCCGGGCGGCTTTTTTATTTCGCAAATGAACGAACGGACCGCTACAGTGTCAGTAATCACAATATGCAATATTTTGAATTGTACACGAATAGGTAATCTTAATCCCCGGAGGGACGCATGAAAAAATGGTTAACGGTAGTGGCGGCAGTGGCAATCAGCGCAGGAGCGTTTGCTGCGGAAGGTTGGCTGACAGATTTTGACAAAGCTAAAGAAACAGCAAAAGAACAGAATAAACACATTCTGATCGATTTCAGTGGGTCCGACTGGTGCGGATGGTGCGTTAAACTGGATAAGGAAGTTTTTCAGAAAAAGGCATTCAAGGATTATGCCGAAAAAAATCTGGTGTTGATGCTGGCTGATTTCCCACGCGACAAGTCCAAACAGAGCGCGGAAGTCATCAAGCAGAATGAAAAATTGTCCAAAGAGTTCAGCGTCCGCGGATTTCCGACCGTATTCATATTAGGACCGGATGGCAATATTATCGGCAAGACCGGTTATCAGGCTGGTGGACCGGAAGCTTATGTTGAGCACATCAAAAAAATCATTGCTGACTCTAAAGTAGAGAAATAATTTTCCAGATAGCGGAAATGACGGGTCGTCCATTAGGGGCGGCCTTTTTTTATGTGTTGGATCCCATGTTGGAGGAAATCTCCGCGGCAGCCCGTTGCAGTTTTTTGGCCATCGTTCGTATCTTGGCTTTCGTAAAGGTGCTGGTAGAAGCGGTGATGCCGATGGCCGCAATCGTCTTGCCGAATGCATTTTTAACCGGTGCGGCCATGCAACGGACGCCCGTCATAAATTCCTCTTCGTCCATGGCGTAGCCTTTTTTGCGCGTCTCTTCGATACTCGCCAGCACGTCTTCGAGGGTGGTGTCTGTTTGTTCGGTGTGTTTCGTCAGTTCCAGAGATTGGATAAACTGGCGAGGTTCGGTCACTGAGAATGCGAGAAAGATCTTCCCGGTTGATGAGCAGTGCAGCTCCACCAGCGTACCGGGGCGCGACGCAATACGAATGGGATGCGGGCTGTCGGCCACTTCCACCAGCATCGATTTATCGCCGGTGAGCATAGCCAGATGCGAAGATTCGCCCGTCTCCTGAGAGAGTGCCTGAAGGATGGGGCGGGCAAATCCCCGAATATCGAGGTTATCGAGCGCTTTCACGCCGAGTTGTACCAGAGAGGGTCCCAACGTGAAGGCGCCTTCTTCGTTTCGGGCCAGATAGTTGGCTTCGAGCAGGGTTTGGGTAATACGCAATGCTGTGGTGCGGGGAATGGATAGCGAGGCTGAAATGTCCTTCAGCGGGCATCCGCCGGGCGTGTTGGATATCAGCTCCAGCACATCGCATGCTTTTCCAAGGTTTGGAATATGGTATTTATTCATGCTTGCAGTTTGTTCATATTTGGACAGAAGTAAATTTATTTGAATCGGTAAATTGAAAGGCAGTTGAATGAGGCGCACCCTTTTAACAACGCTAAAAACAAATGGAGATAAAATGAAAATAGAACACTTTGCAGTTCAGGTTGAAGACGCAACAGCCATGGCTGGATGGTATGAAACGCAGATGGGCTTTGTGACCAAACGCGGACAGAAAACCCCGTTTCCAGTGTATTTCCTAGCCGATGAATCCGGCAATGTCATGATTGAAATCTACAGCAACCCGGCGATTCAAACGCCGGACTATGCGTCTATGGATCCGCTCATTCTCCACATGGCCTTTATTTGCAATGAGGTGCCGGAAACGGTCCAGCGATTGGAAGCCGCCGGTGCAACATTGTTGTCCGGCCCCGAAACAACCCCCGCCGGCGACACCCTCGCCATGCTGCGCGATCCCTGGGGACTGGCCATTCAGCTCTGTCAGCGCGCCCAACCGATGATCTGATCAGGCCACCCACTTTCTGCCGTGGGCGGCGAAGTCGACGATCAGGTCGAAGACCTGCTCGCACTTGGCTTTAAATTCGATGCGCTCATAGCTTTCCGGCAGGTCTTTATCGAGCACGTGTTCGATAACGGATTTAACGCGAAGTTGGGTTTGGCCGTCTTTCCACCAGTCCTGCACGAGCACTTTCGGATGGCTTTCCAGCAGCCGGATAATCAGGTGCTTGGCCGCGAGCTTAACCTTTTGTTCTTCCGCCTGGGTGAGCTTTTCTTTTTTCAGTAAATCGAATAGTTCCAACTCATCTTCCGACAATCCTTCACGAATATGCCGTTCGTCCTCGGCTTTCATCTGTTCCGCAAATTTCATCAGATCGTCGAAATAGTTTTCGGTGGAAGAGCCGCCTGCATTATATCGGTCGATAATCTCCTGCAGCTTCTGCGCAAAGTCGGCACGGGTATGGTTGGCTTCCAACATCTTCTGCAGCTTGTCTTCGATGAAGGATTTCACTTCCGCAATTTCAATATTCTTGTATTTCGCGTCCTTGAACTCCTCGTGCAGTTTTTCAAAATTGATGCGGCTCAGATCGAGGGTCTTTCCTTTCTGGACAATACGGTATTCCGCCTGATGCTCCTTGATCGCAAACTTCTCGGCATTATCAACCACGAGACTTTCATCCAGCAGCTCGCCGACCTTGCGGACCACCTCGTCAATATTGGCCTCATCCAGATGCGAATCCACCACGCCACGCAGGTATTGCACCACGCCGATCAGCGGGTCGAGGTTCCGATTAAATACCTCCGGCTTGCAGGCTTCGTAAAGTGAGGAAAGGGTGTTCTCATAGACGTTGAAGGTTTTGCGATCCGCTTCGCTGCCCAGCAGGGTGTCGGCATACTGCTCGAACAGGGCAATGCTCTTGAACGTGTCGCCACTTTCGAGCACCGCATGCAGATCCAGCCCGAATTTGCTGCACCATTCATCCGTTTCCCGGAGCGCGTCATCGAGCAGGCGGAACAAAGCCGCCTTTTCCTGCACCGGCGGTTGGTGGTCGTCATCTTCGCCCTGCGCATAATCTTTCAGCGCTTTCTTCATGTTGCGGAAAACATTGTAATAATCGACCAGCTCGCCGTTCTTCTTTTCAATCAGCTCGCCGTTGTGCCCCCGGATGCGATACGCCGCCACCCGGTTGGCGCGGGCAATCGTCTGCATCAGCGCATGGTCCTTCATCGGCTTGTCGAGATAGAGCGTCGAAACCGTCGGCGCATCAAACCCCGTCAGCCACATGGCGCAGACAAAAACCAACTGGAGCGGATGTTCCGGATCCTTAAAGTTAAATTCAAGGTCGTGGCTGTTGGCATCCAGTTGTTCCAGCCGCTTGATATGCGGTTGAATATCCAGCCCGGCCTTTTCAAACTTTTCCTTATCGGCCGAGGGATCGCTGATCACCACCGCCATTTCGACCCGCTTCATAAAGGCCACGATTTTTTTGAAGCGCGCCTTTTCAATTTCATTGGGCGTGGTTTGGATCAGGCCGCGCAGGCGTTTGATCTCCTCTTTCCAATGGTACTGCACCTTGTTGTACATTTTGATAGCGGTAAACTTATCCACCGTTACCACCATGCCTTTACCCAGATAACCCCGCCTCGGAAAATGATAAACCAGGTCCTTGGCCAGAATATCCAGCCGGTCGTCGCGCACAATCACCTGCATCTCCTGGGCAAAGCGCTGTTCCAGCTTTTCCTGCTGCTTCTCATCCAGGTTTTCATCCTCCAGCAGTTCGTAGAACTCTTCGCTCAGATCCTCATTCTGGATCAGCATTTCCGGCACGCGCTTTTGGTAAAAGAGCGGAACCGTTGCGCCATCGTCCGCCGCCTGCTGAAAGTTGTATTCCGAAACATAGTCGCCGAACCAGGCATTCGTTTTGCGCTCGCGCCCCAGCAACGGCGTGCCCGTGAACGCAATAAAATGTGCGCCCTTCAGCCCCGCCCGCATATTTTCCGCCAGGCTCTTATATTGCGTGCGATGCGCCTCATCCACCATCACCACCACCTCGCGCTGTTCGGTGGAAGAATCGAACAGCTGCGGGTAGGCCTTGCCCTTGTCGTAGCGGAACTTCTGGATCAGCGTAAAGACCACCTTTTTATTCTGCCCCAGAAACTTCCGCATCTCCGTCGAATTCGATGGCTGCGCCGCATCGCTCTTTTGGACCGTGCCCGTATGCAGAAAGTTGCGGTAGATCTGCCCATCCAGATCCTGGCGGTCGGTCACCACCACAAAGCTGAAGTTGCCCGTCACCTTGCGGAAAATCTTGCGCACATAGAAAATCATCGAAAAGCTTTTGCCCGACCCCTGCGTATGCCAGAACACACCCAGCTTGCCATCGAGCTCCCCGCGCTTTAGGAAGCGGTCGAACGCCTGGTTCACGCCGATAAACTGATGGTTCTGGGCGATGATCTTGGTCGATTCCTTGTGGAACAGAATAAAGTTTTCCACATAGTCCAGCAGACGGGCCGGGGAACACAGCCCCGCCACCGCGCGTTCGATGCTTGTGCCCGTTGCCGCGATGACCGCGCGGTCGACCGTTTCCGTTTCATGCTCCACCCGCAGCCAGGCAAAGAAATGTTCCCAACCCGCCGTAAAGCTGCCCACCTTCGTTTCAATGGCGTTCGACAGCATGCAAAACGCATTGCAGTGGAACAGCTGTGGAATGTCGTGTTTATAGTTCTTGAGATTATCCTCAAACGCTGACCGCAGTTTGATGTTCGAGTTTTTCAATTCAACAAATACCAGCGGCAGGCCATTGACATACAGGATCACATCCGGGCGGCGATACGCTGCATACGGAGCCTGCACCGATGATTTAATCCAGAGTTGGGAAACCGCCAGATAGCGGTTATTTGCCGGATCATCAAAATCAATCAGCCGCACGCGCTCGTGCTGCTTCACACCCTCGGCATCATCAAACTCCACCGGCACGCCATCGCGGATCAGGCCGTCCAGTTCGCGATTCGCCGCCATCGGGCTCATCGCCCCGCGCCGATCCAACAGCTTCGGCAGCACCTGTGCATCGATCACCTCAGCGGGAATAGTTGGGTTCAAAGAAATGCAGGCTTCCCGCAGACGCTCCGCCAAAACCACATCGCGTTTATCCGCGCGCCCCGAATCGTCATCGAGCTGGGAGGGATCGGCCGTAAAGCAATTCAGCGTGTCAAAACCATGATCATGCTGCAGGTGCTGAAGCAGCGCCTGCTCGATGTTGTCTTCGCTGATGAAATTCTTAGGCATGTTGAGAAACATTTAAGCACGAAAGGCGCGTGCGGCGCAAAAAATAATTACAAATCCCTTTCAGTTCTTTTGCCCGTTTCCCGCAGCAGGCGATCCAGCATGCCGCCTGGCTGCACATGCGGAAGCCACAGCCGATCCGCCCGTTCCAGCACAAAGCGGTTGCGCGCCTCCGCCGCCGCAAGATTTCCCGCCGTGTCGCGCATTTCCAGAATCAGCACCCGGTTGTTTTCCAGGGCATCCAGTAGGGGCGCGCCTTGTGTGCGCCCCTGTGTCTGCCCCAACCCCCACGCCGGGCACCAGATCACCGGGCGTTTGCATTCCAGCAGCTTGGCAAAGGTTTCCTTTTCCATCGGCGAATGGAAGCCGCTGAAATAGGCCGCTGCTTTCGGGATGCGATCCGGGCGCGGCGCGTTCCGGCTGCACAGCACCCCCAGTTTCTCTGCATTCCACAACGCCGGATTCCCCATCCCGCGCAGGCCATTGCCAAAATTCTGCACACACCGCCACGGATTCATCCGGATATATTTCGTAATCTTCTCTTCCGCCTCCGCCGAACGCACAATCATTTCATAATAATTCCGATGCCAGATTTTGCCCGGAAAAGGCGGAAGCATTCCGGCCTTCACGCCCCGGATATATTCATGCGTCGTGCGGGATTTAAAGGCGCAGATAAAATCGCCCAGCGCCTTTTCCCCTTTTTCAATTTTAATCAGCCCATGAAAATGATCCGGCATAATGCAGTAGGGGAGGGCTTCATGCCTTCCCTCTTGGGCGGAAGGGGCAGGAGGGGCGGAAGGGGCGCACACAAGGCGCGCCCGTCCGGGCAGGCCTTGTGTCTGCCCATCTTTTCCCAGCCCATCTTTTCCCGCGCCTACTGCCTGATTATTCAGCGCATCCCGGCAAACCTCCTCCCAGATCCGGGTAAGGATTTCCTTTGCCGCCGCCCCGAAAAGATTCCCCGCATCCCGATGCGCGCAGAGAGTGATGAAATAAAGCCCGCCGCCCGCATAATCATGCCCCTTCAGCCGGATGGAGCGGCGGTGGTGGATTGATGGATCGTATGCGCCCTTTTTCATGCCAAAGCAATAGCATGGATTTTGCGCGTTTCCAAGGATTGGAAATGAAGGGTAGGGCGGTGTGTCCCACACCGCCGCGCGGATGCAGGGGCCGTTCGTGCGTGCGGACGGCTCGGAGAGCCATCCCTACCTATTCCATCCCCGGCGGAAAGGCGACCGCCAGCTCCTCCACCGAAAGCGACCCCGAGATCAGCCGCGGTAATAACGCGTTTTTCGTGCGCGTGAGGGTTTCGTTTTCTTTCTGGAGAACCAAGATTTGTTCCATTAATGGAGAAACCTTGGCTTGGTAGCTTTCAATAATTTCTAATGAAGGAAAAATAACACTCTGGTTGCCTAGTTTTATGGGGCTCAGATTTTGTTGAGCAGCTCCTGTTGAAATCATTTCAGAAAAGGTAGTCATCGAATTTTGCCTAAACATCCAATAGATGAAATGTGATTGGTTCTTTGTTTTTGGCTTCAAAACCACAACGCGTTGATTGAGAAGCATGTTGCTGCCAAAGAAAATGCAAACTCTGCCAACGTTTCCCGTGAGAGACATTAGAATGTCGCCAGTTTTCAGAAAACAGTGTTTTGGCAATTTGCTTGGTGGTTCATTAATGGAATCTGTGCATTCACTAACGAACTTTCCGTTATGCACATTTTTAATTGTGACAATCCCATGCTTCCCATCTTTTAAGTATGTTTTGCTTTTGAAGGCGAATCCTGATTTAAAATCAACGAACTCATTTATGGAGATAGATTCCCACCCTTCGGGGATGCCTTTTTTGAAGGGGGTGGTTTGGTGGTTGGGGAAGCGGAAACGGACAAACCATTCGCGGTAGAGCTCCTCCGCTATCCGCTCCAATAAAACAATCCGCCGCCGATTATTCTCTATCAATTCATCATACGCCGAGAGAATCGCCGCGATCTTGTTCTGGATTTTCCGATTGGGAAAAATGACTTTGATTTTATGAATATGATTTCTGTTCAAGGTTGGGTTGGATGAGCCTGTGTCAAAATTTTCCAGATACAGAGTTTTCAGAAAATAGGATAAGAATCTCGGATTGTTGCCTTTGAAATCTCGTATCCACAATGTTGTGTCGTGAGGCCAAAAATTATTGGGAATGTAATGCACTGTTCCCAATGTTCCTTTTCTGCCAATCACAACACCAGGGCCTTCGACCTTGAATTTATTGTGGGTGCTGCTGACGCCTGAAGAGGAAACAATGGGGATGTTGCCAGGTGTTTGCTCTTTTTTGGTGATGTCGAATCCCCTCTGAAAGGTTAGAGCATCTCCAAGTTGAATTTCTGAAAACCCTCTCATACTTCTCCTGTCAGGATTGAGATGTTCTCTGAAATGATTTTCTCCAGCTTCTTAGCGTCTTTTGAGAGCGCAGAAAGTTCCTCATTCATCGCAATCAACTCCTCGACAAACTCCTCTTCGGATTTGCCGTCTTCTTCGATGGCGACGCCGACGTAGCGGCCGGGGTTTAATGAAAAATCCTGCTCAGCGACTTCGTCGGGCGTGGCGAGTTTACAGAGTCCGGTGACGTCTTCGTATGCGGCGTTGGGGAAGCGCTCCTGCAGCCAGTGGATGTGCTTGAAGAACAGTTCGGCATTCTTCACTTCGGTATGCAGTGCTTCGAGGGCTTCTTTGAGTTTTTTGACGGCGCGATCGGGGCGCTTTTTCTTCTCCGCTTTTTCGTGGGTGCGCACGGTTTTGTCGAGCTGCTTGAGGCCGGTGTGCAGGGCTTCGAAAAAGGGTTCGAACGTTTTGCGCAGTTGGTGCTGGGCTTTGTTAATGGCCTCTACATTTTTCTGCGCGCGGAATTTGTTTTTAGTATCGGCGGCATAGTCGGCGTGCTGCTTTTGGAGTTTGCCGAGCGTCTTCCATTGCTTCACCAGTTCGCCGACGGCCAGCTTTCCGGCGTCGTCGTCGAGCACGTCGAGGAGCTGTTCGGAGACGGGTTTGACCTGTTTTTCGTTTTCGACGAGGGCTTCCAATCCCTGGAAAAAGTAGCGGTCGATCTGCCGCACAAAGGCGCGGCGGTTGCCGCGGTGCAGCTTGGTGATGAGCGCAATGTTGTGCACCTGCGCTTCGGAAAATTCGCGGTGGGCGCGGTCGATGGGCGTGAAAATGTTGCGCGCGTCGACGAACAGGAGGCGGTCGTCGGTTTTGCCTTTGTCGAAAAACCAGAGTGTGGCGGGCAGGGTGACCGTGTAGAACATGTTCGAGGGCAGGGTGAGCATGCCGTAGATCAGGTTGTTTTCGATCAGCGTGCGGCGGATGTCGGCCTCGGAGTGGCGGGCGTCGGAGGCGGAGTTGGCCATGACGAGCGCGGCGCGGCCATTTTCTTTGAGCGAGGTGGCAAAGAGGTTGATCCAGAGATAGTTGGCGTTGGGGACGGTTTCTTTGCCCTGTTCGCTTTTTTTGGCTTTGGTCTTTTTGCGCGGAATGCCGTAGGTGTTGAAACGCGCATCGTTTTCCACGGTGGCAATCGGCACGTCGTCGACGTTGAAGGGCGGGTTGGCCATCACAAAATCAAACTGGCCGAAGCCGTCGTACGGATCTTCGGCATAGGAGTTGGCCTGCCGCACTTCGCCACGTAAACCGTTGACGGCCAGGTTCATTTTGGCGAGCTTGACGGTATCGAGTGTCTTTTCCTGACCGTAGACCGAGATCGAGTCGCCGTCGTCGGTTTCGCCGAGAGCGGCGAGCTCCCGGCGGTGGTCTTCGATAAAGTGCTGGGACTGCACAAACATGCCGCCGGAACCGCAGGCCGGATCGTAGACCTTGCCTTTGTAGGGTTCGATCATCTCCACCATCAGCCGCACGACGGAGGTGGGGGTGAAGAATTCGCCGCCGCCCTGGCCTTCGGCGAGGGCAAAGTTGCCCAGAAAATATTCATAGATCTTGCCGAGCATATCGCCGGAGGCATTGCGGGGAATGTTGGAAAAGGTTTTCAGCAGCTGCGCGGGCAGGGTGTTGTCGGTGCGGGTGAGCGGGATGTATTCATCCTTCGGCAGTACGCCATCGAGCTCGGGCTTATATTTTTCGATGTCCCGCATCGCCTCTTTAATGCATTTGGCCACGTTCTTTGCTTCGGGCAGATGGAGCAGGTGGTCGTAGCGCGCGTTGTCGGGCAGATAGAAACCGCATTTTTCGATGGCAATGTCGGAGATCGGCTTTTCGCGGCGCGTGCCTTTGCATTTGGCGTATTCGGTGAGAATCGCCTTTTCGGCCAAGGCATATTTGTTGTCGGCAAACTTGAGGAAAATAAGCCCCAGCACGGGCGTGGCATATTCGGACGATTTGAGGTCGGAGTTGGCGCGCAGATTATCGGCGGCGGCCCAAAGATCGTTTTCAAGCTGTTTGAGTTGTTCGGTATTCATAAAAGGGGCCGTGGTTCCGGGGTTGAATATGAACCGCAAATGAAACCACGGATTAAGCCGGATGTACACGGATTTTGGATTGGATCTATTATCGGGCATCAAAATGCGGCTTCCTGCCGAAACCTGCGTCCGGCACCGTGAAAGGGAAGGGGTGTTCATATTTGAACAGTTTGGTGAAAAGTTAATACATCCCTCTTGTGTATAAGTAGAAGAGGCGTACTCTATAGAACTATGAAAAACAAAACTCTACTTCCGTTGGTGGCCCTGTCTCTGATGGGCTTTTCGTCTGTGGTCGGCGCTGAAACCGATCAATCTGCAACTTTCTGCCGGTTTGTTCCGGAGCGACAGGACGACTTTGCGTGGGAGAACGATATGATTGCATTTCGTGCCTACGGTCCTGCCGCACGGGATTTAACGGAGAACAGCGGCATCGACTGCTGGCTCAAGCGGGTGGATTATCCGATTATTGATAAGTGGTACGGTCAGATGAAGAAAAAGACCTATCATAAAGACTGGGGCGAAGGATACGACCCCTATCACGTAGGTTCGTCGGCGGGTTGCGGCGGAACGGGAATCTGGCTGAACGGCGAGCGCCAGCCGCTGGAAGCGTTTACCGAATATGAGGTCGTTGAGTGCACGCCGGAAAAATCGGTCTTTAAACTGACGTATGAAAATGAAATTGACGGAACTGTTTATGGCGAAGTGAAAACCATTACGATTGAAACCGGAAAGCGTCTGTTTGATGTACACGCGGTATTCACTAAAAATGGAAAGGTTGCGGCTGACCTGCCGGTTTGCATTGGCCTGACCACCCACGATGGCAAAGCGACCGCATCCAGCGATGCTTCCAAAGGTTGGGTCGCCTGCTGGGAAGAAATCGATGAAAGCGGTCTCGGCACGGGGGCGGTGATGGATCCGGCGCAGATCACGGAAATCAAAGAGGTGAAGGTGGAGGAAAAGGATCAAAGCCACATCTTCATCATCGCAAAAACCAATGCCGAAGGCGCGGTGGATTATCAGGCCGGATACGGCTGGGAAAAGGCCGGCGAAATCAAAACTTCCAAGGATTGGAGCGCCTATCTGAACGCCCTTTAAGCATCGGCTGAATTACGATTTACAAGATTAACACATTACGGAGAAAAACATGGACGTAAGATATACCATTGGAAAAAACGAATATAAAAAGATGACAACCGCCGAGCTGCGTGAATCGTTTCTGGTTGATCTGTTTGAAGCAGGAAAACTCAATCTGCTGTATACGGAAGTGGAGCGCTCGATTGTCGGCGCGGCGGTTCCTACTGTCGCAGCACTGAAACTGGAAGCGGGCAAAGAGCTGGCCGCGGACTATTTCTGTCAGCGCCGCGAAGTCGGCGTACTCAATATCGGTGCCGCAGGAACGGTTACGGTTGATGGAACCGAATACAACATGGACAACCTCGACGGACTTTACATCGGACGCGGCAGCAAGGATATTTCCTTCTCCAGCGCGGATGCCGACCAGCCGGCGCGCTTCCACATCGTCAGCTATCCGGCGCACACGGAATATCCGACCACGCAGGCAAAGAAGGCCGACGCCAATGCATTGGAACTCGGCAGCATGGAAGATTCCAACAAGCGTACGATCTACCAGTATATTCACGAGAACGGCATCAAGAGCTGTCAGCTCGTGATGGGTTTCACCGCACTCGAGCCGGGCAGCGTCTGGAACACCATGCCGTGCCACACCCATGAGCGCCGCACGGAAGTTTACATGTATTTCGGTCTCGATGAAGACTCGCGCGTTTTCCACATGATGGGCCCGGAAGACGAAACGCGTCACCTCACCGTTGCCAATGAGCAGGCGGTTATTTCGCCGATGTGGTCGATCCACTCCGGTTGCGGCACGAAGGCTTATACCTTCTGCTGGGCGATGGGTGGCGAAAACCAGCGCTTTGATGATATGGACCATATCGCAATTAAAAATATTAAGTAAAAGGAGATACCATGATTCAGGATTTATTTGACCTTAAAGATAAAGTTGTACTCGTTACCGGCGGAACGCACGGAATCGGAATGGCTGTTGGAACGGTGCTCGGAAAAGCCGGTGCTAAAATCTGTGTGAACGACATCAGCGAAGATGCGCTGGCCAAGGCGAAGGAAGCCTATGCGGCCGAAGGCATCGATGCGTACACCCTCATTTTCAACGTGACGGATGAAGCCGCCGTGGATGCTGGAATTTCCCAGATTGAAAAGGATGTCGGAACCATTGATATTCTCGTGAACAACGCGGGCATCATCAAACGCGTGCCGATTCTCGATATGCCGGTTGACGACTACAAGATGGTCATCGATGTGGACCTGATTGCTCCGTTCATCGTTGGCAAGCGCGTGGCTCCGGGCATGATCGAAAAGGGCGCCGGCAAAATCATTAACATGTGTTCGATGATGAGCGTTTACGGCCGCAACTCTGTTTCGGCGTATGCTTCTGCGAAGGGTGGGCTTAAGCTGCTGACGGCCAATATGTGCTGCGAGTGGGCCAAGCATAACATTCAGGTGAACGGCATTGGACCGGGCTACATTGCCACGGCACAGACAGCCCCGATTCGTGAAGGCGGACATCCGTTTAATGATCTGGTTATGATGCGTACGCCAGCCAACCGCTGGGGCGAACCGGAAGATATCGGTAACGCGGCTCTCTTCCTTGCCTCGAAAGCCAGTCAGTTTGTAAACGGACACATTCTTTATGTGGACGGTGGTATTCTGGCAAACTTCGGATACGTTAAAGGCGAAAACGACGCCTAACGACTGAGAAGGATAGAAGGCCCGGTGAGAATCTTTCACCGGGCTTTTTTTGATTCGGGCTGGAGCGCTTGTCTAGAACGTAAATAATTTAGGGAGAAAATATGAAACAGCGAATGATTTCAGTTTTACTGGCTTCGGGAATTCTTGCAGGAGCCGGCAATTATGCAATGGCTTCCACAAAAGCTCCGTCGCCGGAATCGGTTAAGGCGATCACAAAAAAAGTGGCCGACTGGCAAATTGAAACATTCGATGATCATATTGATTACCGAGCGCTGCCCACGAGCCGCAAGTCGTTTCGGGAAACGAAACCCTATCACGATCTGACCTGGCATATGGGTGCGTTGTACGTCGGGATGGATCAGTGGCGAACCATTGCCGATACGCCAGACTATACTGAATTCCTCATGGAGATTGGCGAACGGAACGATTGGGAACTGTATGAACGGCCGTACCACGCCGATGATCATACCGTGGGTCAGTTTTATCTGTCGCTTTATGAAGAGTTTAAGGATCCGGCTATGCTGAAGCCGGTTCAGAAACAATTCGACTGGATTCTGGCCAATCCCAAGACCGGGTCGATTGAGTTTTGTGGATATAAGAAACCCTACACGAGCGACTGCCACTACCGTTGGGGTTGGTGCGATGCGCTCTTCATGGCGCCTCCGGTTTGGGCGCGTCTCGCGAAGGTGACCGGCGAATCAAAATATCTCGATTTCATGGATCAGGAATACCATACCACCTATGACGTGCTCTGGGATAAGGAGGAATGCCTTTTCTTCCGCGACACCCGCTATTTTACCAGAACTGAAGAAAACGGCGAAAAAGTGTTTTGGTCGCGCGGCAATGGCTGGGTGTTCGGCGGGCTGGCTCTCATGATTCCTGATCTTCCCGAGAACTGGGAAGGGCGTGCATTTTACGTCGATCTGTTCAAAACCATGGCGGGCAGTTTGAAAAAGCTCCAGCGGGAGGACGGTACCTGGAGTATGGGGCTGCTCGGCGGAACCGATGGGTATCCCATTAAGGAAACCAGCGGGACCTCCTTCTTCACGTTTGGTCTGGCCTGGGGAATTAATACCGGGCTGCTCGATCGAGCCACCTACGAACCCGTCGTATTCAAGGCCTGGGATGCGCTGACAGAATGCGTCACGGATGAGGGATTGCTTGGCTTTGTGCAGCCGGTCGGCGCGGCTCCCGGAGATTCCTTTGCCGATAAGTCTGAGGTCTACGGTGTGGGAGCATTCCTTGCCGCAGGAACGGAAGTCTATAAACTGGTTGGGGGCACGGTTCCAGCCGAAGCATCCGAATAGACCGCCGTCTTAAGATTGAAAATTCGCGAGGATCGGGCCAGAAGAATTCTTGACCTCAAACGTTTGAACAAGTAGTTGTATAGGTTTTCAGGAAGGGGACGTATGAACAAGACAGTATCGATGTTTGTGGGGGGGATTCTTGTTGGGGCCTTTTTGGCGACCGCCGGTTTCTCATTGTATTTGCGAGGACTGAAATCCGGCGGCGGTCAGCAGAGCCAGATGGTGTTGAAGCTTGGGCACGGGCTTGATACGGCCCATCCGGTACATAAAGCCATGGAGTTCATGAAACAGCGGATTGAAGAACTGTCCGGTGGCGATGTTACGGTGGATATCTATCCCAGTGCGGTGCTCGGTTCCGAAACGCAGTGCATTGAGCAGCTTCAGAATGGTTCGCTGGCCATGACCAAAACTTCCGCCGCCGCGATGGAAAACTTTATCCCGGCCATGTCGGTGTATAGTCTTCCATATGTTTTCCGCGACTCAGATCACTATTGGAGTGTACTGAACGGCCCCATTGGAAAAGGACTGTTGCAGCAGGGGGAAGCCAAGTTTTTACGCGGACTGTGCTACTATGACGGAGGAAGCCGGAATTTTTACACCAAGGAAACTCCGATCCGAACCCCCGACGATCTCAAAGGTCTAAAAATCCGCGTCATGAATTCCAAGACTGCCATCGATATGGTCAAGGCTATGGGCGGTTCGCCAACCCCGATTGCGTGGGGTGAACTCTATTCCGCGCTGGCTCAGGGCACGGTCGACGGCGCCGAGAACAATCCGCCGAGCTTCACCTCCAACAAACACTACGAAGTCTGCAAGCACTTCACACTCGATGGCCATACACGTATTCCGGATATGCTGCTGATCAGTTCCAAGGTCTGGAATAAACTCGATCCGCAGGTACAGGCCTGGGTGCAGCAGGCTGCCGACGAATCGGTCGACTTCCAGCGCCAGCTCTGGCAGGAAAAAACGCAGGAATCGCTTGAGATGGCTGAAGCCGAAGGCGTCACGGTCTATGAAGTCGACACCGCGGCCTTCGCCGCAAAGGTCGCCCCCATGCTGGCCGAAGTGGGAGACCCGGAAGTCCGTGAACTGCTTAAGCAAATCTCCGAGGTCGAGTGATGCACGACGGCCTGCTTAAATTTAAAAATGGTATGACCATGGTGCTCAACTGGGCACTCATTGTGGCGGTTTCCTTATTGGTGCTCGATGTCTGCTGGGGCGTGTTCTCCCGTTTTGTGATCGGGGAGCAGACCAAGTGGACTGAAGAGCTTGCCCGCTTCCTGCTCGTTTGGGTGGCTCTGCTGGGCGGGGCGGTGGCCTTTGGCACCAAAGGGCATTTGGGGGTCGACTATTTTGTGGGTAAGTTTGATCCCGCCACGCAGAAGCTCATGGCCGTGATCGCTCATCTGGTAGTCCTTTTTTTTGCCGGCTCGATTTTTGTCTATGGCGGCGGACGCGTGGTTTTCGATGCACTCGCGATGGAGCAGATGACTCCGGCGCTTGGCTGGAAAATGGGGCATGTCTATCTCGCTCTTCCAATTGCCGGAATTTTCATGGTTCTCTACACCGTTGAGAATTTAGTTGAGACGCTTTCTGGAAACGGGGAGACGGAATAATGGGCATTGTAGCGCTAATCCTTGTTTTGGTCTTTGTTCTGCTGCTGGTCATGAATGTGCCGATTGCGGTCGCGATTGCTTTGGCGACGTTCTTTGCCATTCTCGCCGAAGGTTCTGATCCGTCTATCGTGGTCGCCGCCAAAATGGCCAACGGGGTCAACAGCTTTGCGCTGCTGGCCATTCCGTTCTTTATTCTCTCCGGGCATCTGATGGGTAAGGGCGGACTGGCTCGCCGGCTCATTGATTTTGCCGCCACGCTGGTAGGGCGTCTCCCGGGCGGACTCGGCTATGTGAATACGCTCACCTGCATGCTGTTCGGTTCCATCTCCGGTTCTGCGGCTGCTGCCGTTTCTTCGGTAGGGGGCTTTATGATTCCCGAGATGAACCGTAAAGGCTACGGCAAGGAATTTAATGTGGCGGTCACAACGACAGCTGCCACGACCGGGCTGTTGATTCCGCCCAGCAATATCATGATTGTTTATTCCGTTGCGGCGGGTTCTGTTTCGATTGCCGCCATGTTCATGGCCGGCTTTATTCCCGGGCTGATCACCGGATTGTTTATCATGCTGGTCGGCGGCATTATTTCCGTGATGAAAGGCTACAAGGGTGAAGCGCTCGAAATGCCGAAATGGAAACCGATGGCAGCAACAGGAATCATTGCCGGAATGATTATTCAGATTCTGCTTTCGCAGAAGGGGCTGATTAACCTCGGATTCTCGGTTTTATCTAATGGTCTCGTTTGGTTCCTGATCTGGTCTGCCGTTTGCTGTGCCTGCTTTACGACCTTTCGTCGCGCATACTTTACCCTGTTGCTGATCGTAATCGTCATCGGCGGCATTCTCGGCGGAATCTTTACTGCCACCGAAGCCGCGGCGATCGCTGTGGTTTATGCTTTCCTTCTTTCTGTGGTCATCTATCGGGAGATCGGCATGAAAGAATTGCCGCAGATCCTACTGGATACCGGCATCACGACGGCGGTGGTTATGCTGCTGATTGGCGCAAGCTCGGGCATGAGCTGGATCATGACCATGGCCAATATTCCGCAGACGGTCAGTGCGGCCCTGCTTGGACTCTCTGATAACCCGGTAGTCATTTTGCTAACGATCAATCTGCTGTTGATTGTTGTCGGAACCTTTATGGATATGACGCCTGCTGTGCTGATCTTTACGCCGATCTTCCTGCCGGTGGTTTCCGCGCTGGGGATGCATCCGGTGCACTTCGGTATCATGATGATTGCCAACCTCTGTATTGGCCTCTGTACGCCGCCTGTAGGCACCTGCCTGTTTATCGGTTGCGGGGTCGGGAAGACGAGCATTGCGAAGGTGACGCCAACCCTGCTTCCGTTCTTTGGTGCGATGATCGCCGCGCTGCTGGTAATCACCTACGTTCCAGCATCCTCGCTCTGGCTACCCGTGAAAACAAATCAGCTGAAAGCGGCAGACGTAGAAAAATGCGAGTTTATGAACAAGGCTGAAAATGAGCCTGTCGAGGTATCAGCGGTCACTCCGTGAAAACAGCGACATGGCTTAAGGCGAGTCTCGGCGGGATTACACTCCTGTTCTTCGCTGTGGTGCTCTGGATTGCGTACAGTGGTCGCGGAGGCACGATGTTTGCCTTTCTAAAACATGTTCCGGGGGGCGATAAAACCGGGCATGTTTTGCTGATGGGTTTTCTGGCGTTCACGCTTTCGTGGCTCACCTCTTTCCGCGTAATACGGATGGGCATAATTCAGGTGCAGCTCGGCGCTATCGCCGTTTTCATATTCATCACGATCGAGGAATTTGCGCAGCTCTTCTCTGCAAATCGCACGTTCGACCTGCTTGATCTATCGTGTAACTACCTGGGTATCGGCTTGGCCGTTATGTGCTCTTTTTTAGTTACACGATTTTATGACCGGGCAGCAGAGTAGATTATATCGGGCGAACATCGAATACAGTGACTCTATGTCCGCTCTCTTTCCATTTCACTTCCAGATCAAAAACCGTGGTTCCGAAAATCCGTTCAGGATCATCGTTCTGATAAGCTGGACGTGGATTATAGGAAAGCATGTCGGAAATAAGTTGTTTCAGATTGGGCCGTTCCCCTGTTTCCAGGGATTGGAACTTTTGTTCCACCTCCGGCAGAAACGTAACGGAATTTCCAGGCATTGGAGGTTCGGCTGCAAAGGCTCCGTGAGCATCCGGCAGGCTGTCGCTGTAAGGAATATAGGGTTTAATATCCAGCACCGGCGTTCTATCCAGAAAATCGCCGCCACCCAGTGTCAGCGAAATGCCGTCGACCTTTTTCAGCTCAACCACCGACAGTCCGATGGGATTCGGGCGGAAGTTCGAACGAGAGGCAAAGACACCGATGCGTTCATTACCGCCGAGGCGCGGCGGGCGAACGGTCGACTTCCAACCATTGGAAATCGATTGGTGAAAGACAAAGGTGATCCAGAGGTGCGAAAAATCTTCCAACCCTCGGAAAGCCTCCGGCTGATTGTAGGGAGGCAGCAGCTCCAGCTTCGCCGTGGCGCTTTTCACTAATCCGGGTTGACGCGGTATCCCGAACTTATCCGTATAACACGAACGAATGATCCCAATTGGTTTAAAATTAATCTCCATTTCCATATGAGAATATTTAACACTAAGTCGCTAAGGACAAAAAGGACGGAATTCTTCGTGCCCTTTGTGCCTTTATGGTTATGAAAAATTCGAGTGAAAAGTTGAGTGAATGGATTAAGGAAGCGAAGTCGATTGTGGCGCTGACGGGGGCGGGGATTTCGACGGGGTCAGGGATTCCCGATTTTCGGTCGGCCAGCGGGATCTATTCCAACGAACAGAATGTGAATGTCTTCGATTTGGATGCATTCCATCGCGATCCATCCATCTTCTATAACTTTGCCCGTGAGTTTTATCCGCAGGTGCGCGATGCCCAGCCGAACGCGGCGCATCGGGCATTGGCTGCGATACCGCAATGCACCGTCGTGACGCAGAATGTGGACGACTATCATCAGCGGGCCGGTTCGGACCCGGTCTACACCGTACATGGAAACCACATTCACAGCACCTGCCAATCCTGCGGCAGGGAGATCCTGACCGAGGAGCTTTTTCCAATCATCAGAGAAGGGGAGGTTCCGCACTGTGTGTGCGGCGGGGTGTATAAACCGAACATTACCTTCTTTGGTGAAATGCTGCCGGAATACGACTGGACGGAATCGGTGCGCGCCATGAGCGAAGCAGATCTGGTACTGGTGCTTGGAACTTCGCTGGTGGTTCATCCTGCGGCCAGTTTGCCGGGATATCGCCCCTGGAATTCAAAACTGGTCATCATTAATCAAGAGCCCACACCTTTGGATTGTGAAGCCCAACTGGTGATTCATGACGATTTGTGTGACATCATGGAGCGCCTGACGATTGATTCGTGAGGCGTGATCGATTCACGTCTCAATCGTCACTCATCACGCCTTCGGTTTTTTGCTGAGTTTGCGCCCGAAGGTCACGCAGACCGCGCCTTCAATGAATACAAGAATACCGAAGAGACCAAAGGGCGGTTTGGCTGCAACCAGTGCTGCAACGGCAATCACGATCAAACCGGCACCATTAATCATGAAGCGGTTTACATACTTTTTCGGATCGTCCGATTCCCAGCCCTTTTTCAGCAAAGCCTTTTGGGAAACATAGTGCAGCCCCAGGGCCAGACAGAGAACGATGAGCAGAATGGTTGTTTTGTCCATTGGGGACTAGTTCTCCGGTTTCGGTTCAACGGTTTCGGCGTGGCCAAGGTTTTTATCGGGCGCAATAATGTCGCGGACGCGGCGTTTCAGGTCTTTCATTTCCGGCAAACCGCGTTCGGTCTTGCGGTCCCAGACTTGCTGGTCGTTGGCGTAGATCCGCCAGATGCCCGGGATCTCGCTGGGCTTCAGTACGGCTTCGTCAATATCCCCCTCAAAGCTTTGCAACAGTTCCTGTGCAATCCAGGCGGAGCGCATCATAAATTTGCATTTAGTGCAGTATTCTACGGTTATGCTTCGTTTGTTTTCCATGATTAAAATCTCCGTTCAAGCGAGTTGTTTAGCACGAAGACCCGTGCAGGGCGAAAAAAATCTAATGTATACCTGCTGTCAAAGGCGTCCGGGATTCCGATGATCTTCATTACAACAGGAGTTAGTTTCGTCAGGGGCGTGGCAAAACACAAAAAGTGCTGAAGGAAAAAGTTGCAGTATTTTTCGGGGATCGGATTTGTCCTACTGTTTTGACTGCAACAGGTTGCCGGTCGGTCTAAATAAGAAGGGCTTATTGGAGCAAAAAAATATTTGAACCATCCCTGTTGAAGGGTAGTCTCTAACACGTAACACGGGCATGGTACACGACGTAAAATGTCCGACATCTGAATACGTAAACCAACAGGAAAGGAGCTGATGTATGAATACATCAACGCAGATTCGCCCAGCAACTTCTTACTTTAATGGACTCGAAACCGGTTCGTATATTCCGGTGGAAATTCAGTTTCGACATATGAAGGAATCGAAGCGGGTTCAATGGTTGGTTGAACAAATGATGGAAAAGTTTGACAAGTATCCATTGCCCGGTGCCAAGGCCTATATCGTGATTGATGAAACGCATCATCGGGAAACGACCGGAATTTTTCAGGTGAAAGTGAAGCTCTCCGTTCCCGGCGAACGACTCTATGTTGCACACAGCATGGAAAAAACCGGTATGCACGACGGTGTCTACAGCGCGATAGCAGATGTGTTCGACAGCATTGAAAAGCAGCTGGTCAAGCGGCACGGTCGACGCTCCCGCCGCAGAATAAGTAGAGTAATCGAACAAGCCGCTTAATTCTTCTCTAAAACAGAAAGGATCGCCCTCCGGAAATTCCGGGGGGCTTTTTTTTTTTTAACCAAAGGAAGATAGAGCCTGTCCCATCTGAGCAAATCAGGCGTTTGCTCAGATGGGACAGGCTCTAGGTATTCGAGTTTGCTTTGGTGGTTGAAGTGGAGGGGGCGCTTTCGAAAGCGGCATCGATCTTCACAAGATGGTCCAGAGTCGCCGAAAATAGTTCAAAAAGGTCCTTCAATCGTTGTTCATTGAGAATGTCTTCGGCTAATTGAAAATATAACTGATCAACACCCGCTGGAAATTTGTTCAGGAAAATGGCCTCATCATCCCTTATCTCAAAATGAATAGCTCTTTGCTTATTGAGTAGTTGTTTCAATGTTGGGCTCGCTAGTAGATGCCGAATCGTCGGTGTCTGATTTCCCATGATCACGAACTGCTCGTCGAACAGTGGATCTTCAATATGAATGTCCTGAAGATCAATCATGTTGCCAGCGTTGATGATTTCCACATTCCGATGGATTTTAAACAACAGTTTATTTTTGCTCATAAAGGGAGCCCGCATTCGAGTGTATGTATTCCTTGAATAAGTATTAGCACCCACAAAGCAATCGAGCTGAATTTTCCACTCGCGGTGATGAAAGACCACGGCCTTGGGACCCAAAAAACTGCGATCAATATATTCTCCACCGATGTCCCGCGCTACGTTCGCCCAAATTTTATTTCTCGGTGGCTCAAGCAATGATTTTAAGAAGCCCATTTCTTTTCCTCTGAACCGCGTATAGTAACTGTTTCAATTGGAGTTCCGCATTGAATAATGTGCATAGACTATATGTTGTTTCGTATAAACAAAATTATAAAGCACCCAGGTCGAACCCGTTATTTCATAGCCATCCCTGATTTTGAAATGATTTAAGTGCATCTGAACAAGGTTCAGAAAATGATGAAAGTGAGCAGTGTGCCACTCTGGCGCAGATGTGACATGGGGCGGGGCGGATGTGGGACAAGTGGCGCAGTTCGGACTTCCAATGGTTGGAAGGCGGTTTTCCCGTGATTGGAAGTCTATCCCTTTGTTTGCAGGGGTTTACGCCTCAGTGTTCATGCCTTATGTTCGGTGGCACACTTCGTGTTAATAGAGGTGCCAGAACGACGAAAAACTAAATTTAATTGAAATGGAGACAAACGAATGAGTAACGCAGGATCAAAAGTGTTGGGTATCGACCTCGGTACCACCAATTCGTGCATGGCCGTGATGGAAGGCGGCGAGCCGACTGTTATTCCGAACGCTGAAGGCGGACGGACCACCCCATCCATTGTGGCTTTCACCAAAAGCGGTGAGCGCCTCGTTGGAACGGCTGCCAAGCGCCAAGCCGTAACCAATCCGAAACACACTGTTTTTTCGATCAAACGTTTTATGGGTCGTAAATTCAACGAAGTGGAACATGAAAACCACCTCGTACCGTATAACGTGGTAAAAGCGAAGAACGGCGATGCGCACGTTCAGATTGACGACAAAGTATACAGCCCGCAGGAAATCTCCGCGATGATCCTGCAGAAGCTGAAAGCCGACGCGGAAGCATATCTGGGAGAAACCGTTTCCCAGGCCGTGATTACTGTTCCGGCATACTTCAACGACTCACAGCGACAGGCGACTAAAGACGCCGGCAAGATTGCCGGCCTGGAAGTGCTGCGTATTATCAACGAGCCGACTGCGGCCTCGCTGGCGTACGGCCTCGACAAGAAGTCGGAAGAAAAAATTGCGATTTATGACCTCGGTGGCGGAACGTTCGACGTTTCGATCCTCGATATCGGCGATGGCGTATTTGAAGTGGTTGCCACAAACGGTGACGGTCACTTGGGTGGAGACGACTTTGACCAGAAGATTATTGATTGGCTGGTTGCGGGATTCAAAACGGAGCAGGGCGTTGACCTTTCGGCTGACCCGATGGTGCTGCAGCGCCTGAAAGAAGCTGCGGAAAAAGCGAAGTGCGAACTTTCGAGCTCGCAGTCCACCGAAATCAACCTGCCGTTCATCACGGCTGATGCAACCGGACCGAAGCATTTGAATGTGACGCTGTCCCGTGCAAAGCTTGAAGAGCTCTGCGATGATCTGATCACGAAAGCCATTGAGCCGGTTAAAGCCTGCTTGAAAGATTCCGGCCTGAGTGCTTCTGAAATTAATGAAGTCATTCTCGTTGGTGGTTCCACCCGTATGCCGAAAGTACAGAGTTCCGTTAAGGAAATCTTCGGTCAGGAACCGCACAAGGGTGTAAACCCGGACGAAGTGGTTTCCATTGGTGCATCCATTCAGGGCGGCGTTCTGAAGGGTGAAGTGAAAGACGTGCTTCTGCTCGACGTGACCCCGCTGACGCTGGGTATTGAAACTATGGGCGGCATTGCCACTCCGCTGATCGAACGCAACACCACCATCCCGGCGAAGAAGAGCGAAATCTTCTCGACTGCTGCGGATAACCAGCCGGCCGTGGAAATCCACGTGCTGCAGGGTGAGCGCAAAATGGCCAATGCCAATAAGACGATCGGTCGTTTTAACCTCGACGGCATTCCGCCAGCTCCGCGTGGTACGCCGCAGATTGAAGTCACCTTCGACATCGATGCCAACGGCATTCTGAAGGTCAGCGCGAAAGATCTGGGAACCGGCAAGGTTCAGCACATCACGATTACGGCTTCCAGCGGTCTGACGGATGAAGAAATCGACGCGATGATGAAGGATGCGGAAGCGCATGCAGCTGAAGACGAAAAGCTGAAAGAAAAAGTTGATCTGAAGAACCAGGCGGACTCCACCGTATTCCAGACGGAAAAATTCCTGAAGGAAAACGAAGACAAGGTTTCGCCGGAACAGAAAGCTGAGGTTGAAGCGGCCATTGAGCCGGTTAAAAAAGCCATCGAAGCAGAAGACTACGAAAGCATGAAAACTGCGTTGGATACGCTCAACGAAAAGATGCAGGCGGCCGCAACTGAAATGTATGCAAATGCGGCTCCAGGTGCAGAGCAGGGCGCTCCCGGTGCAGATGCAGGTGCTCAGGATGCTGGCGAAAAATCGGCCTCTGATGTGGAAGAAGCCGACTTCGAAATGGTCGATGAGGATGACAAGAAATAGAGCATTTTAGATTGTTGAGTACCGATTTTTGATTTGCAGAACTCAGTCGCCGTTGGGCTTCAAATGACAACGGCGGTCGGAGGTCTGCAAATCGAAATTCAAAATTCTAAAATATAAATCAAACCAAGGAGAGAAAGTTCCATGAAGATTAAACCATTGGGTGAACGCGTACTGGTTGAGCCGGTAAAAGAAGAAGAAGCTATTAAGGGCGGAATCATTATTCCGGATTCGGCAAAAGAAAAGCCGCAGGAAGGCAAAGTGATTGCGGTCGGTACCGGCAAGCTCGACGAAAACGGGAAAGTGGTTCCGTTCAACGTTAAAAAGGGCGATATCGTTCTGATGCCGAAGTATGGCGGTACGGAAGTTAAAGTGGACGGTAAAGAATACCAGATCATGCGCGAAGACGACATCCTCGCAATCATTGGATAAATAAAATTTCTAATTCCTAATAACTAAATCCTAAACAAATTTAAATGACAAAATTCCAATGTTCGGAAGGCGTCTTGTTTAGAAATTTAGAGTTTAGTGATTGGGATTTGTTAATCGACGAAGGAGATTAAAATAATGGCTAAACAAATTGTATTTGATGTAGAAGCACGCGACGCGCTGCTTCGCGGTGTTGAAAAACTCAGCAAAGCAGTAAAAGTTACCCTTGGACCGAAAGGTCGAAACGTGATTCTCGACAAAAAATTCGGGTCCCCGACTGTCACCAAAGATGGTGTTTCTGTTGCGAAGGAAATCGAACTGGAAGACCCCTTTGAAAACATGGGTGCTCAGATGGTTAAGGAAGTTGCTTCCAAGACTTCTGACATTGCCGGCGACGGTACTACCACTGCAACCGTTCTGGCTGAAGCGATCTATCGTGAAGGTCTGAAGAACGTCACTGCCGGTGCAAACCCGATGAGCCTGAAGCGCGGAATTGATAAAGCGGTTGCTGCTATGGTGATCCAGCTCGGTAAGCTCAGCAAAAAAGTGAAGTCCACTGAAGAAGTGGCTCAGGTCGGAACCATTTCCGCAAACGGCGATGAAACCATCGGTAACATCATTGCTGAAGCGATGGAAAAAGTCGGTAAAGACGGGACCATCACGGTTGAAGAAGCCAAGTCGATCGAGACTTACCTCGACGTGGTTGAAGGTATGCAGTTCGACAAAGGGTATCTTTCTCCTTACTTCGTAACGGATGCCAATACCATGGAAACCGTTATGGAAGATCCTTACATCCTGCTTTTCGAAAAGAAGATTTCCAACCTGCAGGACATGCTGCCGCTGCTGCAGAACGTTGCAAAGACCAGCAAGCCGTTCCTGATTATTGCGGAAGACATCGAGGGCGAAGCGCTGGCGACTCTCGTGGTTAACAAACTTCGCGGTACGCTGAATATCTGTGCCGTTAAGGCTCCGGGCTTCGGCGATCGTCGTAAAGCCATCATGGAAGACCTTGCGGTTCTGACCGGTGGTAAGTTCATCACGGAAGATCTCGGCATTAAGCTCGAAACCGTTTCTCTGGAAGATCTCGGTTCTGCCAAGCGTGTTACGATCGGTAAAGACGATACCACCATTGTTGAAGGTGCTGGTAAGGTTACTTCAATCAAAGCGCGTATTGACCTGATCCGTCGCCAGATCGAAGAAACTTCTTCGGACTACGATCGAGAAAAACTGCAGGAACGTCTGGCGAAACTCGCCGGTGGTGTTGCGGTCATCAATGTTGGCGCGGCGACTGAAGCTGAAATGAAAGAAAAGAAAGCCCGCGTTGAAGATGCTCTGCATGCGACCCGCGCTGCTGTTGCCGAAGGTATCGTACCTGGTGGTGGTGTTGCTCTGATTCGTGTCCAGAAAGCAATCGATAAGATTGAGGTTGAAGGCGACGAAGAAATCGGTGCCAACATTGTTCGCAAAGCAATCGAAGCTCCGCTTCGTCAGCTCGTGGCTAATGCCGGTGAAGAGGGTGCCCTGGTTGTGCAGGAAGTCAAGAAAGGCAAGCAGACCATGGGGTATAACGTGGCGACCGGCGAATATGTCGATATGATTGCTGCCGGCATTATTGACCCAGCCATGGTTACCCGTTCTGCGTTGCAGTATGCTGCTTCCATTTCCGGTCTGTTGCTGACTACTGAAGCGATGATTACCGACCTTCCTGAAAAGGATGCTCCTGCAATGCCTGATATGGGCGGCGGCATGGGTGGTATGGGCGGAATGATGTAGTAAAGCCTGGGATAAATGGATTGCTGGATTTTTGGAATTTTACTCCTCCATTCATTCAGCAATCCAATCCTCCTGTAATCCGTCCTTCCGGGGGCGGATTTTTCTTGGAAATGGCGTTTGACGCTTTTGAGATGGGTGCTATACTACGCGCCGATTTTTTTTACATTTATTAGGATTCTGTTTAAACAGATTAAGACAAAGCAGTTGCGCGGAGCAAACATTATGAATTTCGAATATCTAAGCATTGCCGAAGAAAAGATTACCAATACTCCGGTTTTGGTAAACCTGATTTCTTATCGCACCCGTCAGCTCAACAGTGGCGCTCGCCCGATGGTGAAGAAGGATCATCCTGAAATGGATAATCATGATCTCGTACTGAAAGAGATCGCGCAGGGGCTGCTCACGGCTGAAATGCTCTGCACGCAGGAAGAAGAAGAAATCCCCGGGCTGGATTTCGATGCATCCATCCTCCTTTAGGAGGAAACCCGAATATCGAATATCTAAATTCGAAACAATTTGGAATTTCGAAAGGCTCAAAGCTTCAATGTTTTGAGCTTTTCTGTTTTAAGTTTAGAGAGTGTTTAGGATTTCGAACTTAGAAATTGGGATTTGCTCCACACATGGCTGGTAAAAACAAAAAGAAAAAAAATGATCCAAATGCGGGGGTGCTGGCCACCAACCGTAAGGCGTTGCGTGATTTCCAGATATTGGAAAAATTCGAGGCGGGGATTGTCTTATCCGGGACCGAGGTAAAATCCTGCAAACAGGGCCATATCAGTATTCAGGAAGGCTACATCCATGTGGACGATCGTTTGGAGGCCTATCTGATCGGCTGCACGATTCAGCCCTACGATCATGGAAATGTTTACAATCATGACCAGACGCGCGATCGAAAACTTTTGCTGCACCGTAAAGAAATTGAGCAGCTGCATGCCAAGACGCGTGAGAAAGGGCTGACCATTGTTCCGTTGAAGTGTTATCTCGTTCGGGGCAGAGTCAAAATCCGGCTTGGCCTGGCCAAAGGTAAAAATGTGGTCGATAAACGTGAGACCATCAAAAAGCGCGAATCCGACCGCGATTCCCAGCGCGCCATGCGCAACCACAACCATCGGTAAGAAAAAGGTTCGTAATTCCGCCTTCAGGCGGCTGATCCACAGAATCGCCTGAAGTCGTCTGCATATTTTTACTGCACCTGCAGCACCGCCTCATAGACCGATTTGGCTTCCATGTCGTTATGCTTGGCTATTTCCTTAAAGGTCCAATCCGGGTTGGCCTCGATGCCGATTTTTTCCAATGCCTGGATAATTTGCGGGATATCTATTTCATATTTTCCTGAAAGTCTGCTCATGGATCGACCGCTGTAGAATAGTGGCGGTTTGGGAGGAAGGCTCTGTTTGGTTTCCGCTGCGGCTGTTTCGGCCTGTCCTGCGTCGACTGATGGTTGGACCTGCGCTTCGCTTGGCGGTTTTTCTTCCAGAGATTGGAAATAACCAAAAGGCGGCCAGGAGAGTAGCGAGCCGAGAATGACCCAGCCGGTCAACAGGATGGCCGTGTAGGAGTTGACTGTCAGCCATTCCCGCTTCTTCCCGGATATCCGATTATTGGAATTCTCTCTTTTCAGTTCAAGCGCAGTCTGAATGCAGTAACAGATACTAAAAAGTATGCTCAGGCTCACGTGGAGTATCAGCATGCGATTCCAAAGATGGAAGAGGGTGCTGATGACGGCGCTGATGATCAGTGCCGCAAATGCGATCAATGCAGTCAGTGTTGCAATTTTTTTCAGTGACATTTGATTCCTCTGTTTCCTGCGGTTTATTCAGACGGGTTTGAGTCTGAACTACACGCATTTTCAGTTCCAGTTTAAAGATAAACTGCGTGCTGTCCGTTTGTCTTAGGAAGCGGATTTACAGAGGAGTGGCGCCGACCCATCTAAAAATTTACGAAGGCAGTCGTTTCTTTTGCAACCGGACCACCCATAATTTTCCGGGCGGTGCCGCCGAACAAGCGGCCCATCAGGGCGGCATTCATAGTCGATATGTAGGTTTTCCCGTCGGCTTTTTCATACACTCCGATTGAATAGGGCATCATAACCGAAAGAAAACGTGCGTTGTCGTCGAGCAGGACCTGTTATACGAAATCTTCAACGATGCGACCTTGAGCGGTCAAACGTCTGATAGTCTAAGGTCCAAGGCCTGGAAAATCTAGACTTTGGACCTTAGACCAATGACTGCTTATTAGATGAACAGGTTGGCGTTATTGCCAAGATGGTCGATATACATCGCAACACCGCCTTCTTCAATGCCGTCGATCAGCTCTTCACTCCGGATGCCCATGAGGTCCATGGTCATTGTGCAGGCCACCATCTTAACGCCGTTGGCCTGAGCCGATTTAATGAGCTCCGGCAGGGAGGAGACATTTTTCTTTTTCATGACATCCTTCATCATTGCCGTTCCCATGCCGCCCATATGCAGTTGCGAGAGTGCGAGTTTATCCGGCCCCTGCGGCATCATTTTGCCAAACATTTTTTCAATCATGTTTTTCTTCTGCATCACGGGGCCGTTCTTTCGGAGAATATTCAATCCCCAGAAGGTGAAGAACAGAGTGACTTCATAGCCCATGGTTGCTGCTCCATTCGCGATGATGAACGAGGCCAGTGCCCGGTCCAGATCGTTGCTGAAAACCACGTTGGTGAAGCGCTTCGGGCCGTTTGATACCATGGAACAGGCGTCGCCACGCTGCAGCTTCGTGATCTGAGCCTGATAGCCACCATCCTTAATCGGTTCAATGTGGTCGAGCTGATTACCGGTAGAGTTGCACCAGGCCGGAATGTCAGCCGCAAAGCCGTTGTCGGTTGAAAGAATGGTAAGTGCTTCGCCGACCTGAATTTCATCCAACGCTTTTTTCAACGTCATGATCGGGCCCGGGCACTGCAGTCCGGTGGCGTCAATATGCTGAACAACGTTGCCGACCGCCGATGGTTTTCCGGCAGTATCTACCGTTTTTGCGCCAGGATCGTCGGTGGTCGTTTCGTTTTCCGGAATAATATCCGGCTGATTTGCAGTAACCATCATATAGGTTTTATACCCGCCGGTCAGGTTGCGGCATTTAAATCCGTTCTGGTTGAGGATGCGGCACGCCAGATATCCGCGGAGGCCCACCTGGCAGAAGATCAGGTATTCCCGGTCCTTGGAAAGGTCCGCTAGCTTTTCGCGGAGCTGTCCGAGCGGAATATTTTTCGCTCCGGGAATGGTTCCGCTTTCTACCTCTTCCGGATCGCGCACATCGAGCAGTTTTTGGTGGTCGGCCGGTTTAAGCGCTTCTTCCACGTGGAAGATGGCCGCATCGCCATTCAGCAGATTGGCTGCCACAAATCCAGCATAGTTGACTGCATCTTTAGCCGAGCCGAAGGGGGGTGCATAGGTCAGCTCCATCTCTTCAAGATCATATACAGTGAGGCCGGCGCGAATGGCGACTGCAATCACATCAATGCGCTTGTCCACGCCGTCGGCACCCACCGCCTGAGCACCGAGCACTTTCCCAGTGGTTGGATCAAACAGGAGCTTGAGCGAGATCGGGTGAGAGCCAGGATAGTACGAAGCATGACTTGCTGGATGCACATACACCTTTTCATAGGCAATCCCCTGGCGCTTCGCCATTTTTTCACTCAGGCCGGTCATGCCGATCGCCATATTGAAAACTTTGCAGATCGCGGTTCCCTGAGTATTTTTGTAGGCACTGTCGCGACCGAAAATATTATCTGCCGCAATACGACCCTGCCGATTGGCTGGACCGGCCAGTGGAATCAGCGCAGGTTGGTGAGTGGAAAAGTCGGTGACCTCAATCGCATCACCGACCGCGTAGATGGCCGGGTCGGAAGTCACCATGTGATCGTTCACTTTGATACCCCCGGTGACGCCCAGTTCCAGGCCGGCAGCAACTGCCAGTGTGGCTTCCGGTTTCACACCGATGGCCAGTACAGCAATATCGACATGCAGGCGATCACCGTCACTCAGAATCAGATCAACCCCGTTTGCGGTTTCCTCAAATGCAGTAACGGATGTTTCAAGCTTCAGGTTAACTCCAAAGAGGCGGAGCTCTTGATGCAGTACGGTTGCCATTTCCGGATCGGCCGGGCCCATCACCTGCGGGGCCAGCTCGATCAAGGTGGTTTCATATTTCTTTTCCCGCAGTGCTTCCGCCATTTCGAGGCCAATGTAACCGCCGCCGATCACTGCTGTAGATTTTTTGTTTTCCAATACCTGGATAATTCGGTCCATATCTTCCAGGTTGCGGAGCGTCAGAACATTCGGATTATCAATGCCGGGGATTGGCGGACGAATTGGTGCGGCTCCGGGGCTCAGAATCAGATTATCGTAGGCCTCGGTGTATTCCTCACCGGTCTTCAGGTTTCTGATGGTGACTTCTTTCTTGTCGCGGTCAATGGATGTCACTTCGCTCAGAGTGCGCACATCGAGATTAAACTTTGAGACCATGGCAGCGGGTGTAGTCACCAGCAGTTTTTCGCGCTCGGTGATCGTTCCGCCGATGTGATAGGGCAGTCCACAGTTGGCGAAGGAAATATCCGGCCCGCGTTCAAACAGAATAATTTCTGCATTTTCATCCAGTCGTCTAGCCCGCGCCGCAGCACTGGCCCCGCCGGCAACACCGCCGACAATCAGTAGTTTTTTTGTTTTCATTTTATATGACCTTTTTTAACACATGAATATGTGAAGATAATAATAATATAATGTTTCGGGTGAAAAAAACAGGACCCTAGTCCTGAAAATTTAAAAATTCGCGAATGTGTTTATGCATACAGGTGAATACCTTCAGGAAATCCCGGTTGCAGAGGCTGCAATACTTCTGCGTTCCATCCTTCCGGATTTCAATCAGTTTTTGCTGGCAGAGAATTTTGAGCTGCTGCGACATCATCGATTGACTGCAACCAAGCTCTTCATAAAGTTGTGTAACCGTTCGCTCACCGTCGGCTAGCACTTCGACAACTCCGAGCCTGACGGGATGGGCCATAGCTTTAAGGACCTCAGAGGCCATATTTCTTTCTTCAGCGGTCATACGTTCTCCTAATATGGATTTGAATATTATGATTAATTTATATTGTGTCGAGTAAAACGTGCAGAAATTAATGCTGGAGAAGTCGGACGTTAGCCGATGAACGGGAAAAAATTTACAGGTCCAGGGCGGATCCATTCAAACTGCAACGACGGACAAACACAGAGTAACGCGAATGCATCGATTATACTGACTATAAAAGGGCTCTGCCAAAAATTGATATATGAAAAAATAAACAGGAATAAAATTACTTATATAGATAGATGCATAATTCTGTTGATAAATTGTCTCTCTTATATTCTAATAAAAAATTCTAAATTATACACAGGGGGTGCATCATGAAGGCGGAACTTGTTCTATCTATATTACTGTTAAGCGGGTTGACCGCAAGGGCGGCTGAAGTTTGGCCTTATCACGAAAGTTTTGAAGCCGACGTTGGACGGTGGTCATTTACTACTGCCGATTATTATGCTGGCTGGGAACTACGTACCAGTCCTCAATGGTATTATTCCGGCCCATCCGAAGCTCATGATCGTAATTGGTATTGTTCGGTGGATTCGTGGTGGTGGTTTGATGAGGTTAAAGAGTACGATATGTCTGCCGCTTTCGATCTTACGGCACTATCAGAGCCAACCTTTACCTTTCGGTATCATATGTACGGTGGCGGAATGGGGATGCTGGAGGTTCAGGTAAGCACTAACGACGGTGTTGATTGGCAGACTCAGTGGAGTAGAAGCGGGCAACAGAATGTCGGGCAGGATTCCACATGGAATAAGGGTGAAGTAGACCTCAGCCAGTTTATATCCACGAATACACTGATACGTTTTAAAGGAAGTGTTGGTGCGGAATCCTATTTCAGTGACATGGCTGTGGATGATATATGGATCTATGACAAAGAGGTGTTGCCGGCGCGCTTTGAATGGGCGGCCATTGACGAGCGTCAATTCGACGGTGAGTCATTTCCTGTTCAGATAACGGCGGTGAATCCTGATGGTAAGGGAACGCTGACCACTTTCAACGGACCGGTTGAATTAACAGCGTGGAGCGCCGGTTTTGGAAATGCCTGTCAGAACGGTGATTTTGAGGAAGGAATCCTTGCTGATTGGACATCCTACACGAATGAAGGATCATCAGTGGAGCATCTTGAACGGAGTTCAGTAGGTGGTTCCGGGATAGCACTTGCTTTTGTACCCGATGATCAATATGGCGGCTTGTCGCAGGTGATCGATGTTAAGGGAGGTGAACGGTATTATGTGTCAGTAACATACTCCTTGGAAAATATTAGCAATTATCAGATTAATGAGTATTTTTATTCTAGACTGCTGATCGATGGGGTTTTGCTTGATAGCGTAACCACCTCATATATTTATCATAATCGGGCCTATTCCTACACTCTCAGCGGATATTTTGATGTGCCTGAGTCTGAACAGGAGGGAACCCGCACCATTTCACTTATTGCAAAATCAGCGAGTGCCGAAAATCCGAATATATTGATTTATTTTGATGATGTTTCCGTGAATTTTGCCCCTGAACAATATCTCGACGTAGATCCGGAAATTACAGGCGAATTTGTGAATGGCGTCTGGAGTGGGAATGTCACGATGGACTATCGGCTTCCGGCCACTCAACTGATTGCCCGTTTTTGCGATGTGACTGGGTATAGTGACGAATTCACAACCTATGTTTCCGCGTATGATCGGGATTTTGACGGTATGCTGGATGATTGGGAAAGGCTCCATTTTGGAACTACAGAAGCCTGTGATGCTGAAGCAGATGCTGATGGAGACGGCTATTGCAATGGAGATGAATTCACGATCGGAACGCATCCGAAGGAAAAGGATTCTAATTTAGCATTTCGCACGCGGGTGAGTGGAGAGATGTGTATTATGGATTGGTTGGAGGTAGATGCATGCACGTACGATGTGGAGTGGACATCCAATTTGCAATATATCCCCTTCACTGCGATTGCTGAAGACCTTCCATCCACACAGGTGAGCTTTACCAATGATGTATCCTCGTATGGCTTTTACCGGATCAAAGTTCATAAAAAATAGATCCGTTCCGCGGCTGCGAAAGGGCTCTTAGTTATTAACGAGAGCTTTCGTGGAGAGCAGGCCGCAGGCGGCGTATATATCGAGGCCGCGGGAAGCGCGGATGGTGGTGAGGATGCCTTTCTTGTTCAGGGCATCCTTGAATTCCTGCAACGTTTCTTCATCGGTTCCCTGCAACGGTGTTCCAGGGATTGGATGGAACCGGATCAGGTTGACCCGGCACTTGATGCCGCGCAGCATTTTGATCAGAGTTTTCACGTGTTCCGGCGTATCGTTGAGTCCGCCAAAGACGATGTATTCAAACGAGACGCGGCGCTGTCCGCTGAAGTCCCATTCCTTGATGTGCTCGATGATTTGATCGAGTGGATAGGCAATCTGCACCGGCATCAGTTGTTGCCGCTCTTCATGAAACGGCGTATGCAGTGAAATCGCCAGATGGGCTTCGCATTCATTCAGAAAACGGATCAGGCCGGGAATGATGCCGATGGAAGAAACGGTGATGCGCCGCGGGCTCATGGCAAAGCCCCATTCCGAGGTAAGGACTTCCACGCTTTTCAAAACCTCGTCGAGATTATCGAACGGTTCGCCCATGCCCATATAAACAATATTGGTGACCTCTTCGTGTTCGGGAATGTTGCGGATCTGGTTGACGATTTCCCCGGCGGTGAGCTGGCCTTGAAATCCTTGTTTACCTGTCATGCAAAACAGACACCCCATTTTGCAACCGACCTGTGAGGAAACGCAGACGGTTTTCCGATCCTTGAACGGGATCATCGCGGTTTCTATAAATTTTCCCGTTTCGGTGGGGAAAAGATATTTTTTAGTGCCATCGGTGCTGACCTTTGTTTCGGTTGGATCGATGAGCCCGAACGTGTGGTTGGCATTCAGCAGCTCACGCGCCTTTTTGGAAAGATTGCTCATCTCATCAATGGAAGAGATATCTTTTTTATACAGCCAGTCGGCAATCTGCTTGGCGGTAAACCTGGGCAGTTTGTATTCGGCGACCAGCTCCTGCAGCTCGCTCAGCGTTTTTCCAAAGAGTGGAACTTTTTCAGACGTCATTAGAAATAGATCTCCGTGATGATGTTTCCGAAGGGGATGCCTTTGCTGATGAGCAGGTCGCGGGTTTCAACAGCCATGGTGGCCTGTCCGCAGATATAATATTTCCAATCTTTGGAAAAACCGTTCTGTGCTTCCAGAAAAGCGGTAACGCGTCCGTAATGAATGCCCTCGGCCGATTCCGCCGAGCAGCAGCGATGGTAGTTCTTGCCAAGGTCCCCGCGCAGTTCATCCTCAAAATAAAACTGATTTAGATGCCGCACGCCATGCACGAGCATTGCGTGTTGCCCCAGTCCCGAGTGCAGCATACTTCGGAACGGAGCAATACCAGTTCCGGTGGCGATCCACCAGGCAGGCTCATCGGTTCCCAGAAATGTACCGTACGGCGCTGAAGCAAAAACGGAATCGCCAACCTTCAGTTTCGAAAGCCGTGGGGTAAGGAAGCCGTCCTCTTTGATGTTATAGAGCACGCAGAGTTCTTCATCCTGATTGCCGCTGCAGATGCTGTAGATGCGCGGTGCATTAATTTCATCGATGCCCAGTTTAATAGCCTGTCCCGGAGTGAAATCATGTTGACGCGCAAAGCCGATCACAAAAACGCCCGGTGAAATTTCATCGTGGCGAGTCAGCGTTTCCTTAATCAACTCTGTGGGTTGTGTATTCATGGAGTAGCAGGGAAGCTAATGTTTTATGTGGGTAGGTCGAGCTAAATTAGATGGAGAATAGCGATCTGTGAGTCTGGATTATTGTACCGACTTCAGGCACATGTTAGATTTTTTCCAACCTTTGGAGATTTGAAAATGGAATTAGTGAATCAGGCCGATCTCGATGCCTTGTTTGAGTTTCTTCCCTGCCGCACACCGGATGTATGGATTCAGGAAGCCCTGCAACAGGAGGAAATCCTCTTGCAGAATCACTGCTATCTGGAGCAGTGCGCCGCCCGCAATGCCCTGCAGCTGATGTTCCGCTGCCCGGATAAACCTGATGTGCTTTCTAAAATGTCCAAACTTGCCCGCGAGGAACTTCGCCATTTCGAGAAGGTGCATGAACTGTTGACCAGGCGAGGATATGCCTACAAAATCCTGAAGCCTTCGCGCTATGCCGGTCTGCTGAATGCTGAAATTCGGAAAACCAATCCTGGTCAGCTGATCGATTCGCTGATTGTCGGGGCCTACATTGAAGCGCGTTCGTGCGAGCGCTTTGCATCGCTGGCACCGCATATGGATGATGAAATTTCAGTGTTTTTCCGTTCGCTGCTAAAGTCGGAAGCCCGGCATTTCAAGGATTATCTGACGTTGGCGCAGAGCCATTCTCGAGAACCCATCGATCAGCGGGTCGCATTTTTCGGAGCCATTGAGCGGAATGCAATTGAGTCGGAAGACAAACTGTTCCGCTTTCACAGCGGAGTGCCAGCCTGATGAGTCAGTTCGGCATAGATTCAGTTTATGCCAACCGTCGGAGGCGAAAAATTCAAGCCGCAGGTTTTCGGTTCCCGTGTTTTTCGAATATTCGTAAGGCCATGGTCCGGTTCCCCCGTTTATGAGGATGAGGTTGCGCACTTTATCCAATCGATTGATGGGAATTCTGCTTCTACGCTACTGCCTCCGGCGCGGCCTTATCCTTGTCTTGCCCGTATGAATGGGTGCTATGTATGTTTTTGCACTCATCAATAAATTGTCTTCAAAAGTCGTGTGATTCAAGTGTAAAAGCGAAACCCAATGTCAAAAACAGGCGTGGATAATGTGGAGCAGACTTTCCGGTCTGCTCAGCAGCAGACAGGAATGTCTGCCCCACAAGAGAAACTAATTTCGTCGGCCTTGCGGATGACAGCCTTGCGCTTATCAGCGCAAATATCGAACAGGGAGTATCGAATGTCGAAGTGGCGGAAACTGCACGGTCGCTGGCGCAGACCGGGGAGACGGCGTTGTTGCGCTCCGCGGCGATTGTGACGCTCGGTGAAGTGGGGGCTGCGGATAACGGCATCGTTGCTGAAGTGGTAAGAGGGACCGGCGATCATGCTCGCAGTTGGAGCATCAAAGTTCACGCTGACGATTCCTTGCAGGCCGAAAAAATCAATGACCAAATTCAGCTCAACGTTTCTTCGGGCACAGTGAATATTCCAATCATTGGAACCGTAAAGCCTGTCATTCAGATAGCCCCTGATACAATTCTTTTTCCGACTCGTTCGGCTCAGGAAGCCGAACGCCTCATCATGTTGAGGAGGTTACGCTGGAGGGGATTACCGGGAGCGTTGAAACCAAGCAGATTTCGGATAAGCAGTGGAAATTATACCACCGACTAATACATTCCGGTATGAATGCAGGTCAAATTGCAGCGAATGAATGGAAAACACAAATGAGTCCCCCTATCTGGATTCGCTGCTTTCCATTCATTCGTTGCCTTATAGTTCAAAGCGATAAGTTTTAGA
>JAROBA010000033.1 GCA_029432815.1 Pontiellaceae bacterium B1224 | reverse complement strand
GTGAGCCGTGAGCCGTGAGCCGTGAGCCGTGAGCCGTGAGCCGTGAGCCGTGAGCCGTGAGCCGTGAGCCGTGAGCCGTGAGCCGTGAGCCGTGATAATTTTGTCAGATTACTTTTGCCCGCCAAAAACAATTACCCTAGATCCGGGAATGATAATGTAGGAAACGGTATTTTATCCAATGATACCGGCATCAAACCCAAATCACACTTCACACCCACAGGGTTCCCTTTTTGTTTCCTTCATTTTCACCCTTCGGGTGGCCGATTTCACCACATCCACTGCGCTTTTAAACCCTTGAGGTAGACAACTACATCTGCGGGTTTAAAATCTTGTGGTTGCAGTAAACTTGGCCATTTCCGAATCTAGGATTACGCTTCACACCTCTCTCTGAGCAATTCACGATTCAATCATCACTTTTCACTCACCCCACTAAAATCCCCTAAAAGAAGTTTTCATATTAACGCCGTCCATTAAGATGCAGTCATTTCAGGAGATTTGTATTCAATGAGTTTAGAAGTATGTGTTCTCGCCAGCGGCAGTTCCGGGAACTGTATATATGTTGCCTCCGACAGAACCCGCATCCTGATCGATGCGGGGCTTAGTGCCAAACAAATTGCCATTAGACTGGAGCAGATCGGCGTCGTTCCTGAAAGCATCAACGGCATCTGTATTTCACACGAACACGGCGACCATGTTGGAGGAATCAGGGTGCTTCAGAAAAGACACGGTATTCCTGTCTACTCTAACGCCGGCACACTCAACGGTATGATGCGTCAACCTAAAGCACACGAGATTGATGTAAAAGTATTTCAAACAGGATCGGTATTCGAAATCGGCGACATCAGCATTGAACCTTTCTCCGTCCCACATGATGCCTACGAACCGGTCGGCTTCCGCTTAACAGCAGGAAAAACCTCAATCTGCTCTGTCACAGACCTTGGAATGATCACCGCGCTTGTACGAAACAAGCTCAGTGGCTGTAAAGCCATCGTACTGGAGGCCAACCACGACGAGGACCTTCTGCGCGAAGCGCCACGCCCCTGGCCCCTGAAACAGCGAATTCGCAGCCGACAGGGACACCTCTCTAATATCGATGCGGCGCGTCTGATTTCAGAGAGTGCCACGGAACACCTTGAGCATGTTTTTCTCGCACACCTCAGCTCCGACTGTAATACGCCCGATACTGCGCTACGGACCGTAGCCTCACAACTTCGGCTCGATGGGCTGGAACATATCAACCTTGAAATATCGCATGCCAGCCGAATTTCCAGTGTCTGGAAAGCGAGTGCGGGAAAACAGGTGACAGCCGAAGCCTGATATACTAATCGCAGAAAAATCGGACTTCCGATCCTCCCTCTCCTCCAAGCAAAAAGACGCCCTTTTCATATGGAAAAGTGCGTCTTTTCAACTGACTGCCAATACAACCGCAGAGCAATTGTTAGAAACGGTGCATGATTTTACCGCTGACAATATAGCTCTGATATTCGCTTCCGAAGGAACCATCAATATCAAAAGCGAATTCGGTTTTATCGCTCTCCCATTGGGAGAAGCGAATACCCGCACCCAGACGAATCAGGTCCTCTTCAAGAGGTTGCAAGCCAACCATTATGGCATCCCCGGAACCACCGACCATAACATAAGAATCATCATCCATGTCTGCATTGAACTCATGCAGCCAATGGGCACGAAGCTCGGGTTGCCACTCAATCTCGGTATTGAAGCTTTCAAACACACCAATGGTGGACAATGTAGCTCCAATGGAAGTCAACTGCGACCATTGGTCATAGGATTCATAATCTTTATCGGGGAACGGAGTCGCCAGGTTTGATTTCTCCGTATATGCGCCACGGTTATAGTAGGTTCCCAAATAAGATGCTTCCGGGGTAAAGAGATATTTATCTTTATAGAATGACATCCCATAGCCGGTTCCAATTCCAAAACCTACCGTACTGGCATCATATTCCGCTTCATAACCCACTGAGCTGACTCCTTCAGTCTCAACATCGTTATAGGCATAGTTCAGCGTTGCATCAAAAAAGAGCGACTCACTGCTATGCGATAAATAACCCATAACATACGTCGTGTCCGCCTCTCCATCATTACCGCCATTTCCCGTAAGGTCCGTACTTGCATAACCGGCACCAAGACCGATCAGCATATTTTCGAAGCGTTTATCAACAGCCAGAACGCCTCCGACAATCGTTGCATCATAGCCCATATACCCAGAGGTTGCATCCTGATCCAATTTAGAACCGTACGCACGTCCCCACACCTGATAGGTTTCAGGCACTTCAATATCGTCACCGGAAATATTCGGTGTAACCGCGCTGACAGAATTCTTCAGAGTATCCTTATCAACCGTCGGCACATTGTCAGAAACCGTACGTGCGGCCCCTTTAACATCCCAGCTCGGAAGATGATCTTTTGTCCACTGCACCGAATCATCATACCAATTCGGACCACGGGCTCCGGAAGGAGCTGTTGAGCTGCCGGACCAGTCCGGACCAAGCGCACCGGCAGGACTATATGACGTTTTGCTGCCAAACTTTTTATAACGCAGGTTACTGCGGGTACGCTCCATTACCTGATCCGCAAATACCCCCTGCAATCCCATAAGCACAGGCGCCATTTCAGGCGTGCGGATAAATGATTCCGAGAAATCCTGATTCAACGCATCAAACGCGGTCCACTCCGACGATATATAGTCGGTAAGTGCCTGATCCGAATCGAGCACCAGCTGAAGATCCGTCATTGCCGGCTCCATTTCGGGATAATCCTCGAAAATTTTCTGCAGACTCAGCTGACCATAGGTTGCATACAGTTCCTGCTGACTCGCAGAAGCGTTGTAATAATTGGTAATTCCATTGAGTCCGAGCAGCACACTCGGGTTGCCGATGAATGTGAAGTCCAGTCCGTTTGGATCGAACGACTGTGTAATGCCGTCATTTACGCTGGCAGTAGCCAGGAGCACACCATCCGCCACCATATCGGTATTGGTGACCGTTCCATCACTCATGACTGTCCAGGTAACGTCATCTTCAAAAGTCGCTGTGTTACCGGAAATAACACCTCCCTTAACGCTGCTGCCATCCGCATAAAGTGTGGAAGAAATCGCACTGCCCGACTTCACCGTCAGCGCAGAAGCCGCAGTAATTGAACCACTGCCGACATCGATCGTACCATCAAGTACCGCACTCTGACCGAAGTTCACCGCAGCAGTTTTTTCAACCACGGTGATTGAAGAACCCGATGTCATATTGAAATCGGCATTCAGAATATTGATTACTCCGTTGGAGATGAGTGTATTATCAAAATGTTCATCTTCCCACTCAGCAACATCAACCTCTCCTGTATCAAAAACCAGACGATCAGAAATTGAAATTGCGTCTCCCAACTGAAGTTGTTTGCTGCCGGAGCCAGCCACCAGCACTTCATTATAACTGCCGCCGCTCAGGTTGATCGTTTCATCTCCACCGCCAAACTCGACATCTCCAAATGTGCCGTCCAGGATTTCGATACTGGAGGTACCACCAGCTGTTGTTGTAACCAATCCTTTGCTGCCGTTGAAGGTACCGTTGGTAACAATCAGATTCGCATCCTGCACTTCGATTGCAACCGCCTGCATACCTTGGACGCCATTGAGAGACCCCGATTCACCGCCGGTAAACACTGCATTTCCGCCAATTGTAACGGAGGAACCATTAGCCGCATAAAGGGCCCTGCCACCGCCGACATTTGCAGAACCAGACGCATCCGAAACAGAACCACCGGCCCCACCCGTGAACGTTCCTCCATCTACAACAAGCGTTCCGGCACCTGTAAACGAAGCCGCGTCGCCTCCTTTAGCGACAACATTGGTGGAGCCCGAGCTTGTCAACGTACCCCCGGCACCACCGGTAGAAGTTGCCCCCTGAATAATCAATTCTGAAGCCATTGAGGAAGCGACGCCATTACCTCCTGATAGATTTAAATTATGTGCCGCCCCTGACGAAATAACAGCATCAGCATCTCCACCAGTCATGGTAAGAGCACCAATTGAAGAATCACCAATTGCAGAACCCAGACTAAGTGCCGCACCTCCTTTTGCTGCAGAGGCAGTAGCCGATTTCACCTGTGCTGAACCGCCCATACCACCCGTAATGATGCCATCTTTCAACTCAACGGTACCTGCAGTGGCATTCACGCCAATGCCGCCTGAAAGCTGAAACGTAACAGCGGAACCGGTAATGAAAGTTCCTCCATCCCCTCCAACAACGTTGCCGTTTTCCATAACCATATCCTGGTTAAAAAGAAATCTGGTTATACCGTTTCCGCCATTAGCGGTTGCTGTACCTACTGAAAAACCGTAGAGATCATCACCTCCATCGCCCCCCCGTATGATGTCAGATTCTCCCTGGCCATTATCGACGACAAGGCTTTTAAGGAAATTCCCGAATACGCCATCTCCACCGCTTGTGAGGCTACCAGTCCCTGTAGAAGAAAAGGAACTCCCTTTTCCTCCTTCGATTTGAGTGCCATTGATACTCAATAGAGCAAGACGCTGTGCAAAAATCCCCTGCTTTCCCTCTCCGCCAACATAATGCCCCTCTTCAAGTATGAGCGCGCCATGCTGAGTGGTCGGGGGACCAGCAGGTCCGTTTATTTCAATTGCAGCAGCAGGCAATGCCGTGCTACCACCAGTCGTCCCCGAAGCAGCACCAGTAACAACTGCTCCCGAATCCGTTGAAGTAATGGTATTTGTTATGCCTGAAACTATGTTGTTCACATATAACTGGCCTGAAAATGAGTTTGTTACCGTTACTGAAGTACTTTGCTCATTCAACAACTTAAGGTAGCCCAGCGGACCGCTGGGTGTGTCCGTTGGCTGCGGAGTCCGGATCGTCCAGATATCGGTTGCCGTACTCCAGTTGGGAGAAGTACCGTTAGAGAGGCCAAAAGCCCCGTTATACCCGAAATTATTTCCGTCCCACTGATTGTCTGCGGAAAATGTAGTGGCAGCCAATGAAACCACCGCGATAACAGCTGATAACCTGCTCATGATACCCCCTAGAAATATTGTTTTAAGTTACAACTGAACATAATTTCATAAAGGCAGAATAATGTCATGCGGAAAGTGACAGCAATTGTAAATTTGCTTCGGCAGCACCTGAACTTAAGCGAAGCCGCAGGTCCGGCATTCGTATTTCCAGGGCTTTCGCCAGACCTACGCCATCAGAATGGCTAAGTTCAGGCGCTACTATTGATACAAAATTCATGTTTACAATTGCAGGAAAAGTGCTGAATAACTGCGATAGGTAAGTTTCAGGGACTGGCCCCGGCCAACACTTAGTTAAGGAAGTTTTACAGGAATGCAGGAGGCTTGAAATCGCGGTTTATAATGCACAACAGTGTTTCCAACCTGTCTTGACAGCTCGGCGATGCCGGGACAGACAGGCTGGAACACGATTGCTACTTAATACCCAATACCGGCGGTGCAGGAAAAAAATCAGACCCACGGATTAACGCGGACAGACTCGTTATATAAAAAAAAACACTGCACGCCAGCGAGAAAGAGCGTGAAAATGTGAAGCTCAAGCGGGAGCAGTGGATGCTGATGCTACCGACCCTTGATTCAGACCAACTGGTTTTCTTGACGAATCCGGAATCAAAACCAACATGACCAAGCTTAGGGGACGCGCCAAGCATGGACTCCAACTTTTTGCTCATGCCCCGCATGGTCACTGATGCACGACCACGTTGATATCGTCCATCCGCCTCAACGGCGGGACCGCAACTATGGAACTCGATGGCGCAACCGACTCGCTCGCCTTCCGGGCTTACGTTGATCAGGTTCTGGTACCAAGACGTGGTTGTCATGAACAACCTCCGGGCGCACTATAACGAAGAATCCATCAAACTGATCGAGCAAATCGGAGTCCAAGTTCTATTCCTTCCTCCATACAGTCCCCACTTCAACCCCATTAAAAAGATGTGGAGCAAAATAAAAAGCATTTTGCGGAAGCTGGAAGCTCGTTCCCCGAAAGAGTTATCTGAGGCCATTACAAAGGCCTTCAAATCCGTGACCTCCGATGATGCAACGGGATGGTTTATATCGTGCTACATTACGGCATCAGAAACGCGAACCGCTCTAGCTTACCCCTCTGCAAAAGCGCGCATGGGGCACAAAAAAAAAGAGCCCGCAGAAGCGGACCCTTTTTTACAAGCTTAGCGACTAAAAATTAGCGGCGAGCTTTTTTACGCGCCAGAAACATTCCCAGACCGGCAATTCCCATAAGTCCCAGCGTAGCTGGCTCAGGAATTACTTCAGTAGCTGTCTGAACATCACCGCCATTAAATGACTGCGCAACTAGCGCCGGATCAGTACCCGGCTGCAGATCCACAAACTGACCGCCCAATGCGGAGAAACCAACATAGTCACCAACCACAACTTCTGCGAGACTAGTCAATCCTGCACGGTTTACGATCAGAGCATATGCATCCTGACCTACAATAGATCCATCATATGCATTGTTTACGGAAGTACCCCAAGTTCCCGCACTGGGTCCAAAGGGCGGAGTTGCAGACGGGGAAACGAAAGACAGGGTAACTGCCTGAATAGCCGAGAGCTGAATCTGACCACCTGCGGCAGCAAGAGCAAGATCCATATTCGGAGTGGTGAATACAGTAGCTCCAGCATTAGCAATCGCAGCACCGTTCTGATCTGTCAACGAAGCTCCGCCTGCCCACTTCCAACCGGTAAGATCCGCAGATGCCGAAATAGCAAATGCACTTACCGCAATTAATGTTACTAATTTTTTCATTTGATTCTCCTTTATGATTTTAACCACAAGAAAAGCAACTATGCCTTCCTTAAACCCTAGTACATTTTGTTAAAGACAAGATTTCCTGCGCTTGCACTCTTCAGCCAGATTCCATCACCTACAGGAATCGTAACTCCACCCGCATTGGAGAACCCCTGGTCATACCAGTTACCGCCCAGACCATCTTCCGCATAGTAAGTGTATTCAGTATACCCAGTCCCATTCCATGCATAAACTACATCCTGATCAGAGATACCATTGAGATCAAGATCATTAAGAGCCAAGGCTACGGGATAAGGATTAGCAATCAGGTTAAATCCGGCTGCCACCGATTGAGTTACCGAAGCGGCTGACGGAACCTCACCTGCCATGATTGGAGTTGCTGCAGCAACACCTGCCTTCAACCAAACAGCATCTCCCTGCCCCAGGACAACATCATTTGCATTCGCGAAACCTTGATCGTACCAGTTACCACCCAAGCCATCCTCAAGATAGAAAGTGTATTCCGTATAACCAGTTCCAATCCAAACATATACGACAGTCTGATCAGGCACAGTGCCAAAAGCGTCTCCCAACGCAGTTCCTGTTTCTGCACCATAAAACTGAGGCGAAACAATGGAAAAGGCGGCTGAAGCCACGTCTTTTTTCGAATACCCTACAATGTTTGCACTGGTAACAGTCTGTGCGGTAACCACTGCCGCACAAGCAACTAATGCTGCTGTTATTACAATTTTTTTCATTTTAATACTCCTGTTAATAAGTGAACCCATTCCACTTAGTACTTGCTACAAATACACCACTCTCTTCTGTCCTGCAACTGTTTTTTATGCTTTCCACAACTATAGCCCGCAATCAAAGGGTTTTTAGCTGATAAAATACTAATTACACGTTGCAAAACATTAGATCATGATGCGCGCAAAAGATTTGAATTGAACCCAACTCAATCCTAAACCTCTCACAAACCATGTGTATTAAGACCTATTCACCCCAACGTTTCAACTCTATTTATTTCAAAGTCACCGGCCAGATCCACAGCACCTCAATCTCTGGAGATTTTATGCCTTCAAAGAACTCAACCTAAACAAATAAATCCATCGCATTTTTTGAACGCTCTTCACTTATTGCGACTAGTCAAATTTATGACAGCACCTGCTTTCTCCCTGCATTCGTTGCTTGTCTTTGAGAGAATGGTTTCCTATCCTGTTTTAAGACTTGAAGCAGGAGACTCCAACCCATGAACAGACTATCCATTTTGATCGTTGCAACCGTCGGAACCGTCACCGCTCACGGCGCCCCCCCAACCAGCGCAACCCCAACTTTACCCCCCCCCACGAATGCGCCCGCAAACGGAAAAACTTCCATTTCTATTCAGGAGATGCTGAAAACCGGACCCACCCAGTTAAAAATGCATTCATTGATGATGGTTCTGCAGGGTAATATCAAAGTTGATGACAGTTATCTCCCCGGCCTTCTTATTTGTGCACAGGATCAGGATGCGTTATTACGAAGCACCTCCGCCCGAATTCTTGGCGAAAACTTTATTGCCAATCAGGAGAATCCCAACCAGGAAGTTCTCGAAATATTAACCCAATTGGCGCAGGACCCATCGGCGGATGTCCGCTTTAATGCTGCGTACTATGGACTTTCTCAGATTGGCACCATAACACCTGAACTGGCCGAGCTACTGATCGATATCGCTGCAAATGAAAGGAAGCCCGAATTACAAGACCGCATTATTATCGCACTGGCCAATTATCAACCGCAGGTAATCGAAATTTTTGATCGTAAATTGTCAGGAAACAACTCTATTGCATATTTCGAAATCTACGAGGAGTTTACAGGCAGTGAACCGGAAAATGCTGAAAAATATCTGGATATGCCCTCCAGTCGCCCTCATCTGATTATTGTCAAACCAACTGGCAAAGACGCTTCGACTGCAAAATCTTCCCTCATTGCTGCACTTGAAAAAGATGGACTGAAGAATCCGAGCGTCGTGATCTCCGGAAAGGGAGAAAACTTTGTGCTTATGCTGACCACCTACATCACACGTGATTATCAGACCGCCAAAGCGTTTCTTACCGGCAATGAGAAATTTCCAATTATGCAGGATATGTGGTTAACACCGGAGCTGGAGATCCAGATAGAGGCCATCCGTAAAACACCGTAGAGCTGAAAGCAGTCGAAGGCCCTTCATGCTACAAAAAAATAGCCCGACCATCCTGGTGTCCAGTTTTTTTGCACTGGAGGGATCAGGGCAGTTGCTATAAACCGCGCCGATTAAAAATCCTCATTGAATTCAATGCGTTTAACACGCATTATACTTATCATGGAAAACGAATTACAGTTGATCGAACGAAATTATCAATCGTATCGCTAGGCGATAGATCCGATAATGCGTACTGGCATTCTCAACCCCCAAAAGAACGCATGAAAGCCATCCAACTTAATCGGCAAGCTGCATATGGAAAATCAAACGCTACCAGACGACTTCAAAGAGTTCTTGAAGTTACTCAACGATCATAATTTAGAATATCTATTAATAGGCGGTTATGCAGTCGGTTATTACGGGTACCCTCTAACGCCGGCAGTCATTGACATATTGATCGCCATTCACCCCAACACAGCGCTAAAGATAGTTCAGGTGCTTCATGCCTTTGGAATGGTCTCTTCAGAAATCAATGCCGGACTTTTCACCACGCCCGGAAATATCGTGCGAATGGGCATCGCCCCTGTAAGAATTGAAGTCCTCAACGAGATTGATGGTGTAGAATTTTCTAAATGCTACCAGCGATGCCATAAAGCAACAATTGATGACATTTGCGTGCCCATAATTTCCCTCCAGGACCTACGTGCCAATAAATTGGCATCGGGTCGCCATAAGGATCTGGATGACCTCGAGCACCTTCCAAAATTCTGACCTGCGCCATCAACACCCATATGTGGTTTCAAACTATTCGGCACGCGTTTATCGCGTCAGGTTGGATCAGTCATAAAATGTACCTCGAAAACATAAATTCCCCTGATCAGATAGAACAACCTTTCACCTTGTCCTTTTCGCGCAAACTCAACGCTCGTATTTCATGAATTCGAGACTTCAAACCATCAACAGCAAGCCCCAAACTGCCCTTCATGAACTATTATATCCACAACATTAACCCGATCATTTTTCCGATCTATGGCGACATTGCATTGCGATGGTATGGGATGTCTTATCTGCTTGGCTTTATTGCCTGCATTTTAATGCTGCGCTTCTGGTCGAAAAAGGGTGATTTTGAAGTGCCGGTGGCGGAGGTCAGTAATTTTGTAGTACTGCTGGCCTTCTTCGGGGTTTTCATCGGGGGCCGGTTGGGCTACGTCCTTTTCTATGGCTTCGGCTCTTTTCTGGAAGATCCCACCTATGCATTCCGCGTCTGGGAAGGCGGCATGGCCAGTCACGGCGGTTTCATCGGTGTGATTTTGTTCATTGTTTGGTATGCACGAAAAAACAAGCATTCCTTCTGGAACCTGACCGACAACATGGCCGTTATCACCTCGCTCGGATTTGCCTTCGGGCGTCTGGCCAATTTTATTAACGGCGAACTGTGGGGCCGCGTTACTCAGGTTAAATGGGCCGTCATTTTCCCTCAGGAACGGGGACTTCATTACGGACAGTACGAACTTCCAACCATTGAAAAGCTGGTTGAAGCGGGGCAGCTCCTGCCTCGCCACCCCTCTCAGCTTTATCAAGCCATCACCGAGGGTTTTCTGGTTTTCGGAATTATGCTGGTACTGCGGAAAACCGGATGGGGGAAAAAACCGGGGGCACTGAGCGCATCCTATCTCGTTTTATATGCCCTCGCCCGTATTTCCATGGAGTTTTTCAGAGAGCCGGACAACGGGGCATTTTTCATTGGATGGATCACCAAAGGACAATTTTATTCGGCCCTGATGATCATCGGCGCCCTGATGATTGCCTGGAAGAAAAAGCTGTTTGCCCATGAAATTTGAACACATACGACACAAACCGCCGCGTGAGCTCGCGGAGCCCAGGCCGCTGATCGTCGCCTGCAGCCCCCTGCGCAGCAATGTCAACCTCTCGACCATTTTCCGGATGGCCGGATGCTGCGGCGTTCAGGAAGTGATCGCCACTGGCCAGGCCAAGCTGATCAATAAGATTGCGCGCGACGGTGCCGAAAGCGTGAAGCTGACCGTCAAAAACAGCCTGCCGCCCGTGCTCAAAAAATTGAAGCAGGAAGGCTATGTGCTTGTAGGCCTCGAGCAAACCACCAACTCCACCCAATTGTCGGAATATGCTTTCCCGAAAAAAACGGCGCTTGTGATCGGCTCCGAACGCGAAGGTCTGGCCGACGCGTGTTTAGCCCTGCTCGACGCCGTGGTTGAGATCCCGGTCTGGGGCATGCCCTTTTCCTATAACGCCGCCACCGCCACCTCGCTCGCCCTCTACGAATACTGCCGCCAATTCCCCGATGGCTGAAGGCCTCATAGAATGCAGCCTGAAGGCTGAACTACATACGTTATTATCCCACCCATGAAAACACAACTCCCTGAACTGCTCGCGCCCGCTGGCACCCCGGAAGCCGCCTGGGCCGCACTGGCCTACGGCGCCAACGCCGTCTATGCCGGCCTGCCCCGCTTTTCCGCCCGCGCAGAAGCCGGCAATTTTTCCGTGGAAGCGCTCGATGAAATGATCGGCTATGCCCATCACCTCGGCCGCCGCGTCTTCATCACCTTCAACACCCTCGTCCAGCAGCGCGATCTCGACGATGCACTGGAGGCGCTCGCCCTGATCCGCGACCTCAATGCAGACGGCGTGATTGTGCAGGACATGGGGATCGCTCACCTGATCCGCCAAAACTTTCCTCAGCTCAACCTGCATGCCAGCACCCAGCTGGCCGTCCATAATCTGGAAGGCGCGCAGCAGCTCGCTTCGATTGGTTTCAAGCGCGTCGTACTCGCCCGCGAGCTGAGCGTAAAAACCATCGAACACATCACACGAGAATGCAGCATAGAGACTGAGGTCTTCATTCACGGCGCACTCTGCTATTCCTACAGCGGTCTCTGCCTCTTTTCATCCCATCTGCTGGGACGCAGCGGCAATCGCGGACGCTGCGCCTATTGCTGCCGTCAGCCCTTCAATAGCGGCGAACAGCGCAACCTCCCTTTTTCAATGAAAGATTTTTCCGCCGCCGATCATCTGGAAAAACTGATTAGCGCCGGCGTGTCCGCCCTCAAGATTGAAGGCCGCATGAAGAGCCCGCTCTACGTCGCCGCCGTCACCGATTTCTACCGCCAAAGCCTTGAAGGAAAAATAGAAAATGCCGGAGAGCGAATCGCTGACATACAAACCATATTCGGCCGGCCCGCCACCGACCTCTACCTTAGTGACGACGCCACCCGCCCCATCGATCCGATCAACGACGGACACCGCGGCACGCAGATCGGCACCGTCGCCACAGTCAAAGGCCCTTGGCTGATGCTGCACAGCAACCGCGCCCTGCAGAAACGCGACGGACTCAAAATTGAAATGGCCGGAAAAACCTCGGCCTACGGTTTTGCCGCCAATGAAATGCGACTGGAATCGGACCCCGAAAAGAAACGACGCTTCGAGCTTCCCGCCAATGCCGACATAGCGCTGAAGCTTCCGTCCGACTCGCCCTACCTCGAAATTGGAGCGCCCGTCTACTGCTCCTACTCGCAGTCTGTTCGGCAACGCTACGACATCACCGCACCAAGGCCCGGACTCTATCGCCAGCGCCGCGCCGTGAATATTCACGTTTTCCAATCATTGGAACAAATCGTGATGACCGCATCGGCGAATACAGTCCAGCACTCCCTCACCCTACCCGGCCCATTCGAAGCAGCAAAACAGCCCGACAAAGCCTCCACCGCGCTGGAAAAATGTTTCGGCAAGCTGGGCGATACCGACTGGCAACTCGGGCAACTCACACTCGAAGGTCCGGCCATCTTTGCGCCGGCCTCCGTCCTGAACGAAGCCCGCCGAACGCTGATCGCAGCATTTTCCACGGTCTGGAACGAAACCGAACCGGAACTTCCAACCCTTGGAACTGTTTCATTGGAGCCTACTTCCGACGACATTTGCTGGTCAGTGAAAGCCCGACGTTTTTATCCGGTTGAACACATCGATGAATTTCTGCTGGAGATCGATCCCGACCATCCGGAAGAGATTGAAAAAGCAATCAAAGCTTATCCCGACCAACTGCGCCTGGCGCTTCCCGTGATTATTCGCGATGAAGACACCGACCGCTTTCGCGAACTGATTGCCCGATTTTCCAAGGTCTGGAAATGGGAGGCCGCCAATCTCGGCGGCCTCAACCTGCTCGAAGGGAAAAAGGATATCACCGCCGACTGGCCGCTTTACACATTGAACACGCAGGCCGCACTGCACTGGAAGGAACAAGGGATTCGTCAATTTGTACTTTCCCCCGAGGACGACGCGGAAAATATATTTGCGCTGACGCAGCAGCTCGGTTCAGCGGCCATCGTTCCCATCTTCCAGCATTCCCCGCTGATGATTTCCGCCACGCGTCCCGAAACGGAAAGCGGCGAACTGACCGACCGTTCGCAACGCACCTTCCGCACCGAAACCAACGGCCGCGAATTTGTATTGGTGAACACCACGCCCTTTTCCCTGGCCGACCAGCTGGACGATCTGAAAGCCTTCGGCGCCCGCCACTTCCGGATTGATCTTTGCTACGGCATCGATTCACCCGAACAAGCCGCCAGGCTCGTCAGCGACATCCTCTCCGACAAACCCGTTGCCGGCGATCCGCTCAACTTTTCACGCGGGTTGCTCTAAACAACTGATCCCTCAATCGAGCTCAATCGTGAATATGCAGGTTGATCATGATGAACTATTTTCGATACGGTGCGTCTTAACCGTTTACGAAATATGTTTTCTTCTCAAAATATCCCAATGGATTTATCCCTCGTTTATCACCGAATAATCGATATTGCCAAAATCGTGGTTGATGAACCGCTGGTCTATCTGCCTCTGATTGGTGCGTGGTTGATTACGGAGCTGTATTTCATCATCCACAGTGATGAAGCCCACGGGCATACCAATGTGATGTCGACAGGAATCACTCTGGTTTTCACCGCGTATATGCTTTCCCCATTTGCTCAGGATGTCGACGAGGGCACCTATTTCGGACTCCGAAATCTGGCCTTGGTTCTGATGCTTTTTCTTTATGGGCTGTTTTTGATTAACGCCGGAATCCGCCGATCGTTCCGCCCCTGGATTGCCGAATTTTTCGGGGCACCTGGTCACTCGCTGGTACCGGGACTGATGGGCATTCTCTATATTGAGCATCGCATTCCGTTCGATGAAACCACGCTGATCATCATCGCCTCACCCGTCGTGTTTCTCGGCATCATCAAATCCTTCCGGCGCACCCTTCACCGCTTCCGCCGGCGAAAAGAAGAAAAAGTTATGCGTTGCATTTTAAGTCAGGAAAAATGCAACGCCGACGATACAGAGGCCCCGATAGAGCCCGCTAAAAAAGAACCATCCAAGGCGCGCCTACCACTCTGGCTCCGGCGGCTCCTCCTCAGTTGAAAAAGGACGGCACTGAGCGGCGAGCTGGGCGGAAACGCGAACGAGCAGGTCGGCGTTGGCACCTTCGTATTCCTGCTCAAGGATCGATGCATTCTTCTGCAGGGTCGCAAGCAGCTTTCCTTCACTGAGCGGAACGGACAGTTTCATCTCAACCTTGCGGCCTTTCAGGCAGTCGGCCAGCTCGTCAAAAAGGATATCAATATTTTCCCCATCCTGCGCGGAAACTGCCACCGATTTCGGGAACTGGCGCATCAGACGTTTGGCGGCATTACGGCCCCGCTCCAAATCAATCTTATTAAAGACGTAGAGCATCGGTTTATCGAGCCCGCCGATCTCATCGAGCACTTTGTGTACGGCTTCAATCTGAATATCGACCTGCGGGTGCGAAGCATCAATCACGTGCACGAGCAGATCCGCTTCAACCACCTCTTCGAGCGTGGCTTTGAATGAATCGACGAGATGATGCGGCAGTTTCTGAATAAAGCCCACCGTATCCGTCATAAGCGTCGGCTCATGATTCGGCAGCTCCACCTGGCGCGTGGTCGGATCGAGCGTGGCGAACAACTGATTTTCCGCATAGATTTCGGCACCGGACAGGCGGTTGAGCAGCGTCGATTTACCGGCATTGGTGTATCCGACAATCGAGACCAGCGCCCAGCCATGACGGCGACGACCGCGGCGCTGTTCGGTTCGGCGGGTTCGCACGAGAGCGAGGTCGCGCTTAAGGGTGCGGACCAGATCATCCAATCGGCGGCGGTCCATTTCGAGCTGGGTTTCCCCCGGACCACGCAGACCGATGCCACCCTTCTGACGCTCAAGGTGAGTCCACATGTTTCTGAGACGTGGAAGCAGGTATTGATGCTGCGCCAGCTCTACCTGCAGACACCCTTCTTTGGTCTGAGCGCGCTGGGCAAAGATGTCGAGAATGAGCTGGGTACGATCGAGCACACGCGTTTCAAATACCTCTTGAAGATTTCGGCCTTGCGCCGGAGTCAGATCGTCGTCGAACACCACCATGGAAACGCGGTTCTCTTTGATCCAGTCGGCGATCTCTGCAGCTTTGCCGGTACCGATGTAATGACCGGCCTTGATTTTCTGCTGACGAACAATGAAACGCCCGGTCACGGCAGCGCCGGCACTTTCGGCCAGCTGGGCCAGCTCATCCATCGTGTCCTTCACCTTCCACTCTTCTTCGTTACGAAGAACGACTCCAATCAGGAGAACGGTTTCGGCATCATCATTTTTCATTTCGTATAATTCAGACATTCTTTTTCCTAACCACGAAATACACTAAACACACGAAAATAATTCATCCGGTAAGCCTTTCGTGTATTTAGTGTATTTCGTGGTTCACAACATAATTGGAGTTGGGCCGGTTTTTTTCCAGGCATTGGAAACGGCGGTGGCGATATTTTCCAAGGTTTGGAAGTCGGCGGTATTGATCCACTCAATATTGAGCTGATTCCGGAACCAGGTCATCTGACGTTTCGCGAGCTGCCGCGTGCGGATGATGGTTTTTTCTTTGGCTTCCTCCAACGACCATTCGTTGTTCAGCACACCGAAAGCTTCGGCATAGCCGATGGCCTGCAGCGCGGTTTGGGAGAGATTGAGTTTGAGCAGCGCTTCTGCTTCTTTCAGCAGGCCGGTTGCATACATTTCTTCAACGCGCTTCTCGATCCGCTGCAACAGAATTTCGCGTTCGACGTGAAGGCCGACCAGTTTGGGTTTGGGAGCCGAATTCCATGAACCGCTCTGCGGGGCAGGCGGGACGCCTGCGGTACGTTCGAGAATGCGGATGAGGCGACGAGGGTTTTGCTGATCGTCTTCAGTCAGACTCGCATAGAGTTCGGCGGCTTCGGTTTTGGCGCGCTTTTCCAGGGTTTGGAAATCGAGAGCTTCGAGCACTTTCCGAAGGTTGGAGTTTTCGGGAGCCACATCGTCGAAACCTTCCGTCAGACATTTGACGTAGAGCCCGGTGCCACCGGCCACAACAACTTCCCTTCCAGATTCAAAGGATGGGCGCACCGCATTCAGATAAGCCGCGACATTGAATTTTTCGGTCGGTTCGGCGAGATCGATGCCAGCGTAGTCAACAGTTTCCCGATCACTGGAAGTCGGTTTGGCAGTACCGATATCCATCCCGCGATAGAGGTTCATGGAATCGGCCGAGACAATCAACTGCCCTTCGCGCTCGGCGATATATTGCGCCACGCCACTTTTTCCGGATGCGGTCGGCCCGATGATAAAATGGGCGGAATACTTCATTCCCCGGGTTCCGCAACTTCTTCCTTTTTTTCAAAAAAGTTGAAGATGATATAAAGCACGACGGCAATACAAATAGCCGAGTCAGCCACATTGAATGACGGGTATTCATACGATCCGAAATGAAAAGACAGAAAGTCGGTCACCCAGCCAAAGCGAATGCGGTCGATCAGGTTTCCTGCAATACCGGCGATCATCAGACCAAAGAGAATTTTATGGGAAAGCCTGTCCTTCAGAAAATGCTTCCGATAGATAACAAGCAATAGCAACACAACAGTTGAAATCAGGATAAGAATCAGTCCATGCCCGCTCAGGATGTTCCATGCGGCGCCATCGTTACGGACATAAACGAGATTAAAAAAACCGTCTATGACCGGAATTTGCTGATTAAAGACCAGATTATTCCGCACGGCCTGTTTGGTCAGTTGATCCAGCAACAGGATGGCTAAACCAATCAGAAGAACAAGCATGCGAACTTTTCCGGCAAATTAATCGTTCAGCAAGGAGGAACCAAACGGACGGAACGTTTTACCCAGTCCTTTTTCTATATCCGACTGCGCTTTGATCGAATAGCGAACATATGGAAGAGCTTCGAGACGCTCAATATTGATCGGCTCTTCGGTCATTTCGCAAATACCGTAGGTGCCTTTTTCGATGCGGCGAATCGCTTCATCAATTTCAAAAAGAACATCCTGCTCATTCGAAAGCTGGTTGAGTGCGAATTCGCGGTCAAATGTATCCGTTCCCTGATCCGACAGCGAAGGGTCTCGATCGTTCTGACTGAGAGAATCGCGGTTGATCGAGAGAATTTCACCTGAAACGCGCTCGCGCAGCTGTAGCAGGCGGGACAGCTGTTCCCGGAGCTGTTTGGCCGTAAAGTGTTTATTTCGTCCAACTTTACCCGTCAGGGGACCTCCGCTGCTGGCTGCAACAGGAGCAACGTCCTTTTTCGTAGTTTTCCGGGCGGTCTTTTTTGCTGTCTTTTTTGTAGGCATTTTAAAGTGATCTCCTGTCAAATTCCGGTTCCAAACCCGAATAAAGGGTTGGGTATTTATCATCTGTCCTATGTAGTGTCAATCAGCTTATCCGCCTATTCAACGGCGGCAGTGATAGACACGGCACAGGCGTGTCCGTTCAAATCTATTTCCGTAATCTTTTCCCCGCCATTTGCGGCCTTCTCACAACTTAACGCCAGCGTTTCCCCTTCGATATAGTTCCGATGGCTGGCAACCGCCAATTCAATCGATTCATCCGAACTGAACGCAATATGGATGCGCTGCGTTATTTCTAGATCCATCTCCTTACGCAGGTTCTGTACCTTATTTACAAATTCGCGTGCAAGCCCCTCAGAAATGAGGTCGTCGTTCAGCTGCGTATCGAGGCCAACCACCAGCGCGCCTTCCGCACTCACAGCCATGCCCTCTTTCGGATTCCGCACGATTTCAATATCGGCATCCGTCAGCTTGATCGTTTTACCTTCCAGTTCAACGGCAACCGTTTCACCCGCAGAAATGGAGGCAATTTGCTCATCGGTCAGACTATTAATCAGCGGAACGGCCTTTTTCATCAGCGGACCGAGTTTAGGGCCGAGCTGCTTAAAGTTCGGTTTCGCCTGAATGGTGGCCAGCTCGGAGGAATCAGTGCCGAATTCGACGGCGCGGACATTCAGCTCGTCGGAAATGAGACTTTCCAATGCCTGGATATTCGCCAGCAGTTTCTCGTCGTCGCAGACCACGTGCATCTTTGCGAGCGGCTGGCGATTTTTCAGTTTGTATTCGGCACGCAGCGTACGCCCCTGCTCCACCGCGCTCATCACCATCGCCATCTGGCCTTCCAGCACTTCATCGCGCTTGGCATCGGCTGCGGTCGGAAAATCGCACAGGTGAACGGATTCCGGCATATCGTCGGTTTTCAGGTTTTGGTAAATCGTTTCCGAAATGAATGGCGTGAACGGCGCGGCGATTTTAGTAAGGCCGAGCAGCGCTTCGTAAAGCGTGGAATACGCCTGCACTTTATCGGTATCGTCTTCCGTTTTCCAGAAGCGGCGACGCGAACGACGGATGTACCAGTTGGTCAGATCTTCAATGAAGGCGACAAACGGACGAACCGCCGCCTGCAGATCGTAGCGATCCATCGCATCGGTCACCTGCTGTTCAAGGCGGGCCAGCGAGCTCTGGATCCAGCGATCCATCAGGTTATCCCGTTCCGGCACCGACTGCTCCGGCGTCCAGCCATCGATATTGGCATAGGTGATGAAGAAGCTGTAGGCATTCCACCACGGCAGAATCAGGTGACGCAGCGAATTTTTTACGCCGTCTTCCGACAGGCGCAGCGACTCGGCGCGAACGACCGGCGAATAGATCATATAGAGGCGCAGTGCATCGGCCCCGTATTTATTAATGACGAGCGTCGGGTCGGGATAGTTTTTCAGACGCTTGGACATTTTCAGTCCGTCTTCCGCCAGCACCATTCCGTTCACGACCACGTTTTTGAACGCCGGTTTATCGAACAGCGCGGTCGAAAGCACCATCAACGTATAGAACCAGCCACGGGTCTGATCGAGCCCTTCGGCAATAAAGTCGGCCGGGAAGTTGGCTTCAAAATGTTCCTTGTTTTCAAACGGATAGTGATTCTGGGCGTACGGCATAGAACCGGACTCGAACCAGCAGTCGAGTACTTCCGGCGTGCGCTTGTAGGTTTTTCCATCCTTTTCAATCAGAATTTCGTCCACAAAATGTTTGTGCAGATCTTCGACTTTCTGACCGGAAAGCTCTTCCAGCTTTTCAATGGAATCGATGCAGATCATGTCGTCTTTATCGTCCACATTCACCCAGACCGGAATACAGGATCCCCAGAACCGGTTGCGGCTGATGTTCCAATCCTTGGCATCGGCCAGCCAGTTGGCAAAACGCTTTTCGCCGACATAGTCCGGCGTCCAATGCACGCCTTCGTTGTTTTTCAACATGCGCTCGCGCAGGTCTTCCACCTTCACATACCACGCGTCGATGGCGCGGTAGATCAGCGGGGTATCGGTGCGTTCGCAAAAAGGATAGCTGTGTTGAATCGTGCTTTGGTGAATCAGTTTGCCGCCGTGCTTCAGCGCTTTGATGATCGCTTTGTCGGCGTCTTTGCAAAACTGGCCTGCGTAGTCCGGCACAGCAGCAGTAAACACACAATCCTCGTCGAGCGGATCGACCAGCGGAATGTCGACTTCGCGGCAGATGCGGTAGTCGTCTTCACCATAAGCGGGTGCCATGTGCACGATGCCCGTTCCGTCTTCGGTCGAAACAAAGTCGTCGTTCAGAATCTGGAATGAGTTTTCGTTATCCGCAAAGAAATCGAAGATCGGCTCATATTTCAGCCCCTTCAATTCGGAGCCCTTATAGGACTTCAGAATTTCGTATTCCTCTTCCTTCTTATAATAGGCCGACAGACGCGCCTGCGCCAAAACGAAGATCTGATGCGTTTCTTTATCCTTAATCGCCACATAGTCGATGTCCGGCCCGGCGCAGATGGCCAGGTTCGAGGGCAGCGTCCACGGGGTGGTCGTCCAGATTAAGGCCGACGCATTTTCAAATTCAAAGTCGAGCAGTTTGACGCGCACGGTGATGGCAGGGTCCTGCACATCCTGATAATTGCGGCCTGCTTCAAAGTTGGAGAGCGGTGTATTCAGCTTCCAACTGTAGGGCATAATGCGGTGCGCTTTATAAATACGATCCTGTTTCCAAAGTTGGGAAAAGACCCACCAGATTGTTTCCATGAACGGGGTGTCCATGGTTTTGTAGTCGTTTTCGAAATCAACCCAGCGGCCCATACGGGTGACGGTTTTTTCCCACTCTTCGACGTATTTGGTGACCATCGAGCGGCACTGCTCGTTGAATACATCCACGCCCGCTTCCTGAATAGCGGGCGCGCCCGCGAGGCCGAGGGCTTCCTGCGCCAGCGCTTCGATCGGCAAACCGTGGCAGTCCCAGCCGAAGCGGCGGGAGACATAGTGGCCGCGCATCGCCTGATAGCGCGGAATGATATCCTTAATAGTTCCGGCCAGCAGATGGCCGTAATGCGGCAAACCCGTGGCAAACGGGGGGCCGTCGTAAAAGACGAATTCCTTGCTGTTTTTACGAATTTCCAGCGATTTCTTGAACGTACCCAGCTCCTCCCAGAGCTTGATAACCTCTTCTTCCATCCCCGGAAAACTGACTTTACTGGAAATCTCGTTAAACATGGTGTACCTCAATCCTTTAAAAGAAGCGCAGAATGTAGCGATTGACCTCTGGAATGACAAGAAGGCAGGCGCGTCAATTTCCATCGCCGCTACGAACGACATTTCCAATGAAACCGCCCTTTTGGTTCCGGTTTGGGTTGATCGGCCCACAGGGTAAAGTTACATTGCTTCATCTTTTTGTAATGAAGCATTTCGACCAACCACCGAGCCTAATAGCCATGAAGAACCATTTAGTCGCATTTTTTTCAACGGCCATCGCCCTGAGTGCCGCAACCATGGGCTCCGATCTTTATGCGGCAACACAACTGCCGGACACCGCGGAATCCTCCGTTAATTTAAGCCGGTTAATCAACCGGCAGCTTGCCGCCCGCAACACCGAATACCGCTCCATGAGCGAATTTGCATCTGACGCACCGCAAGCTGAGAAAATCTTTCAGCCGATGGGAGTGGCCGGCCCCGCGGATCAAAAAGAAAAAAGTCTACAGGGTTGGGTCCGTGCATACGGGGGCAACGCCAGCCGGGATGCTTCCGGCAACTATTCCGCCTACGACTCCGGCAACTGGGGAGCTCTAATCGGAATCGATAAAAGTTTCGGCAACCTGCTGATCGGACTCGCCGGCGGATATGCCCGCGCCGATCTTGATAGCGACAGCGATAACGCCAACATCGACACCATTTATGGTTCAATCTATTCAACGGTAGGAGGGGAACATCTGTTTGTCGATCTGGCGCTGACTTACGGAACAAGTGACACCAAAGAGAGCAACCTCTCAATGGACGATGCCGAATTCAGTTCAGACCTGATCAGTCTGTATGCCGGAAGTGGCTGGCGTTTTGAAATCACGGATAAAATCCTGCTGACGCCGGATGCCGCGTTACTCATGACCTACTATGAACAGGAAGGCTATGCTCTTTCCGCCAGCACGGTTTCAGACTATGACACGACCTCTCTTCAGGGAGCGCTCGGCGTGAATGTTTCAACCATTCATCAGATAGACTGGCTCTCGCAGGGGCTGGCCTTCATTCCGGAACTTCGGCTCCACTACATTCATGAATTTGAAGCCGACCAGGATGACTTTACTTTTACTTCTGGCGGGATTAGCGATTCCATTGCCGTCCGTCCGCTGGTTGAAAATATGGCCCACATCGGCCTCGGCTTTGATTTCTGGAGTTGGGAATATCAGAACACCAAATTCGAAGTGGATTATGACGGCCTATTCTCTGACGGCTACACCGAGCAAATCCTCAGCGGAAAAATCACCGTCCGCTTCTGATTTCCAAACCTTGGAAATCCCCGCGTTCCATCATCTGATTTGCTACTGATATATTTCTTTGGAAGCGTGCACCAGGACGAGTGCGGCACAGAACAGCCAAATGGCCCGCTTCTGAATTTTCCGGGCCTGGGGCTGGTCTCTAAATGCGGGATTAAACAAGACATCAATGACCCGGAATGAAGAGCGCCTGTCTTTACAGGCATCTGTCGGCACATATTTCTTCAGTTTGTGATAGTCGATAATGCCTCCCGCGATGAGGGAGAGGATCAACATATTCACTATGATAAACAGGACCATGCTATACTCGGCGATTATACGGTGAATTTATCAGGAGGGCTCTGCCGCCTGCTTTATTTTACCTTTTGTTGCAATAGTGATCACAATGAACGCGACAATGGATATCAACACAACGGACCCGAACTGTTTGCCGATTGCAGCGTTAGCAGCACTTGCCGCTTCTTTGGCCCCCAAAACAAATGAAGACAAAGGAATGATGCCGTATGCAAACAGGATCAGCAGCATATTCATCCACCACCGCGGGCGCAGGATACCTTCTCTAATAACGTAATAATAGAGCAACGAAACAGTCATACTGAGATATAGACCCAGCAGTACTGATACGTAATGCATTTCAATAAAGGTCGTTCTCGAAAGAACCTCTTTCGTGCCTGAATCAGTAGTCGTTATCATTACGAAAGACATCGCGAGCACGATCATAATACATGAAGGAATGATCGGGTTGAGAAATGTAATGATGTACGTCCAGATGGGCGTTTTATTTTTCATATATCCCGGTTCAATGCGACTTACAGTTCCTTGCCACATTCCTGGCAGAACTTCGAGTCCTCTTTATTCAATTTACCACATTCGCGGCATTTGATCATGATGACCTTTTCCGGCTCGCTCCCCAGTTTAATGTCAGACTCATCGATCGCATCTTTAATCATACCGCCGGCCATCCGACTGTATGGCTCCAGTTCCGACCGGGCCTTTTCAGGATCCAGCACAACCCCCGAACCTGCCAGCCCCGCCGCGCCGATACCGCGAACCGCTCCTCCAATAAAGAGCAGCACCATCCCGCCAATTGCACGAAACATACTCGAACGGGCATCGGATTCAAAATTATCGAAATTGCCAAAATTCATTGCCCCGGTAATAAACACGGAAAGGAACATGAGTCCCCCGATCCCCATCAGAACCATCCCTGCATAATAGGCGCCTTTGCGCCCTTCAGAAATCTGCTTTGCCATCCTGTACTCCTTTCTGGCCCGGAAACAACCGGGTCTTGTTTTCCAGCCATTCGCATTCGTTCGCCGACAGCAACGATCTAACTTAGAGATTGTATGGAAAGCCGGATACCTGCGCCAAGTTTTTCTTTTTATTACTTTCCAATGATTGGAAATGCGGGACGGCGGGGCCGCACGAACGGAGCAAACGCGGCATTTGGAAACGGTTTCCCCATACGGCAGGGGTCTTTTTGATTCAGAGCAAGAAGAGCTCAGCTCTCCCTAACTCGGATATTTCACGAATAGAGAAGCGTTTTCCTCTTCCTGCTAAAATGCAGTCTCTTACCACAGAGACTGCAGAAAAATACGATGAAAAGATGTACGCAAACAGATTGCGGATTTCCATCCGGTAATTCACAGAAGGTTTACATCGTTTTTTTTCGGGTGGCAACACCACCTCCAGCGATGGATTCCTGTGCTGAAGCAGACAATCCATGCACCGACTGCGGCGTGCGGTACCGGGCGAGATTTATTTAAAAAAATTTCGAAAAAGAGCTCCGGACATTGCTTTCCCCCGCTCGATACCATCATGTGTATTAGTCACGATGAGACTGACAGAGCTCCTTCAATACTGTTGTCTTGTATTTTAGTTACGGGCCGTCACGAGCTCTAATGCAGACAGGTAGGAACCAAAATAATCGGATAATGCTTCGAGGCTGCCTTTCACAGGAGCTTCAACCGGTTTTTCAGCTCGTTTCGTATTTTTTTTATTGGTCTTTTTTTTCATGGCTCATCTTTCCTTTGGTTATTGTACGAGATTTATAAGTGTATCTAGCAGGCTGCTTGCCGTTGACATCACGCGCGCACAGGCTTCATAGGCTTTCTGTGCACTCATTAGATTTAACAGTTCCTCATCGAGGTTTACGCCGGAGACCGAAAGCATCTGGTTGTCGAACATTTCGACCACGCTCGCACTGTTTTCCGCCAGCATTGTCTCTTCTTTTACTGCGCCGCCGAGCGAAGTCTCGATATTCGTCCAGAAACCGGATATCGACTGATCATCGAGTGCACTGAGCTGCCCCTGAAACGCATCGTAAAGTGCTTGCCCCGCTGCATTGTCGCCCGCGTTAGGAATCGGCGGCGGCCCTGCACTCGCGCGCGTTGCAGCCAAGGCCACCAGCTCGGGGTGGGCTCCCATTGGATTGGTCGGGTCATACAAGGTTGCATCCACAGCGATATCACTTGCATCCGACCCCGTAAAGAATGAGTAGCCCAGATCGGCAGGGCGTTCTCCATTCAGGTTATAGGCTGAGTCAAAAACAGTATTTGTCTCTGAAATGAGCGTATCAGCCAACGTATTAATCTGGCCCTGCAGCGCTGTAACCGTATTCTCAGCGTCCACCCGTGCAGCCAGCTTACCGCCGGTAATCGAAGACGTGATATCGGAACCGTTCACAGAAAAATTGTTTGCAGTATCCACCGAAAGCTCCTGCATATTAAACCCATCGGCGGAAACAAGCTCCTGCCCGCCCAGACTGATCTGATAGTCCGGCGAAACGGCAACGTTGGCCATTAACGACAACTCCTGTACCAGCTGATCGCGCTGATCCAGCAAATCCGGAACAGATCGCCCTGCATTCTCTGCGCGTGTGATATTACGGTTCAAATCCTGCAACTGAAAAGTAAGCGAATTAATCTCGTCGACCACGTCGGCTGAGGTGCCCCACAGACTTTCGACCTGAGCCAGCGCGCTATCGAGCTGATTCAGCCCGGAAGCAAGTGAAGAGGCACTTTGCAGCAACGTGGTGCGTGCTGCCAGATCATCCGGGGATGCGATCGCATCCTGTAGCGCATCCTGGAAATTGCCCAGCACCGTGTCCATCCCTCCGCTTCCGCCGCCGAGCAGCGATTCCAGATCGGAAAGATAGGCCGACATTTCAGAATGATAGCCCGCGTTCGGCAGCTCCTGCAGCAGCGCATTGCGCCCCATACTGTTATATAGCCGTGCGACCGTTCCCGTCTGAACCCCGGTACCTAGACCATCGTCTGGAAGGGCGGTTTCAAGACTGAGCGAACGACGGCTGTAGCCGCTGGTCTCCACGTTTGCAATATTATTGCTGTAGACATTGATTTGATTCTGATAGGCGTTGAGCCCACTGCCGCTTAGATGGAGAAGATCATTCAATCCAGACATAACACATTATCCCCGTTGGCTCACAAGTATGGGTGCTCTTCGGACCGGAGAGGCGCCATAGCCGGCATACGTTGGAGGTTCCCCTCCGCTCAGGCGCGACAGGGTTTGTCCGACCACTTCCAGAAAACGCTGGGTTAGCGCACGATTGGCCTGCACCACCGCCAGACTGCGTTTGAGCAGTCGACGGATTTCAGGATTGTTTCGGGCTTCATCTTCCAATTCACACTCCGATTCCCGCTGAATGCGATCCAGTTCGTCCAGCGACAACTCCTGCTTCGAAAGGTTGCTCCAGATGCCTTCGGTATCGCGTTTCAGCAAACTGGCCTGCAAATCTTTCGCAGCATCTTCAAGGGCACGAATCCTGGTCTTCAGATAATTATCTTTCATTAAACGTCTCCTGTTTTCTAAAGGTTGGCGGACAGTTGCGCATAGATGTTGTCGGCAATGCCAGTGTCGCTGTCGCGGGCAATTTCGTCGGCGGTCTGTTCCAAGGCGTAGCCCAGAGCGGAGCCCGAATGCCCCTCTGCATTTTCGAGCATGCCCTGCATACCTTCCTTAAGTAAAATCCTCAGAAACAATCCCTCCACTCCATCGCAGGCTTCTTTCAGCTTTTGCTGTCCCTGCAAGTCGGCGGCATTGGTTCCGATCGTTGAAATTGCTGCTGCATTCATCGCGGCTCCTAAAGGGTTATCAGTTCCATCTGTAACGCACCGAGATTCTGCAAGGCGTCAAGAATTGAGATTAAATCGCGCGGTGATGCACCGAGCTGGTTAAGTACGTCAGCGAGTTCCTGTACGCTGGTGGTGCGGGGCATAACCATAATTTTTGCAGGCTCATCCTGTACCTCCGTCTGCACATTCTCAACAACCTCTGTCTGACCAACGCGGGAAAAGGCTCCGGGCTGGGAAACTCCAAGAGTCGAACCCACTCGTACCGTCAGGTTTCCATGTGCAACGATTGCTGTGCTGATCATGACTTCACCTCCGAGCACCACGGTTCCGGTACGCTCGTTAACCACCACACGGGCGCGGCGATCGGGTGTTACACGCAACGATTCTATGGATGAGATAAACTGACTGGTCAGCCCGACTTCAAGAATATCGTTAGGAATCGTAATGCTTACCGTTCCGGCATCTTTGGCAATTGATCCATCCGGGGAAACCGACGCAACCACCTCAGCAATTCGCTGTGCAGTGGTGAAGTCCGGATGACGCAACACAAGTTCGAGTTTACCTTCCTTGATGAACTCTACATCGTGGTCGAAATTCAATGTTGCTCCGTTAGGCACACGACCCACCGTCGGGAAATTTTTTGTTTCGGTGGAACCACCTGCTCCACCCACACCGACGCTGTAGCCGCCGACCACCAATGCACCCTGCGCAATGGCATAGGTTTTTCCGTCTGGATCCAGCAGCGGGGTCATCAACAGAATCCCCCCCTGCAAAGAGGTGGCATCGCCCATGGAAGCCACCTGGATACCAACCCGGTCGCCTCGGCGATGAAACGGTTCAATCGACGCCGTGATCATGACAACAGCAACGTTCTTACTGGTGATATCGCTTGAGTCGATGAATATATTAAAGTTCTTCATCAGGTTCGAAACCGTCCTTTTCGCCAGTTCGATATCTTTGTCTCCGGTTTTATTCAAACCAACGACCACACCGTATCCAACCAGATCAATCCGCTCGACTCCCTGAATCCGCACCAGATCTTTGAGCCTCACCTGTGCACCACCAACCTGCGCCTCTGAGGAAGCAGGGAGCAGGGCCAGAGCAGCACAGCTGATAGGCAGCAACCATTTAACAGTTATTTGCATCATGCTTTTCATAGGTTCCTAAAATGGGATGATCCAATCCAATGTACGCGAGAAGAGTCCTTTGCGTTGGTTCTTGCCAAACTCGCCCACAGTTTCATAGGTGATGGTTGCTCCGGCAATCCGGGAGGAAAGCACGGTATTTGTACGATCAATATCGTCGGGACGGATCATACCCCGGAGTGTAAACAGAATAATATCACCGTCGATATTCACCTTGCGGTCGCCGATGATCATCAGGTTACCATTCGGCAGTTGCTCCGTAATATGCACCGTTATTGATGCAGAAAATGCGTCGGAGGTTGCTTTGCCTCCGGAAGCGGAGAAATTTTTATCCGCGTCAACAGTCCATTCGGGCAGCTTAAGCGCATCCCACATCGGCGTTCCATTGGCTTCCATGCCTGGGAAATTAAACGACATGTTTCCTCCGGCAGACTTGGTTTGGTCGTTGGAGGCATCCTTCTGGACCGAGGACTGCTCCTCGATGCTGATAGTCACGAGATCGCCGACCTGGCGGGCGGTACGGTCGGCATACAGCCGCTTGACCAGTCCATTTTCTTCAGCAGTTGCGGCCACAGCCGCGCACAGTGCATATGCAATGATTCGTTTCATATTTTCTCCCTCCTATAGTCGGACTAACACGCCGTTACCGGAGCCGGTCAGCTCCACAAGCACCTTGCGTGAGGATCGTTCATTTACACACATAATGCGGTCGCCCAAACGACCGTTGGCCATCGCCTTACCACGCAAGGTGATATGCAGGTTGTTCCCGAGTGCATTGATAGACACCCAATCGCCACGTTTAGCACAAAGGGGTTTGCTGACCGCATTGCTGCGAAGCAGGTCGCCGACAGTAAGCGCACGGCTGACCTCATGTCCGACCACGTTTTCCTTGCTCGACAGATAATTTCCGGTTGAATCGACCACGTGCATTTCGCTACGCAAATCGGATTCTCCGATGATGTGTCCGCGTTCAAGATTTCGAGCGACCACCCACACTTCGCTCAGAAACTGGATTTCAATTCCCACCGGCACTTCGGCTTCTTCGACCCCGTCCACCAATACAGAGACGTAGGCCTCACTATAGCCTTTTGACGTCTTTTGATTAACCTGCGTAATCTTATAGGTGGTTTTCCCTGCAGGAACTCGGACATTGCGGGGAATATTCAGGACATCGACATCAAAATCATTATTCTTCCATGGTTCATGGCTACCGAGGTACGCACGAAGCGGTTTGTAAAACTCGTCTTTCTCGACCTTGCGGTCACTACGGGAAATGGTGAGTACAGGTTCGCCGCTGAGAGTCACGCTCGTCATATCCTCGAAGCGGGCCAGCCCCTGCGCCACAGTAGTAAGCGAATAATAGGTAACCTCACCTGCGGGCGGTGATGCCATTACACGACGCGTGGTCCATTCCAAAGGAATGAGCTTTGAATCCACAACGAGGTCGCCCAGAAGAACATCCTTGCAGCTCACTTCAATGGAATTCTTCAGGTGCAGCGTGGTCGCCGCCAGAAGACTCCCTGAGAAGCAACACATGAAGATCAGAATGAATGAAAATCGTTTCATTGCTTTATCCCTTTAAATTATTGGCCATGGACGACATCTCATCGCTGGCCTTGATTGCTTTTGAATTGGCTTCGTAGGCACGCTGGGTCAAGATCATGTTCACTAACTCTTCAGCCGCGTTGACACTGGACGTTTCCAGATAACGCTGCATGATCTGCCCCATACCGTTCTCGCCAGGCGTCAGCCCGGTTTCGGCCGTTCCACTGGCATCGGTTTCCATATAAAGGTTGTGGCCCATACTGCGCAGCCCTTCGGCATTGGCAAAGCGTGCCAACGAAATCTGCTGCCCCGAAACCGACGAACCGTTCACCATCATTGTAACCGACCCATCCGGCGCGAAAGTGACTTCGGTGGTACCGCTGGGAATGGAAGGAAAGTTCGCCACGCGATACCCTTCAACCGTAACCACATCGCCGGTAGAGGTTGCCCGAAAGGAACCATCGCGGGTATAGGCCGACGTGCCGTCCGGCATAACCACTTCAAAAAATCCCTCCCCTTCGATGGCCAGATCCAGATCGCCTCCGGTTTCGCGCAGGGCTCCCTGCGTAAACTGTTTGGAGATTTCCGCCACCTTGGTGCCATGGCCCAGCTGGATGCCGGACGGGATCTCGCTATCCCCGTTTGTGGCTCCAGGCGTGGTCAGCGTTGTATACAGCATATCCTGAAACGCCACCTTCCCCGGCTTAAACGCCGTGGTATTAATGTTTGCGAGGTTGTTGGCGATATTATCGAGCGACATTTCTGACGCTCTCATCCCCGTAACCGACGACCACATTGCCCTTTCCATAACGTACTCCTTGGCTCGCTAAACGAGCTTACTCATCATCTTTTCTTCCGCATCGTCTACGGTCTGCAGCATTTTCTGGCATGCTTCGTAGTTGCGCATAGTGGTCATCATACCCACCATTTCTTCAAAAATTGCCGTATTGCTCTGTTCCAGGAATCCGTTCAGCACCCTGCACTCGGCATCTACGGTTTCAGCACCGTTGTTCACAAACAAAGTGGTGCCCGCCTGATCCAAATCAGAGGGATTCTGGACTGCCTCCACTTTCAGAGTGCCGATTACCTTGCCGCCAACGCGCAAGTTCAATTCATCGTCGAGCTCCAACATCGAGGCGTTCTCGCCCTGTGGAATCCTCAGATCCCCAGTAGTGGTCTGAACGGCCATGCCTAGCGAATTCACGATTGTTCCATCCGCAGAAACACGAAACCCTCCGTTTCGCGTCAAATAATCCTGACGACCGTCTGAAACAACAAAAAAACCATCGCCTTCGATTGCAAAGTCGAGCGACCGCTCCGTGGAGCGCAAAGCACCCTGATGGTGATTTACAGAAATCGGATCCGACGGTTCTTCCGGTGCACTAACCTGCGCGTCCAGCACATCGGCAAAGGCCGTATGGCTCGATTCCAGCCGCTTGTATCCCGGCATATTGCTGTTCGCCAGATTTTCGGTATGGACTTCCATGTCCTGGACACTGCCCGTTGCCATCTGTATGGCTGCATTGTAAAATCCTGAGTTCATGCACCCTATGAAGCAGGGGCGATGCCACAGGATTCATTCCAAAGCGCAGGAACTTTCCAGAGGTTGGAAATAAAAAAACGGCCCCGCAAACTCATGCAGGGCCGTCAGGCGTTATTTGCCATATGGAGAAATTACCAGGACGCCATCAGTTCCTTTTCTCCCGCCAGTTCAGAGATACGGATACCAAAGGTCTCATCAATTACAACAACATCACCGCGGCCGACAAGCTGGCCATTGATGATCAGGTCGGCGGATTCTCCGACAAGCCGGTCGAGCTGAAGAACGGAACCAACACCGAGCCGAAGAAATTCCCTGACCGGCAGGCTGGTACGTCCGATCTCGACGTGTACATCGACCGGAATATCCATGATCATGTTGAGATTGACCTCCTCAGACATCCCGGTTACCCCCTCGGCGGGTTCGGTCAGCGGAGCTGGGGAAATGGGTCGTACATCAACTTGTTCAGTTGCTTTTTGTTCCAAACTTACTTCTTCACTCATACCATCGTCTCCTGAATATTTTATCGACCCTTACGTCGGCTGCGGATCTGCAGCGCCAAATTATCACCTTTTTTGCCCAGGTTGGCATCGAACACCACGTTGTTTCCCAGAAGAATATCGACCGGATCGTGGATTGATCGATCCAGACAGAGCACATCGCCTGTCCGGAGTGCGGCCAGCTGACTGGCTCGTATGAAGCAGTGCCCCAGCTCAGCGCGCAATTCAAATGGAATACATTTTAAGGAAGCCAATATGCGGTCGCCGCCATGTTCAACATCGTCCTCATCATCATCATCGCCCCCGCTCATCCGCAAACTCATACCTTCGAGCAATTCCTGAAGCGGCTCCAAGGGATAACAGAGAGTCATTTGTCCTTTTGCGGTCCCGGCCTGCAACCGAAAGGTCAGGCTCACGACCGGACTGTCGTCGGGCATGACCTGCACGAACCGCGGATCGCTTTCAATGCTTCTGACCCCGAAATCAACCGGAGCCGATAGCGTCCAGGCTTCGCCCAGCAAAGGCAAAAGCCCCTCGAGCCAATTTCCGGCAATTGCCTGCTCGATAGATGTCAGCTTCCGGGCCTCCTCCTCCCCCTCGTCGCCATCCCCCAGGATGTGAGACACGAGTTTGCGGACCACCCGCAGATCCATTTCCAGTAATACGGGTTGCTCGAAACGACTCGAAAGCTGTGCCATGAAACATGGATTTTCAAGCGATCCCATAAAATTACTGTACGAAATGGTTTCCACGGATAGTAAACCCAGCTCAAACGGAAGATTGACGCCGCTCGAGCGATCCTCTGAAAGCCGCTTGGAAAAAAACTCATGAACCATTTTCAGAGCACGCAGCTGAGCAGCGCTCAAGCGACCAGGCTGCCTAAAGTTATACGAAATAACCTGAACACTTGCGGCACTTTCCGCTGCCTGGACTGCATCAGCTTCCGGTGTGGCAACGTCGCGCAGGGCTGCAATTTCTTCCGACGATAAATTTTGTTGTTGATCAGTCATGAGCCTACTGAATTAGAAAGTCCGAAAAATAAACGTTAATCACGGCCCCAGCCAATCGATCCCGCAGCAAGTCGTTGACATTGTTTTTGATTTCACGCTTGAGAATACTGCGCCCATTACGCCCCTCCAGTTCCTCGATTGTCAAATGCGAGGCCGCTTCGGACATCAGGTCGCGAATAATGGCTCGGTGGGCCTCCAGAGGCGTGACAAGCTTTTCTTCGCTGAGTTCCAGCACCACGGTGAGTTTCAGCACACGGGTGGCTTTGGTTTCTGCAATATTTACATAGAGGTCCTGAAATTGAATAATCACCGGAGTTTCGTTCTTTTTAGCCGGCCCCGCAGGCACCGGCCTTGATTTTTTCCCGAGAACCAGCCCGGCACCAATACCTCCTGCAATCAATACGACCCCCAACACAACAATAAGAATCGTTCCCTTGCCTTTCTTCGGGACGTCATCCGCTTCAGTCACGTCTTTCACATTGTCTTTGTCTTCTGCCATATGATACTCCCAGCCTTACTGTATAAAGAAACGTTCCTGTCCCTTACGGGTTCCTCTGTTTGATCGAAATCAATACTCTTCCATTAACATGCTCGATGCCATGCAGATCAAGCACCCAGGTGTCGGAAAATCCGACTGCGTGTACATGATCCGGCAACAGGTCTGCTTCTTCCGTAAGAAAACGGGCCACCACAGCCGAGCGGAGCAGCGCCTGCCGCTGGCAGGAGGCCGGATCCGGAGCATCATCACCGACCGCCATGATCTCCATATCGTATTCACGCAGGCTGAGAAAAACCTCGCCAAGCATTTCGAGCAGCTTGACCGACTCCCGATCCAGCTTCTCATTACCGATAAACTCAACAGGAATCTGAAGAATCACCGTGGAGGAATTATGGGAATGCACCACGGAAATCATCGAGACATTGGTCAGCCCTTTTTTCCAGAGCATACCGCGGATATAGCCATCGACCTTCGCCACCTGATTCGGGGCGCTTTTACGGATACGAAACGAACTCGCCCCGCCGTCGTGACTGCCGAACAACGAATTTTTGGCGTAGGGCAACAAGCCCAGGCCGCCGGTGCTGCCAAAGGCATCGCGCACCTCTCCGAGCCCATCTGCTCCCGGCCCCATCTGTGTGCTTCCCAGGCTGAGCAGCATCACAAAGAAGCCCAATAAAATGCACCACAACGCGGCAAACTGGACAAAATAGGAAGGCGCGAGCTCCTCTTTCGGCTTCTTAACCTTCCTGCCCATCTTGCTCTCCCTGTTCAGTTCCTCCCTGATCGCGCCATATCCCGCGCAGAATTTTTCTGGGCATGGTATTTAACTTCAATTCGTTGATACCGATGAAGCGAATTTCAACCGTGCCATCGACCGCTTCACCATGGGGCATATTTTTAACCACCCGGACTGATGTGCTTATCTGACTTCGATCACCGCCGTTACGACATAACAGCTCCTGCACTGCAAGTGCCTGCTCAATCCCCAGCCCCCATGAGGTGGTATAGCCATCCAGCCGAACCAGCACATTCTCAGGAAGCGTGACGGCAATACGAATCTCACCCTGAACTGAATGCATCAAATCACCGGCCACCAACCATACTTCATGATCCGGGACCCTCAGCTCGACCGTGCCTGACTCAAACGCGGAATTGCGTTTAATTACCAGCGAGATTCCATTCTTAAGTAAATGTAAATAGTAATCAGGGGAATTGGATTTAATAATGTTTCTGGCAGGATTATTCCGCAGGACCTCCTGACTGGATTCAACCGCCGCGGCCGAAGCGTTTTTGGAAATCACATCCTCGCTGGCCTCCGTTTCAGTCTGGGTATCCACGCGACCGACCGTCGTGGCCATCGGCAGAGGAACAGCACGAAGCCCGCCTTTCAGAGCCCCCATCATATTTTGCAGGGAGTGTTCCTCAAAATCGGCAAACGAAACCAGCATCACGAAAAATGCAACCAGCAGCGACATGGCATCGCCGAATGTCAACATCCATAAAGGGCAACCTTCCTGATCTGGTTCCGGGCGTTCACGCATGAGTTTCTCTGATTAGTCTTTAATCGTTTTCTGGCGAATGATAGGCGGAATGAAGGCGCGAAGTTTTTCCTCCACAATGCGCGGGCTGTGTCCTTCCTGAATAGCCGCAATGCCTTCGATGACCATGGTTTTCAGTGCCACTTCTTCCTGTGTACGCTGTTCAAGCTTACCTGCTGTGGGCAGCGCAACCAGGTTGGCAACCATTGCGCCATACATGGTCGTCAGCAAAGCCACTGCCATGCCGCTACCCAATGATTTCGGGTCGGACATGTTCTGCAGCATGGCCACCAGCCCCACCAGGGTTCCGATCATCCCGAAGGCCGGCGCATAGTTGCCCAGCGCTTTAAAGATGCCCTGCCCCACAATATGGCGTTCCTGCATGGCAGCGAGATCGTCTTCAAGCACGGAGCGCAGTACTTCCATGGAGTTGCCGTCAACGGCCATCTGAAATCCCTTTTTCATGAATGGATCGGAGATCTGTTCAATATCGGATTCCAATGCCAGCAAACCATCGCGCCGAGCACGTACGGCATAGTCGGTAAGCTGTTCATAAAGAGCCATATAATCCTGCTCCTTAACAAACAGAGCCTTGCGAGCCACCTTCATCACGGCCATCACCTGCGGCAACGGATAGTGAATCAATGTAGCGGCAATTGCCCCACCCACCGTAATAAGGATTGAAGGCGGGTTGAAAAACCCGCTGCCCCCGCCCATCGCAATGGCAATAAAGACCAGCAGCCATCCAAGAACCGCACCAACTATGCTTCCAATATCCATGGATTACTCCTTTTGCCCTTCGGCGACGGACGCAAACCTGGCCGCGTTACAGTCAGCCCGATACTGGATGACACGCGCCACAATTTCGTCGATTGATTCACGTACGTAATAGCGGTGTCCGCTCAGCAGCATGATCTGGGTATCCGGATTTTGCTCCACCTTTTCGATCTGTTCCGCATTCAGCGAATATTCAACTCCGTGCAGGTCTGTTACCTTGATCATGTTTACGGCTCCTGGTTCTTAATTTTCCGACCTAGCGTTTCAGGCTCAAAAGCTCCTGCAGCATGGAATCCGAAGTGGTCACCGTGCGGGAGTTCGCCTGGAAGCCGCGTTCAGCCACAATCATTTCCGTGAATTCCTGCGCCAGGTCCACATTTGAGTTTTCCAAGTGGCTCTGTACCACCTGATAGTCGGTGGAAGTAAAGCTAGGGGTGCCGGAAGCTGCGCTCTCGGCATATTGATTTCCGCCGACCTGCGAAAGTCCCGTCTGGCCTGCGAATGTGGCAATATCCACAGTAAACGCATCTTCAACCAGGGCGCCTGTGCCATCGATATACGAAATCACGCCATCGCTCGAAACCATCATATCCTGAATATCGGACGGCAGGGAAATCATGGTTCCAGCCGATCCACCGGACGCACCACTTGTGCCGTACAGATATTTTCCGTCGGGCCCAAGCAGGTTCAGGCTATCGGACGCGGAATCGTAGCTCAGGTCAAAGTTACCGGCACGGGTGTAGGTTGTATTCAGTCCTGCCGCATCTTTCATAACAAAAAAACCGTCGCCGGAAATCGCCATATCACTGGCAACTCCTGTCTCCTGAAGCATGCCGCCGTTGAAATCCTGCGTGATCTTTCCGACAGAGACACCCAGCCCCACCTGCTTTCCATTCGTTCCTTCGCCAGGATTGGTGAGCGATTTATAGAACGCATCCTGAAACGAGACGTTGCTCTGTTTGAATGCCAGGGTGTTGACATTGGCAATATCGTTACCAATCACATCCATACTGGTTTGGTGCGAACGTAATCCTGAAACTCCACTCCACATACTGTTAATCATTTTATTTCTCCTTAAGACGCTTCGGTCGTTGTTTCTGCAGCGTCGGCCACTGGCTCATCCGTCTGCAAACTGGTTACATTTCCACTTGAATAGGTTACCCCATCCACTACGAACTGCGTTTCTCCGTCCATCCATTGAACTTTTTCGAGCATCCCTGCAACCGTCGAACCATCGATCAACTCCATGACCACCGATTCGCCGGAATTCATCAGCGACATCGCCGCGGTGGAACTCTGCTGGAATCCTTCGAACTGGGAGTTTAGATTTTCCATCTGCTCAAGCGCACTGAACTGCGCCAACTGGGCAGTCATCTGGGAGTTATCCATCGGGTCCATCGGGTCCTGGTTCTGCATCTGTGTCACGAGCATCTGCAGGAACTCATCCTTGCCAAGCTCGCCACCCGCAGTTCCGGTCAGGGATCCCACCGAAACCTGGCTTGTTTCATATAGACTCTGTATTTCCATCGTGATACCTCGTTAAGCAATTAAAGAAACTGCACCGCTCTTATGCACATGCGTAAAGGCATGCGGATCTTCACCCTCATTCAAAGCAGGAGCGGTGCCACGGGCATCGGGATGATCCGACGAAGTGCCGGCTCCAAATTTACGCTCGCCGCTCTGTCCCTGATCCATCAACACATCGAAGCTTCCCAACTCAACAGAATGCTCCTGCATCAGACGTCGAACAGCATCCTCCTGTCCGGCAATCAATTCCCGAACGCCACTGGTCTGAGCAACAATTTCAACCGACAGCGTTGAATTTTCCTCTCTGCACATAATCGTTAAACGCCCCATAGTGGCGGGCTGAACCGTAATCCGCATTACCTTCTCATTGCCCTGAACCATCGAAAGCAACCGCTGATCAAACCGATCGGCCAGCTGCTCAAGGCGAATGGTTTTTTCGTTCACCAGACTGGGTTGCAGAACAGGGACCTCCTGCTGAACAGGTGCCCGTGAAGCAACATCCGTTGGAAGGGCGGATTTTCCTTCCAATGCTGTCAGCGATGCCGCTGATTCCGGCTCTGCAGCCACTTCAAACTGCGGTCGCATGGCCATCCTGCGAAAAACCCGATGCTCTGAAACCGGTATAAAAACCTCAGTAAAAGCGTATTCCGCCTCATTGACCTTGGCCGGTTTCCGGGCGGGAGTTTCTTCCAGACTCTGGAAAGCCTCTTCAGCGGCTGCCGACACATGTTCCGCCTCCTGAAAAATTTCTCCGGTAACCTTCGGCGTTTCCTCCAGACTCTGGGAAACCTTACCCTCAACCAACGGCTTTTTTTTCACCCCCGGGGAAGCCTCTCCGGCGACCTTCGGCGCTTCTTCCAGACTCTGGAAAACCTTTCCGCCAGCCTTCGGCGTTTCTTCCGGCCCCTGGAAAATCTTTCCATCAGCCTCCGGGATTTCTTCCAGATCCTGAAAAACCTTTGCGGCAACCTTCGCCGTTTCTTCCTGACCCTGGAAAACCTTTCCGGCAGCCTCCGGGGTTTCTTCCGGACTCTGGAACACTTCTCCGTCAACCTTCAGCGTTTCTTCCAAACTCTGGAACCTTTCGCCTTCAGCCAGCGGAGCTGCCAGAAACGCTGAAAAGTCAACACTCGACTTTCCTCCTGCGCCATCTGCAGTTTTTTTCGGAATCTTGGCTGACTGCGGTGTTACCTCCAACATGGACTCCATTTTGCTCATTACGCTTCACCCTTATTTTCATTCAGCCGTCGGATTGCATCCGACCACTGTGCAACAGATTCGCTTCCATCCACCGAGATCGTAACCGCTTCCTCCATGATGGCCGCCATAGCACGACTTTCCATTTGGCTAAGAATCAAGGCCACGCGCTCTGCTTCCATGTGCTTGAGAGACTGTGCCGCCGAGGCGGGATCCATCTTCGAATAAACCCCCGACAGTTTCTTGCAATTCTTAAATTCGCTTTCTTCCACCTTAACCAGTTGACTTTCAAAATCCTCGATCAACAGGCTGGTTTCCTGACGGAGCTTCAGATAGGTGGAATAGAGCTCCTGAAGATTTTTCTCGCGTTTGTCGAGGCGCAGCTTGCTGGCATCCAGTTCTTCGCGCGCCACTTGCAGGGATTCCACCAACTCGTCAACTAAACCGATCTGCGAGCTGATCAGCGTTTTGACGGTCTTGCTCTCTTCCACCACAGGAATTTCGTCCGTTTCAGCGACTTGCGACATCGGAAAATGCCCGGACTGAGCGGTAAAAATCAACAAACCGGATAATATGGCGATCACTAAACTCATCAATAAACACAGTATCTTCATTTTCTAATCTCCTGCCTGCTCCAACGGACTACAGCCAATTCGTCCATCTGCTTTTGCTCTTCGTTCTGGAGGGCATCGGCCCATTCGCTTTGTTCGCGTTTGCAAAGATTTTCAAGAATGCGCCGCGAGGTCACTTCCTTGCGCAGTAGCACACGACACTCCTCCACCACATCAGCCTGCGACCTGCATGCTTTTTCATACCCCGACATCTGCTCTTGGATATAGTCGATATTGCGGCGATGAATCGCATAATCGGTGTATTGCACCACCCCGGTCATTTGCTCGATCACTTTCGTTTGCCGTGCGCCTGCCTCCACAATGGCTTTGAGCGCACGTTCAGCATCCTCAAGCGCTGCAACCGCCTTCTGCAAAGCACATTCTGCTGCCTGTTCCTTGGCGCTGTGAACATCAAGCAGGTACTGGAAAGAAAAAGAAAACTTCTTCATACAAGCACCTTTCTAAGCATGTTCTGCATGGCCTCGAACCCCTCGCGTTCTTCAGGTTTCTGCTGAAGAAAGGCATTGATGCCTTCGATACGGGCCAGCGATTCATCGATCTGCGGATTACTCCCCGAAACATAAGCGCCCACATTCACCAGATCCTGCGCCTTCTGATAGACCGCCAGCAATGATCGCAACCGGGACGAAAGCTCTTTGTGCTCGGGTGTTGCAATCTCGCTCATTAATCGGCTCAGACTCACCGGCACATCGATGGCCGGGTAATGGCCCATTGAGGCAATTTTTCGAGAAAGCACAATATGACCATCGAGAATTCCCCGCACACTGTCACCAATGGGGTCGTTCATATCATCCGATTCAACCAGCACGGTATAGAAGGCCGTGATTGTTCCCTTGTCTGATGCTCCCGCTCGTTCCAGCAGCTGCGGCAACAGGCTGAACACACTGGGTGGATATCCGCGGGTCGTTGGCGGCTCTCCCACTGCCAGGCCGATTTCGCGCTGTGCCATGGCATAACGAGTCACGGAATCCATCATCAACATCACATCTTCGCCCTGGTCGCGGAAATATTCGGCAATCGTCATGGCTGTTGAAGCGCCTTTCAGACGACTGACCGGAGACTGGTCGGATGTGACCGCCACAACCACCGTACGCCGCAATCCCTCTTCACCGAGGTTGCGGGTAATAAACTCTTTCACCTCGCGGCCGCGTTCCCCGATGAGCGCAATCACATTCACACCTGAACGCGCATTACGCGCCAGACTGCCCATCAGCACACTCTTGCCCACTCCGCTGCCGGCAAAGATCCCCACGCGCTGCCCTTTGGCCAAGGTCAACACGCCATCAATGGCACGGACTCCGGTCTCGAAAACAGAGGAAAGCGACTGGCGAGTCATGGCCGGCGGCGCATCGCGTTCGATATCGACCTGCTGCAGTCCCTGCAGCTCGGGCCCGTCATCGATCGGTCGGCCCATAAAATCAACGACCCGCCCGAGCAGTTCGCTGCCAACCCCCACTTTCATGCGGCCGCCCGGAATGACACGTGCGCCCGGATGAACGCGTCCAAGGCGTTCCACCGGCATCGAGACCACATAGCGATCATGGAATCCCACCACCTCACACGGAATCCGTCGCTGGCCGTCACCATACAGCGGTTCGATCCATACCAGATCGCCGATCGAAGCATGCGGCCCTACTGATTTCACGGTAAGCCCGGCCACTTCCACCACGCGCCCTTCGGAGCGCGCCAGCGTTGAGGCTTCCAATCCCTGGAAGAGATCGTCGAATGCCAGTAGGTTATGAAAGTTTTCTGCCGCTGCGTTCATGTAACGTTTCCTTTAAGAGCTTTAGACGTTCGTCTAAACGGGCATCAAAGATGCCGTTACGGCTTTCCACAATCACATCGCCGGCGGAAAGGTTCGGGTCTTCAGCAAACTGTACGGTACTGCCCACACCAAGGTGGTCGCCGCTGCTGATCTGTTCCCCGAATAACTTCCAATCACTGGAACTCAAACGCACGAGAGCCCCCTGCAGATCTGATACGGGTTCGAGGGTTTTCACGATTAAATTATGCAGCATATCCCGGTCGGGCAGTTCGTGCCGGACAATGACCTCTGCCATGCGAATGGAAAGGTCTACCACATTGGACTGAATTTCCTTGCGCAGGGTGTTAATGCACTGGTCAAAACTGGTCATGCATTGGTTCAGCGCCTGATCAAACTTCCGGCGCTCACCCGCCAGCCGGATAGTCACTTCACGCTCCAGCCGCTGCTCATATTCAGCTTCGAGTTCAGCCCGAAGCTCACGCTCGAGTTCGGCTGTATCCACCTGATCAGCGAATGTGCTATTGTCTTCCGCCAACGACGACGGAACAAAGGCCAGCACATCGGTATCGATAAAAATTGTGTTAGACATATTCCTCCTCCGAAGAACCAATCTTAATTTCGCCCTGTTCCGCCAGTGTCCGTGCCACCTGCACGACTTCCTTTTGTTTGGCGAGCACTTCTGAGAAAGGCATTTTCCCGGCATATTCCATTTCTTCCTGAAGCCCGTCAGCCGCACGGCGCGACATATTGGAAAGAAAGCGGTTGCGCACTTCGTCTGAAGCTTTACGGAGTGCCGTAGATAGAATTCCCGTCTCGAGTTCCTGCATGATCCGCCTCACAGCGGCATCATCCAACCGGGCAATATCTTCGAATACAAACATGCGGTCGCGAACGAGATCAGCCAGCGCGGAATCCTGTTTACTGAGCTCTTCGAGCATGGCATCCGCCACCTCTTTGGAGGAACGCTGCATAATGGAAACCAGCGAGTCGATGCGCTCCTTGTCATCCTGCTTTCTCTTAACGGAGGCCGGCAGACGCGACACCAGCTGCTGCTCAATCTGGTCGATGACCCGCTCCGATGGAAGCTCTGCGGTTGCGATTTGCAGCACAACTTTACGCCGCACGTCTTCACTGATATGCGAAAGGGTTTCGGAGGCCAGCTGTGAAGGCAGAAAGCGCATGACCACGGCCACCACGCTCGAAGATTCCGCCGCTAACATTCGTGCAATTTCTTCCGGTTTTCGGGAGACCAATGCACCAAAGCGGTTCCCGGCCATTTGCCCGAGTTCCAGCATCGAGGCTGCCTGCTGTTCGCCAACCACCTTACTGAGCAAACCAACCGCAAGACTGTCGTTTCCATGAACAGCATCGTTGTAGGCCTGAAGCTCCTGCAGGCTTTCAGCAATGGCCTTCCTGAACAGGTTGCCCGGCACAATACCCAGACTGCGAATGCTTTCTGCCGCCCGGGTCATTATATGCGGATCAAGTTCCCGCATCACCTTTGCCGCCACATCCGGTTCCAGACTGGCGAGTACAACCGCCACTCGTTTTTCCGGCGTCATTTTTTGAGAAACCAATGCCTGCTCCGACACGTTTATTGCATTCATTTAACCGTTCCATTCCGCAGCATTGGTAATCCATGCCGCAACTGTTTTCGGGTTTTCCCGGGCCAGCTGGCCTACTGCTTCAAGGTGATTTTCCATCTCCAGCGGTTCCTCTTTGAGGATGCGCTCCCGCTCTTCATCGCGAGCTTCGTTGATCGGTGTCTCAAGAGATGGAGTGCTTGCCAGCAAAGCCCGCTTCACCTTACGGCTCGCACCGAAGACGACGCACAGCGCCACCATGCCGCCCATTCCTTTGAAAATGGTGTCATAGGTCACGGGAAGCCGCTCCCACCAGTCCTGTTTGGCCGGCTGTTGAGGAGCAATGAACGGCATCTCAGAAACGTGGATCGTATCTGAACGAGTTGTGCTCACTCCGAGGGCGTTGGAAACCAATTCAGAGATCGCCTTGATTTCCATCTCGCTTCGGGCGGCATCCCCCTTCTGGGCCAGACAGACCGCCACAGAAAGCTGCTCAATACGAATTCCTTTCTGGCGCACCATGCTCACGTTCGACGGCACCACATATTCTGTGTAGATTTCTTCGCTCTTATCCTTGTTGCCGCTGGCATCCAGCTTCATATCGGTAGGATTCCCGACCGATACATTCGCCACAATACCGGCCCGACCCCCGGCACGCTCGCCACCAGCTGATTTATCTTCGGAAACAATGCGCTCTGACGTTGCAACCCGGTTTTCAGCATCAAACATTTCGTTGCGTTGCTCCGTATCGCTGAAGTCCAGCGCAACGCTTACGCGGACAATGGAATTACCTATGCCGAGCGCCCGATCCAGAATATCCTGTGCCTTTTCCACCAAGCGCTGCTCGGTACGTTCCTGCACATCAAGTTGTTCGTTGCCGTGTTCCATCACAGAATCCGCGTTGTGCGAACGGGTCAGCAGATGGCCGGTCTGATCGGTTACGGTTACCTGCGTCGGGTCGAGATTCTGAACTGAGCTGGCCAGTAAATGAACAATGCTCTGAACCTGAGCGTCACCGATCGCGGTAGCACCATTAAGAGTGAGCATGACCGACGCCTGGGAACGGCGTTCCTCTGCAGAGGAAAAGAGATGTTCTTTAGGCAGCACCAGCATGACGCGTGCGGCACGAATGCCCTGCATCGCGGTTACTGTACGTTCCAGCTCCCCCTGCAGTGCCCGCTGATAATTCACCTTCTGTGCAAAATCGGTGAGTCCGAATTTCGGCTGTTCGAAAAGCTCGAACCCGGTGGAGGAATCCCCCGGCAAACCTTCGGCGGCCAGCATCAAACGGGCGGTATACAGTTTCGATGCCGGCACAGAGATCGACATCCCGGATTGCCCCAGCTTGACGGGTACTTTCGCCTCCTCGAGTTTCTCGCGCATCTGTGCGGAATCGGTCAGAGTAAGATTGCTGTACAGCACGCGGTAGTCCGGCCGGGTTCCCCAATAGAGCAACGCAGCCAGGACCGAAGTGGCCACCATAAGCGACATCACGACACTCATGCGCTGCGGAGCACCGAATTGCCGCCAGATTTCACGGACTTGTTTTGATAGCATTTTTAAAGGCTCTTGCATATCTCAATAAACTCCCTATGCCTGCATTTTAATCAGTTCCTGGTACGCATCCATGAGGCGGTTGCGTACACCCAGCATTAAATCGAAAGCCACCCCGGCTTCCTGCACCTTTACAGCCACCTGGTGAACATCCGTCACCTTGCCTGAAATGACATCGCCCAAAGAGGCATCGGCTGTTTTCTGCATCCCGTCCACCTTGTCCACAAGGTTGGTCAGCAACTCCCCGAAGCCCTGTCCGGCTGCCGGTGCCACCGGTCGTGCGACGGCTCCCTGCATCGGGCCCAGTGGCGACGTTCCATTTAATGATAATGCTGCAATATCCACGGTAATTCCTCTACTTTGCGTTCATGATTCCAAGGGCTTTTGAGGCCATGGTTCGGGAGGTTTTCATCGCTGAAAGGTTGGCCTCAAATGCACGCGAGGCACTCATCATATCCACCATTTCAGCCACTGAGTTTACATTAGGCATTTCGAGCATACCGTCGGCATTGGCATCCGGGTGGCCCGGACGATAGACCTGCCGCCCCGGCGAGGCATCAGCAACAATGTCGAGAATCTCGACGCCGCCGAGATCGCCTTTACCCAGCGCCGCATCGAGTCGTTGTCCGAACACGACATCTTTGCGCTGAAAAACTTTTCCATCCGGTCCACGGGTGGTTTGTGAGTTTGCTACGTTATTAGCAATAATCTCCATCCGCCGACTCTCGGCATCCAGCCCCGAAGCGGAAATATTGACTCCTGGCATCAGTGTAATTTCAGACATGATGATCCTCGTTATTTAGTTCCTGAAATGGCTTTGCGGAGCAGGTTGAATTTTTGTCCTGTCATTTCCGCGGCAAAATCATAGAGCAATGCATTCTGGGCAATTTCACCCATTTCCTTTTGAAGCGAAACGCTGTTCCCGCGGTTATCAACCGGGGCATCGGTGTCGGTAACCACTTCCGGTGTCACCTTGCGAATGTCATTAATGCTGCCATCCAGCGCATCGGCTAAAGCTGTACTGAACTCAACATCTTTTCGCACATAGCCGGGAGTGTTCGCATTTGCGAGGTTGTTAGAAAGTACTCTTTGGCGGAGCGCTGTTGCGTCCATCAACTTGCCTAGAATTTCGACCGTTTCGTTCATGCCTCTCTTAAAGCAGTCTCAATGCCACAGAACGGATCGAAAAAAAACGGGAAATTTCAGCCGGGATCAGGCTGCAAATTCGGAGGGAAAGTGGTCGAGCAGCACCGCACGCAGGCGAACAACGCTCAGCGCATGGATCTGCGAAATGCGCGCTTCAGACAGATCAAAGAGCGCACCGATTTCACTAAGGCGCAGCTCTTCAAAATAGTAGAGATAAAGAATTTTCTGCTCGCGTTGATCCAGCTTGCGGAAACCGATACGCAGCAGCTGCTGCAAATCGTGCCGCTGGGCCCCCGCTTCGGCGACGCCGTTCGGATCTGCAATCGTTTCATGCAGCGGCATAGTATCGACGCCGCCGGCATCCAGCGAACACATTGGTTTAGCTTCATCCATCAGTTGATTGAATTCCCCAATGCTCATCCCAAGCTCAGCGGCAATTTCCTCTTCGGAAGGCATTTCTCCGTTTTCTTTCATCCATTCCGCAATCACCTCTTCAACCCGATCCACCCGTTTGCGTTTACTGCGCGAGAGGGAATCACTGGCACGCAACTCATCCAGGATGGCACCACGAATGCGTGGATAGGCATAGCCTTCAAAGGGTACCCCGCGTTCCGGATCAAAATCCATTATCGCCTTATAGAGCCCGACGAGGGCCGCCTGCAGAAGGTCGTCGACTGCAACGTGGGACGGCAATCGAATAGAAATTCTCTCGAGAGCCCGATGCGTAAGCGGCATGTAAACATCAATGAGTGCATCAACAGCATCACCCCCGTTCTCCCGGAACGCGTTCCAAAGCGCCGCGTGAGAATCTGCTGCCGAAGCAACGGGTTTGACTGGAGCGCTTCCGATCATTCTTCAGACACTCCCTCAAGTTCCTCGGCCGCTTCCCGTTCGCGATGCGCCTTGAGTTTTTCTGCCAGGAAACGGAAGAGCACGACATTGAAGAATCGAAAAAATGCCATTACAACAACGGTGCTAACAGCCAGAACTATGGCAGAACGAAACAGTCCCGTCCAAACCGGAACTCCCCGCAGCAGTCCAACCACCAGCGAAAACATACTGAGCAAAAAGCCCACAACCATGGCCAGATTAACCAATACTGCACTCATACCTGACCCTCCAGATGGGAGTCGCCCTGTCCTACCGATGCTATATTACCAAAAGCACTGCGCTTCATCGGCTTTCCGAAATCGCGCGCTTTACTGGAAGAAACGATCGACTGGGCAAGATGCCGCAGACAAAGTGCCGGGGCCGACTGTGGAGAGAACTGAACCACGCTGCGCCGCGCTCTTATGGCATCGCCCACAACGGAATCGTACAAAACGATTCCGGCCGTCTCGATAGTCCGCCCCATGAAACGTTTCGTTGCTTCGTTTAAGCGCGCGGCAAGCCGGAGCCCTTCATCTTCGGTCTTAACGCTATTGACCACCAACCGAATCTCAGGTGGTACAGGCTGGCCGAAGAGAATCTTGATGAGCGAATAGGCATCCATCACGGAAGTAGGTTCATTCGCGACGACCACATTAACTTGCGGCATGGCCTGCAGAAATGCGATGGCTCCTGCTCCAATCCCCGCCTCTGTATCAATAATCAGAAAATCGTACCCGGCGGAAAATTTAATCAGATCATCTACTAGTATGTCGCGGCGCGATTCGCTCATGGTTGCCATTTCGCGAGCACCGGACGAAGCCGCCAAAATATCAGGCCCCCCCGGAACCGATGCCACAGCTTGTTCCAGCGGGCATTCGCCATAGACCACATCCTGCAAAGTGAAGACCGGATCAATCCCGATCTGCAGGTCAACATTCGCCAAACCCAGATCGGCATCAAAGAGCAGGACACGATAGCCCATCTCAACGAGTGCCACGGACAGCCCGACAGAGACAACGGTTTTGCCTACGCCCCCTTTCCCGCTGCCGATCGCAAGACAGCGCAGCTGACGTGAGACAGTTGCTTCAGACCTTTGTTCCTTTGTTTCCATTGCGCATTCCATTTCAATTGGTTTTAAACTAAGCAGCTATTGCGGGGGCGGGAATCATATTGATGATATCGACATTAACCCATTCCGGTATCTCGCCAAGCGAGAGTACCGGCAGGGTCTTAATTTCGCATTGCGCCAATTGTTTGGCCAACCGGCGCACGGCAGGACTGGCAATTAAAACGGGCTCGGCACCGGCTTCGCGGGCGGCACCGACGGCCGAACTGATATGGTCGAGCACTCCACGCGCAAGCTCGGGATCCATTCGTAATGTGGTCGTTGCCCCAATGGCGGTGCCCGATTCCTTAAGTAGTTTTTCCAAATCAGGATGCAGGCCAATCGCCTTGAGCATTCCGTCCGGAGTTAGATAGGGCTGAACAATAGTGCCACCTAAAGCGTGACGACTGAGCTCCGTAAGCAAACCGGTATCTTTCGTTTGTGAAGCGCTGTCGGCCAGTGTTTCCAGAATGCTGGGCAGGTCGCGGATGGATACCTGCTCCTTAAGCAGCTCCTGGAGCACACGATGTATGGAACCGATTTCAAGTTTATTGGGAATCAGCTCCTCAACGACGGTTTTGTGGTGATTTTTAACCTCATCGATCAGATCGCTGACATCCTGACGCCCCAGCAGATCGGCCGCATGGGACCGGACCAGGGTAGAGAGGTGTGTAGTGATGATGCTGGCAGCATCGACCAGAGTCAGGCCGTGAGTTTCGGCCACACTGCGACGACCTTCCGGCACCCAGTAGGCGGAGAAGCCAAAGGAGGGATCCTTCGTTTTCTGAAAACCTTCCAGCACGACATCTCCGGAGGGATCGATGGCGAGCAGGCAGCCCGAGGACATGGTATAGCGTGCCACTTCCAATCCGCGAACCAACACGCGGTATTCATTGCTGCCCAGGCCCATGTCGTCCTGCACGTTGACCGGGGGGATGATAATGCCCATTTCCTCGGCCACCTGCTGACGGACGTTGCCGATCCGGTCGATCAGGTTTCCACCCTGCTGGCGGTCTACCAGATTAACGAGCCCGAAACCGATCTTCAGCTCCATAGCGGCGATATTCAAAATATCCTTGTAAGCCTTTGCGGTAGGCTCGGCATTTTTTTGCGGTGCGGAAGGCAGATTCGCCGTAGAAGATTCGAGTGCACCGGCCACGCCGCCACCCGCAAGTGCAGGTTTCGCGCTTTCACGCTTCTGTTTGACGTTGAGCGCATAGCCCATTCCACCGGATATACCACCGATCAGCATGAACGGAAAAAACGGCAGCCCCGGGACCAGACCGGCGGCAACAAGCATTCCTCCGGTGAGCATCATTGGTCGCGGCTGACAGAAGAGCTGCCCTTTGACCTCCATCCCAAGGTCACCATCGCTGGTGGCGCGGGTGACGAGCACACCGGCCGCTGTGGAGATGACCAGTGCCGGAATTTGCGACACCAGGCCGTCGCCGATGGTGAGGATGGTATAACGCGAAAGTGCCTCACCGGCTCCCATACCTTTTTGTGTCATTCCGATGGCAAAGCCGGCAATAATGTTGAGAACGATAATAATAAGGCCTGCCATGGCGTCACCGCTGACAAATTTGCTGGCCCCGTCCATAGCTCCATAGAAATCCGTTTCCTTGACGAGTTTTTCCCGACGGGCAATCGCTTCTTTCTCGTCGATAATTCCCTGGTTGAGGTCGGCATCGACACTCATCTGTTTCCCCGGAAGCGCATCTAGCGTAAATCGTGCAGCAACTTCGGCGATGCGGCCGGAACCCTTGGTGATCACCTTGAAATTTATGACTACAATAATGGCAAAAATAACGAGGCCAACGAGATAGTTTCCTCCGGCAACAAAATCGCCGAACGATTCAATTACATCACCAGCAAAGGCATTGAGCAGAATCTGCCGGGTGGAGGACACATTCACCGACAGCCGCATCAGCGTTACAAGCAGCAGCACAGTCGGAAAGGAGGAAAACTCCAAAGGATCCTTGATGCTGATGATATAGACCATCATCAGAATACTGACGGCAATATTGATGACCAGCAGCATATCGAGCAACGGCGTGGGAATCGGGATGAACATGACAGCCAGCACCAGCAAAAGCACGAGCGAGGTTACGATATCGGATTTGCGAATATTCAACATGCCACGTGTGTAGCAGTCCCGATGCCAAAGGCGAAAAAGGGCCCCGATTCATCAACGTCGAGACAACTGCTCGCGAATACGGGCATCACCCATACGGTAGAGATAAGCCAGCAGTTCGGCAATGGCTTGGTAGTAAGCAGCCGGCACAGGCTTCCCGACTTCGACTTTATTATACATGGCCCGTGCAAGCGGTTTGCGTTCAATCACGGTGATACCGCTTTCCTCGGCAAGCCGGCGTATGCGCTTAGCAGAAAGTCGCTTACCTTTGGCCACCACAACAGGCCCCCCCCCTGAAGAGGTATCATATTTAATGGCAATGGCCAGGAAGGTCGGGTTGGTTATTACCACCGTGGCGTCCGGTACAGATGCCATCATGCGAGCCGTCGACAACTCTCGCATTTTCCGACGGAGATGCTGCTTCATCTGAGGGCTGGATTCCTGGTTTTTGTGTTCATCCCGCACTTCCTGCTTGGTCATCATGATGCTTTTCTCGAACTTCCGTTTTTCTTTGATCCAGTCCAGTACCGCCACCAGGGCAAAAAGCAACAGGACGCGCCAAACGATGCGGATAAACAGGATCATGAACCATTGAAGTGCTTCGGCAATGCTGAGTCGGTGCAGAAAAGCCAGTTCCCCGATATGCGAACGTACCACCCCCCATACCACCAAAGAAATCACGATCACTTTCAGCATCGAAAGTACGAGTTTAACGATGCTGTCTTTGGAAAAGAGCTCTTTCGCACCGGCGGACGGGCTCAAGGCTTTAAAGTTAAGCTTCAGTGCCTCGGTCTGAAAAAAAGGTTTGGTTTGGGCCACACTGGCCACAATGGAACCTAACATAACCGCCAGCCCAATGGGCATTATACCGAGAGCACATAGAAAGGTGCCCTGCATAAAGAGTCCCTGAACCAGATCGAGATTCCAGTCGCCGGTGACGTCGACCTGAGTCCAGTTAAGTATGAAACCGGACAGGTAATGCCGCAACATCGGTAATGTGATCATGAACACTACGGCAGCGCAGCTGATGACCGCCACCGTAACCACCTCGTTAGACATCACCACCTTTCCGTCTTTTCGCACATCCTTGCGCTTTTTCTCTGTACCGCGTTCTGTTTTCCCGTCGGCCCCTTCTTCCGGATAGAGGAATGCCATGACTAAACCCCTCCCAAAAGGACATACTTCACATGATACAGCATGGTTTCAAAAACATGATATAACGGATCGCGGCCATAGAGCATAAAGACGGTCAACAGGCCGATCCCTACAGAAAGACGAATGGGTAACGACAGGAACAAGACATTGAATTCAGGTGCCATCTTAGCCATAAGCCCCATAGCCACGGCAACGAGCAGTCCCCCTACCATAGCCGGCAGTGCAAAACGAATACCCCACGCAAAGATATCACTCCCGAGCAGGGAATACATTTCAAGCAATTCCTTCCTGAACCAGGAAAAGCCTGGGGGGAGGACCTTGAAGCTTTGCATTACCAGTTTGATCACAAAAAGGTGCCCATCCCAGAGAAGAATCAGCAACGACAGGAGCAAACTGAACAATGTGCTGACAATGATATCATCCTCGCCGCTTCCCGGATCCATCATGCGGGCCATCATGAGTGAACTTTCACGGCCGATAATCAGGCCGGTCATATTAAGCACCGCAAAGAACATATCACAGACCAGTCCCATAGCGGCACCGAGCAGGAGCTCGCCAAGCACCGCCACCACCAGAGCCCCGATTGTTGTGATACTCTGACAGTGTGTGGTCCATTCAGGAGGAAGGTGGGAAGCGGCAAACCATGTCAGCGCAATGGCAATGGCCACACGGATCCGAACCGGTATGAGCTGGCGACCGAAGATGGAGGTCATTCCCACGAGGGCCGCAAAGCGGAAGAAAACCAAGAGAAGAGTGATCGGATAGAGGGGAAGGTGCAAATGCATAGCCCCACCCTTAAACCGAACCGAACAGTTCGATTATGTAGTTAAAATAGGCCAGAAGCACGGTGAGTTCCCATGGCAGTGCGAGCAGACCGACGACTCCGACGACGGCCACCTTAGGAATAAAGGAAAGCGACTGGTCTTTGAGCTGAGTCACCGTCTGCAGAATGTTCATCAGCACCCCGATAACGACCGTTGCCAACAGGTAAGGAGCCGACAGCTTGGCAGCCGTGACCAGTGTAAAATGACAAATTTCAAGAGCTGCTTCCGGCGTCATTTTCCTATCCCATAAAACTTGCAAGAATGCCGCGGATCAAAACGGTCCATCCATCGGCCAGTACAAAAAATAGAATTTTAATCGGCAGCGACACCATCATTGGAGGAAGCATCATCATACCCAGCGACATCAATACCGTGGCTGTAACCAGATCGATCAACAGAAAAGGCAGATAGATCAGGAAACCGAGCTTGAAAGCGGTTTTGAGCTCACTGAGGATAAATGCCGGGACCAACAGGTTCATTTCAGCTTGTTCCATATCCTGAACAGGCTGGCCTCCCAGTTCTACAAACAAAGCATATTCCGTTTCTCCGGTTTGACTGGCCATAAACTTTCGCAGAGGCTTAAAGCCGGCTTCCCAGGCTTGCTCAGCTGAAAGTTCCTGAGCCTGATAGGGCTTGATTGCCTCTTTATCGATTTCCTTCCAGACCGGAAGCATGATGAAGATTGTAAGGAATAGCGATAGGCCGGCCAGTACCTGAGTAGGCGGAGCCGACTGCGTACCAAGTGCTCGACGCAGAAAACCGAACACAACAAGGATGCGGGTGAAGGAGGTTGTGAGAATGACAAACGAGGGTGCGAGGCTGAGCACCGTCAGCAAAAGAACAATACGGATAGCCTGGCCAAGGCCGGCAGCATCCTCACCCGGAGTTCCAATCTGAATGTTCAGGCCGGGTGCAGCCAGCGAGGTGGACTGCTGTCCCCATGCGGCAAAACTGGCACCGAAACAAAGTATTATCAGGAAGAATATTCGCTTACGCTTCATCATCCCCGGCCCCTTGCTTGAGATTCTTGAGAGGAGCAATCGTATCGCCGCCCACGCCAACGAGAAATTCCTCCCCATCAATTTGCAGTAGCAAAATACTTCGCCGGGCATCGATAGGAAGACGTTCAATGACACGCAGACGTTTCTGCGTCGCCCCCGGCATAGCGCCGCGGCGCTTCAGCCAGTAGTAGACCGCGTACATCATTCCCAGAACAATTACCAGAGAAACCACCATACGGATGATTTCCAGGCCGCCGTCCCCCATTCCCATTCCATTCGTTTCCATGCATACCCTGAAGCAGGCCGGATGCCACAGGATGACGGAACCGGGAAAAAGGGCTATAATGAACGGTTTAGCACGCGGCCTGACGGAATCTCTTTGCAATAGCCGCTCATCGCCTGTGCCTGCTTTTGACGCTGGCGATGTTCACAAATCCGCTTTCCAAGCACTTCGTTCCAGCGATTGGTCTGCTTACGCGCCTGTTCAAAAAACGCATTGTTCTCCTGAAGCTTCCGCGCCTGTTTCAGCAGTATGAACCGCTCGGACAGGAGTTGATTAAAGGTATCGAAGCGGTCCAGAAGGAATGATCGTTCCATCCGTTGCTCAATCAGTTCGAGCTGTTCCATTAAGGTCATGGCAACACTAGCCGGCCAGGCTAATTCTTCCTGTTCCGCGGCTGCCTGCAGGAGGTTCCGGAGTTATCATGGGCGCCTGCTCGGCAACCTGACACCAGGCACCACGCAAATCCACCATCATATCCATTACATCCAAGACCGGTTGAACTTCCTTTTTGAGGTTGGCCCGGCTCAGATGGTTTGACATAAAATCGTATAATCTCCCGAGATTTTCTGCGATTTCCCCTCCGCGTTCCATATCCAGAGAGATCGACAGTTCGGTAATCGAATCCTGAGCATGCCGCAGATGGTTGCCAATTTGTTCAATGCGCTCGGGACCTTCAAGTTTGAACGCTTCTTTCGCTTTATCCAGACTACGGATGCACTCATCGTAGACCATCAATACGAGTTCCATCGCGGTAGCGGTATTCACCGCCGTTTTCTGATATTGGTTCAATTCTGCCATTACTCTGTACCCTTCTTTATGTCACTACCGTCATTGTAAGCAGTGCGTATGCCACTCAATACAGACTGAACAGCGTATAGTATCCTGACAATTCACCTCATTTGAATGTCAAGGAATGGACGTTCCACACCACAACCCTATCCCAACTCATAGGTTTCAATCTTCTTGTAGAGAGTCGTTCGGTGAATCTGAAGCACTTCCGCAGCCGCTTTTCGGTTTCCGCCCAGTTCTTCCAGAACCCGTTGAATATGCCGTTTTTCAACTTCCGCCATTGGAAGCAGGTCTGACGGACCAGCATCCGGCTCAGAGCTTTCCGGCGCCGCCCCCACCTTGAGATTCAGAGCGGCAGCCTTAATGCTGTCGCCATCGCTGAGAATTAATCCCCGCTCGATCACATTACGCAGCTCACGCACATTGCCGGGCCAGTTGTATGCAAGCAACATGCTCAGCGCCTCAGCCTCAAAGCCTTGAACAGCACGCCCCATTTGCTTGGCAAACAACTGCAGAAAATAATTTGCCATCGGCTCGATACTTTTGGGGTGGTTTCGCAGCGGCGGAACCTCGATGGGCACAACGGAAAGACGGTAGTATAAATCTTCCCGGAAGGTCCCTTCGTCGACGAGTTCTTTCAGATTCCGGTTTGTGGCCGCAATGATACGAACATCCACCTGTGTTGGACGCAATGCGCCAAGGCGACGGAACTCTTTGTCTTCCAAAACCTTCAGCACCTTGGCCTGCAAGGCTAAATCCATATCTCCGATCTCGTCCAAAAAGATGGTGCCCCCCTCAGCCACCTCGAAGAGACCGAGTTTTTTATTTTTCGCATCGGTAAATGCACCCGATTCATATCCAAACAGTTCACTTTCAAGCAGATGTTCGGGAATGGCTGAACAATTGATTTCAACAAACGGCTCGTTCGCCCGAGGACTTGAACGGTGGATTGCCTTGGAAAGCATTCCCTTCCCCGCACCGCTCTCACCGAGAATCAATACTGTGGCAGAGCTTTTCGCCACTCGACCTGCCATATTGAATATTTCACTCATGGCCGATGTGCCGATCATTTGGTCGAACTGCACGTAACCTTCGAATTCACGTAAGGAATAGTCAGCGAGCTTCGCCACTTTTCGCGACAACTTGCTCTTATCTTCAAGATTACGTAAAATCTTAAAAAGCTGTTCGTCCTCGAACGGCTTGGAAAGGTAGTCAAAGGCACCCTGTTTAAGTGCTGAAACAGCCGTATCCACATCGGCAAAGGCCGTCATGACCACCACCGCCATATCCGGGACCGCTTCCCGTTGCTGCTCCAACAAATCCAGCCCGTTTCCATCAGGCAACCGAATGTCAGTAATCATGATGTCGAATGTTTCCGCCCCGAGCAAACGGCGCGCATCGTGCAGCGAATCTGCAGCCATAACGGCGCATTCGCTAGCCATCAAACGATCGTACAAGACCCGGCGCAAAAGGTCATCGTCTTCCACCACCAATACTTTTAAATCGGTGAACTTTTCCGCTTGTGCCATAATTTACCTCTCCCCAAAGCCCATATCGGGCAGAAAAAATGCTACGCAGTTTCCATCCGCTTCACCACGGATGGATATCGTTCCTCCCCGGTCTTCCACCAGTCGCTTAGCGATTGACAATCCCACACCTAAATGCCGCGTACGAGTCGAATAGAAAGGCTCAAAAGCCATTTCCCTAACATCCTCGGAAAGAACCTTACCCTGATCGATAACACGAACAGAAATACCGTCCTTGATCTCACAGATTGAAACGGTTACCGGTTTTCTTGAAATCTCGCAGGCATTGAGCACAGCCTCTTTCAGCACTGTTTCGAGCGTCTGTTTGCACACCAGTCGCTCTGAATCGGAATCATCCACCTCGAGTTGAATTTCAGCCATCGGGCAGATTTGTCTCAGATCCGACATGATGGAGGGAACCGCAGACGGCAAGAGTGCGGGCTTCGGCTTCGGCAAGGCTCCGAAGAGTGCCTCGATCCGGTCAACCATAGCGCAAACCTGATCGCACTCCCTGTCGATCAGCGGAAAGTACTCGCGCTCTCGCGCTGTCAACCTGTCATCCAGCTCAGATGCCAACAAGCTGTTCGCCGATTTCACCCCGGATACAATGTTCAATAGTCGGTGCCGCAAAAGCCGCACCATTCGCTCGGTTCCATCTGAATCTAATACCACACCATTTCCCCCCGGGCACATACAGTGCACAACTTCTGATAGAGGATATCCGGCTTTAAGCTAAATTCAAGAGCTCTTTTCAATTACCCACAATCTGAATCTATCGGCATCTACCAATGATCAAAATAGCGGCAACGAGGTTTCCTGTTTATACTGGGTGAGCTTGTTTCGCAGTGTACGAACGCTGATGCCTAACTTTTCGGCCATTCGGCTTCGACTGCCACAGGTTTCATTAAGCACCCGGATTATAGTCTGACGCTCGAGATCCTGCAGGTTGGTTATCGCTGGCTGCACTGATGTAAGCGCCCGGGCCTCTTCGTGCTGTGCAACCGCGCAGGTACGACCCATCTTATTTTGCAATTCCTCAATTTGAGCCCTTAGTTTGAATAACTCCCGCGTTCGAGAAACTATGATTGAAACCTGATCCGTCGAAAACGGTTTAACAAGATAATCATATGCAACGTTCCCTATCAACTGTGTGGCTTTTTCGACATTGCGAAACGAGGTCATCACAATATGAATTGCATCCTGCCCCGAAACAGATGCCTCTCTGCCGGTCCCGAACATTTCTATATCGGCAAATACGAGATCGAAGCGCTGGCCCGCTAACAGACGATGAGCCTCTTCTATTGAGGAGGCTTCGAAGGTATGTATGCCTTCCCTTTGGAGACTTTCAACCGCATAGCCCCGCATTAAAAAATCATTATCCACCACAAGTGCAGTTTCCATCATATCCATCTCTTTCTATTAGGTGTTAACAAATGCTGTAGGCGTGCAAACGGCTTGCCGCAGCATTCGGAACAGGGTTATTTCCAACATCGGGCACCTTAACTGGTTGTGCAATTCGTTCCAGCATCCCTCCAGCTGAAGTAAGTACGGCTTTTGAACGCTCACGGAGCTCTGCGTTTTCCAACCGGTTGCAGGCATTTTCCGGCAGCTCTCGGATTTCCCGAAGCAACGCGCTGGATAGATCATCCATCTCCCGGGCCTCGCTCAAGTTCGGCATGCGGCCCTGCTGTTTAGCAAGGTCGAAGACATGCACGAGTTGCTCACAGATCTTTTGTATCTGATCTATCCGTTTGCTGATTTCATATTCATTCATTCGAGCACCTTCTTGTGATGTTTTTTCACGGCTGTGGCAAGCACGTCCAGTTTTTCGACTACCTGCGCAATCTCTGCAAGCGATGCATCCGCCACTTCGTCTTTTTCACGCAGCGCACTACCGAGTCCTGCAAATTTTTCACTCTGAAAATTATCATCGTATAGTCGAAGCACATAACTTTGTATGGGCAGCCATTCAGCATAGTCAGACTGATAGGCAAGATCAATTAAGCGAAGCATGGCCCGGTCGTCCGGGACCTTATGCAAATAGTCGAATGTCTCATTAAAGAAAGCTACAGTAGCACTGCGCCGTTCTTCTTCAGGCAGGTTGAGAAGCAGGGAAAGATTTTCTTCCATAGCGGCGGGATCGCTGTGTTTCTCGTCGCCTTTCAGGCTCGACCGCCCGAGCGCATAACGGACTTGATCCTGAGCAGAAAGCATCTGAACATAGGCGAGGTCGTAGCGCCGCACAGCCTCGCGGCTCTGCCCGAAGCGCCAGGCAATTTCAGCCCACCCGACAGCAGCTTCCGATTTGATCAATGGCGACTTGGTACGATTGCACAGCTCTCTGAAAAGGTGGTCGGCGGCCGCCCAATCTTCAAGTTTTTTCAAACAGCGGGCTTTTCCGAGAATAGCCTGCTCGCTGATATTTTGGCTGAATGCGGTATCAGGCGCATCGCCTTGGAAAAAATTCATCAACCCGATCCGGTTATAATATGAAACGGCAAGATCATTCAGTTGCATGTCTTCGATATAGCGGGCCATGCGTAACTCCACTGAGCCCACCCGCGGATCATCGGGAATATTCTGTATAGCCGCGGAACCGACAAACAACTGCTCGAGCACCGGTCGATCAAGCCAGTATTTTGCCTCAAACAGAGCGAACAATGCATTTCCATTGGACTTAGAACTCTGCGGCAGCCTGTCAATATATCGATGGATCCAGCCTTCAACCGCCTCATAATTTCCTTCCGACATTTTCAGGTCAATCAATTCGGACAATGCGTTCTCAAATGCATAGTTCGCATCCAGTTCAATAAGCTGATCCATATGGCCCAAGGACCCGGCATGATCTCCCAAACGCTCCTCAAGCACCGCAGCCCGACCAATCAAACGCCCGAGCCCTTTATCCATTGATTCCACTAAACTGAAGCAACCCTGTAAAAGCCCCAAAGCATCTTCATAGAGTTCATGTTCTTCCAGCAGTTCCACCACCTGCAGAATTTCTTCTTGAGTGTATGCAGTAAAGTCAAAACGCCGTATCAATGCTTCGGCAAGTTCGGCGGCATAGGCCACCTCACCCTGCACCCTCGAGATACGACTCAACAGCAGCAGCGCTTCAGACAGGTTCTCAGAAGGCTCCCGCTCGAGGAACTCTATCAGGCATGCCTGTCCGCCCTCATAATTGCCAACCGATACCATTGCATTTGCGAGACGCAGTAGAGCCTCCTCCTGCCTTTCCTTTTCCCCGTTTTCAATAATCCATTCGAGCTGATTACTAACTTCCTCAAATACGCGCTTCCGATAGTCAGCCAACGCACGCTCTCCCTCTGCAACCGCATAGGGTCCAACCCAGCTATCGTCGGCCAGAAGCTTTTCACGGGAGCGCAGCTTAATATCAGCCAGGAGCTCGGCCCATTCAGCCGCCTTCAGTGGCATAGCTTCTGCAATTGCCATCGCTTTGGTCATTTCGCGCCAGCCGCCTTCCGCCTCCATCAGATAGTCGAATTTCCGTTTCCACAATTTGATGATGCTTTCAGGCTCATGCGCAGTTGCAATCATGTCTTCGAGATATTCGAGTACGCGTTGCTCGTCCCCCATAGCCTCCAAAACATCAACCAGCACCAATCCGGTCTTCAACCATAAATCAGACTCGGGTACGCAATCATCATACGCCGCCTGCAGATAAGAAGCTGCGGCACCCGGGTGGGCGGCACCTCCCTGCAGATAATCCTCGAACAGCAGCCCCCCCATCTGATGACCGGCCATAGCACGCTCACGGGGCGTCTTGGCGAGATCGAGAGCCATTCGAACATACTCACCGGCCACATCGAACTTCCGCTGCTCCTGAAACTCAGCCGCTTGGGCCAGAATGTCTTCGAGAGTCGAGGAAGGGGCAGGCTCTTCCTGTTCCGCAGGTCCCGCTTCCCCCGGCACGCGCGAACTGAGATAAAAGACAATGCCCTCTATTACGACGGCACTCAGTACAAGCCCTAAAATGACCGCTATTTTACGCATCGTTTTTCATTTAACACCGCAACTGCGGAACCTCCAGGAGAGCGGCCCGCTCCAAAGGGGAGAACGGCCGGCGCGACAAGGCAGCCAATTCGTCCACATTAGCTACAAACTCAATCTCTGATCCCATCCTTTTAAACCCTTCATGCATCGCCTGGCTTGCACCGACAACGGCAACACCAAGGTGCGGCATTTCAATGCACTCCATTAAACAGACGGGGAGCGGGACATCCCCCCAGAGCGAAAGATCAATAGCCAGCCATTCATTATTCGACCACTCAGCAAAAGCTTCCATTCCATTCGGATCGGCCTGCCAATAAGCATAACGTCCCACATACTCCGTTTTCTGTACCGCTTGGCACGCGGCCTCACGAGCCAGAGTTTCGGCAATCTTCGTCACATCGGGCGGCTTGGTAAATACGGCACAGATCCCCAGATCGTTCCCTGCTTCCGCCTCGATATCCGCCGCCTCGCCACTGAGCATGGCAATCGGAAGCGAGAAACCTTCTCTGCGCAACTGGCGAACCAAATCGAGTCCATCGCCATCGGGCAGCCGGTAGTCAAACAGAGCGACATCAAAATCCGTATTCCGGGCCAGCCTCAAAGCATCTGCACAGCAAGCCGCTTCGCTGACCAGCGCACCGACCTGCTCCAGCTTCGTACAGATCATCAGCCGAACCAGCGGCTCATCATCCAAAACCAGTACATTGGCATTCAAAACCACAGTTCCATCCTTTTTGCTAGAATTCATAGGCTCCGTCTCGAGGAAAGCGCGGTATAATCAGGACTTCACCCGCCGTCAGGTTGTCCAGATGCTTCACCCATTTTTCATTCACCTGGCGCAGCCATGCGGCACGTAAAGGATCCCCATACACCAGCGGGTTGGCGGCAATACCCTGCAGGGTATCCCCTTCCTTCACCTCGTAATATTCAAATTCACCAAGCAAAAGGCGCTCAATGGTTTCACGCAACCCTTCCGCCTTGGTTTTCCATTTTTCAGATTCAGCCTGCCAGGTCCGCATGGTCTCAGCCACCTTTTCGTGCTCAACCCGCAGCGCCTCAATCTCTTTTTTCAACGCATCGTACTGCATCAGCATTCGCTCATGTTCAGCTTGCATTTTGTCAAGTTCCTGAGCCAGCGCATCGCTCTTGGCCGCTTTTTCCAGCAGATCCGCCAACATTCCGTAGCCGGCTTTCGGCGTCGGCACATCCTCTTGCCCATTCGCGGGCAGGAGGCTCAGCATATCATCGAGCAATTGCTGGATTTCAGTGTACTGCGCTTTATAGCGCTCGTACTCGCTGGCTTTGCGTTCCAACGTCTGCAAACGAGTAGGAGCAACCACAGGAATCTCCACCGTAGCAGCAAATACACCCGCAACGGGTTGCAGCAATACTGCAAGCAGCAGTAAGGTGTTAAAACTGAATCGTTCCATTTTCATATCCATCACCTAGCAGGCTCAATGCCGCATCCGGAATAACTGTTCCGGGTATGCATCAGGTTAGCCGAATAGTTGCATAACATTGTTCGGAAGCTGGTTGGCCTGGGCAAGCATGGCCGTACCGACCTGTTGCAGAATCTGGTATTTTGTCATCTCCGCAGTTTCCTTCGCGACATCCACATCGCGAATCCGGCTTTCCGTGGCCACAATATTTTCTTCGTAGCTGCGGAGTCCCGCGAGGGTTTGATCCATCCGGCTTATCTCCGCCCCCACATCGGCCCGCTTCTGGCTCAGATAATCGATCCCCAGCTGCAAATCGGTGACGGCAGCGTCAGCATTAATCTGGTCGGAAATATTTATGGTTCCCGCGCTGTCGACCAGCTGCCCCCAGGTGGTACCACTGCCCAGATCGTCTGCATTTGCTGTAGACAGGTCCATCACTGCAGATGTAAAGGTCTGGCCTCCATCGGCACCGACCTGCTGAGTAATTCCGGTACCGCCTTGAAAGAGAGCAATACCATTAAATTTTCCCGCAGCGTTCGATCCCGTTGTAATCCGGGCGATTTCGTCCTGCATCTGCGCGAATTCCTGTTGCAGCACTGTTCGGTCGACATCCGACTTCGTTCCATCGTTGGCCATCACGGCGAGTTCGCCCATGCGGCCGAGCATGTCGTGCATCTTCTGCATCCACGAATCAGACGTCTGCAAATAATTCAGCTTGTTTTCCACATTGGACGCAGCTGCCGATGTATTGCGCGACTGCGTGCGCAGCCGTTCACTCATGGCAAGACCGGAGGGGTCATCACCCGCATTGTCAATACGACTGCCCGAGGACAGCTTGGCCATGGATGCCTGAAGATTATCAACGTTGCCCTTGTAATTTTTCCAAACATTAAACGCTGTAGTATTATTCGATATCTGCATGATTTTCTCCTTAGTTCAAATGGCTATTTCTTTCGGAAACGACCATTAGCTGAACAGCCCGCGCAGGGCATCTAGCGACTCGTTTGTCTTTTCAGCCGCTTCTTTATTGGAGGCCAGAATCGCCTCGTATATTTCTTTTCGGTTAATGCTCATCTCGGGGGGTGCTGAAAAACCCAGGCTGACCTGGTCTCCGCGGACTCCGAGTACTTTAACTATGATGTCATCCCCCAGGATAACGCTTTCATCCGACTTTCTTGTTAGGATCAACATATCGCCCTCCTTGGCTTCGAGTTCCGTCTAGCGATACTGAGTCCTGTTCAAATACGCCTCAGCCGTATCGGGCTCTTCCTTGGACTGCATCAATGCATCCCACACCCTGAAACGCACATCATGCTTTGTTCCTTCGCTGATGACCTGACGACCGAGACAGTTATTCATATTCAATACCACCGGGCCCTGCAGATTGGCGGTAATGTCGCGAGGGTCGTCGTGAACTGTTACGAACGAAAAAACAAATGCATCCTCACCCCGCTTCAAACCGAGTTTCTCGAGATCCGCCAGTCCTACCCGTACCTGAAAATCCGGGCACACAAGGAATGGGTCAATACACACAAAAGAAACTTCAGGGGTAACCCCGATGGATTTCATAAAAAAGAATGGCTGCATGTCGGTATTGCAATATAACACGAATTGCTTGTAGTCCTCAAATGCGGGAACTCCATCCGGGAAAGCGAAGATGTTTCCATCGCTCACCGGGATACGTACGGTGCGGGTTTCTGTTTCCAGCACCATGGGTATGGGCTTTTCATCAATTGTATTCATCTAGGTCCCTTTCAATTTAAATAAGACATGCCTGAAGAAGCAGTCTCGATGCCACAGACCTCAGAGCAGTCCGGACGCAGGCAATGTTCATCCCAAAGTGCAAGATTGACCAGCGGCCACAGCTGCATAGCGTAGGCAGGGTCGTCGGCACCATCAATCAGCTCGATCAAAACCGGACGTTGCACAACTTCCGCCACAAGTTCGGAGGAAGAAAGTGTGTCGGCGGCGAAATCGCGTAACGATCCGCCCAGCCACTCACGGAACGGCACCGGGAAACTCACCTTTCGGCGGTTCATAATTTCAGGGGGTACTACCGCGCTGAAAGCGCGGCGCAGAAGCAACTTGCTCTCCACGAGGTTACGCTGGTCGATTTCCGCAACATTCATGATTCGCCCCTGCTGACGAGCGGTTTCATCCCGCCAGGCCATGCGGTATTCATCGGGCAGACGGTACATATAGTCGGCCAAGCGGTGGTCGGTAAAAGGCACACGTGCCTCGACCGAAGCCGACATCGTGCTCGAGTCCACCCGATTAAGCAGTCCTTCTAAATTGATCCGGGCATGCAGATGCATATGCTTATCGAGCGTCGAACATCCTTCAAACCGATCGAATAAGCCCTGATAAAAATCCCAGACCGCCGGCAGGTGTTCTGCCAAGTCGGGCTGCAGCAAAACTTGCTGTGTCCTGGGATCCATCCAAGAATTCAGCAGAAAATGGTGCTCAACATGGCCCGGGAGACAGTCTTGTCCGTACAGCCGAAGCAGCGCCCGCTCCAGAGCCCCCGGTGCGTCGGGCGGCATCCGGCGCGCCCGATCAAAATCGTAGGCCGAAAAATAGGGTGTCACATATCCTCCGAACACCTCATCAGCTCCTTCCCCGCTAAGTGCAACGGTGTAGTCCTGCCTCAGGGCGCGAGCCAAATGAAGAATCGGAATCTCATTCGGAGTACTGAGCGGCAGCCCTTTTTCTTTCATTAAAAACGTCCACGCATCCACAAATCCATCGGAGCTAAGTTGGATTTCCCGACATTGAATTTCAGCAAACTGTGCCGCCAGCCGAACAAAAGGCCATTCATTACAGCCATGTTCTCCGTAGCCAACATTATAGGCACCATACTCACCGTGCTTTGCCGCCAACGATGCAATCACCGACGAATCAATTCCTCCGCTCAAAAATCCGCCCAGCGGGACATCGCTCACGAGCTGTCCCGTAACGGCGTCTTCCACCAGAGCGCGAACCGTTTCGACGGCTTCAGCCAGCGGCGGAGCCTGCTTTTCGGACTCCGGAACAATCGGGAATTCCCAATATCGCACGCACTCGACGGCCCGGTGTGAACGCCGGGCAACCAGGGCCGTCCCCGGTTCCAGAGTCTGGACATCCCGCAACAGCGTACGCGATCCCATGGTGGTGCGAATCGAGCTGAAATAATGAAGCAGTGCCTCGGAATCGACCGCACGGCCGACCCCATCGAAGGAACGCAACGCCGCGACCGTCGAAGCAAATGCAACCCCATCGTCCGTCAAGGCATAATAGAGCGGTTTTGCACCCATTCGGTCTCGTGCGAGAAAGAGCAGCTCCTCGCGCGGATCGTAGATGCCAAACGAAAAAATGCCAACAAACCGATCGAGGCACGCCCTGCCCCACTGCAGATAGGCATGCAGTAACACCTCGGTATCGCATTGAGTTTCAAAAATATGGCCAAGAGCGGTCAGCTCTGTGCGTAACGCCTTAAAGTTGTAGATTTCGCCGTTGTAGGTGAGACAGACTCCAGACGTACGGTCCACCATCGGCTGCCAACCTCCGGCTAGATCGATCACCGTCAACCGACGATGAGTAAATCCCACTCCGTTCTGTTCATAAAACCCATCTGCATCCGGACCCCGCAGCACCATGCGTTTCCCCGCCCGACGCAATGCACGGGAAGGAACTGGCGCGGCGGAATCCCAGCTGAAAAACCCGGCAATTCCACACATTCGACATTTCTCCTTTGCTTATGTGAAGCAAAGTAGATGCCACGGGGAACCGCGTGCTTCCAGAGGTTGGAAACAGGATCTATCGCCTAGCTGCTGGAATTGAACATAGAGTCAATATAACTCATCTGATATTCCATATTGGCGAGGGCATCTTCCATCGCGGTGAACTGATCCCAGAGCGTTTGCTCATAGTCTTCCAGCGCATCTTCAAGCTCCTCTATTTCATCAGAATAGTCGTCGTACTTCTGAGTCATCGACTCAATACGCACGGCAATGTCGCCCGTCAACGATGCGCTGATTTTGTCCGCATAGCGGTACATATCGGAGGCCACCCCGTTCTGATAGGCAACCGCATCCTCGTCATAAACACCCTTAAACAACTGCTCCATGTTGGAAAATTCATATTCCAGCATGTCGTCAAGTCGACTGCTGTCAACAATACTCAGCTCATTGGTTTCGCCGGAAGTCCAGATACCGATATCGGACAGATTATCCATAATACCGGTCTGACCATTGTAGCTGTAGGCTGCATTGGTATCATCGAGCGCGGCGGATTTAGAACCGGTCGCCATTCGGCGCAGATCCAGACGAATGGAGCTTAGAAGGGAATCACCATACAGCTCGCCCTTCACGGCCAGCTCCGAACTCCCACCCAACGCTATATTACTATAGTCATCCACCACGGTAGCCAGCGCGTTGTAATTTTCGACAAACTCGGAAATGGCGGTTTTCACGGAATCGCGGTCGGCATGGATATCCAGTGTGGATGATCCTACCCCTTTAAGATTGAGAGTCAGGCCTTCGATTACATCTGTAAGCTTGTCATTTGAAGAGCGCACAACGGAAATTCCATTGACGGTAAACTGAGCATCTTCACCGGCAACATTTTCATTTTTAATGGCTGCCGAAGCATCCAGCACACCCAGATTCTGAAGGACGCTTCCGGTGGTGTCTGAAAGTGCAATTGTATCTGACCCCGTATTTGACCGGGTTAACACAAGATGATTGTTGACGATACTGGCCAGTACCCGGGTTTCTTCCGGCATATCCAGCGCGGCACTATTGATTTTGGTGCGCAAAGAGGTAAGCGTTTCCCCCGCTTCAACGGTGATCTGCTCTCCTTCGATCTCAATCACATCCCCTTCAGCGGCATAACCACCGGAAATGAGATCAGAGGAGGTATCGACTGCATCGGAAGAAATACTCTGCGCCTTGGCCAGATTAGATACGACCAACGAATATTGCTGTTCGGCGGAAGCCGTCGCTGCGGAAGCCGTCACAACGCTTTCTGCCGACGAGTCGGAGGACATACTGCGCCAAAGTTCAAATCCGCGAAGCGTATCCAGCGATGAAGTCAGCGCGGAGGCCAGCGTGTTCAACTGCGACCAGGCACCCATATCGTAATCCAGCTCAATCCGCTTATTATCCAATGTATCAATCGGGATTTGCCGCGCCTCCATGAGCCCTTCAATCATGCCCGAATAGTCGGTACCCGACGATAGTCCACCAACATGTATTGTCATTGCCTGTCCTCAAACGTTCGCTTTTAAACTTCTTTAAGCAGGGCGGATGCCGCAGTCCCTCTGGCATCGATGCCCCGGAGCTCGAAGGCGGGATCCTACTATACTGATCCCGCCTTCTTTCAGCAGGGAATGCTTAGCCCAGAAGCTGAAGCACGCCCTGCGGCAACTGGTTGGCTTGCGCCAGCATTGCCGTTCCAACCTGCTGCAGGATGTTATACTTAGACATCTCAGCAGTTTCTTTGGCCACATCCACATCGCGAATCCGGCTTTCAGTGGCGCTGATATTTTCTTCGTAACTGCGCAGCCCGTCCAGGGTCTGCTCCATCCGCTTCATTTCAGCGCCGATATCCGCACGCTTGTCGCTGATGTAGTCGATGCCTTCATTTACAACGCCCACAGCAGCAGCAGCATCGCCTTCGGCACCCGAGATCGCAATCAGGCCAGCCGTCTGGTCAGCCAGTCCGCTATTAATCAGGTCGCCCCAGTTGCTGCCGCCGGAAAGCGTATCCGCACTTCCCTGAGTTAAATCGATGGCTACGCCTGTAAAGGTCTGGCCACCATCGGCCCCAACCTGCTGATCAATAGCAGTGCCTCCAAACAGGGCAAGACCGTTGAACTTTCCGGCACCATCGGTCGTATCAACGATCCGCGCAATTTCATCCTGCATCTGCTTGAATTCCTTCTGCAGGACGTCTTTGTCGGTAGTTGATTTTGTATCATCATTGGCCATCACAGCCAGCTCACCCATACGGCCGAGCATGTCGTGTGTTTTCTGCAGCCATGAATCCGCGGTCTGCAAGTAGTTTAACTTGTTTTCCACGTTTCCAGCTGCAGCCGCCGTGTTGCGCGACTGCGTACGCAGCCGTTCGCTCATGGCAAGACCCGACGGATCGTCGCCTGCGTTATTGATGCGGCTGCCGGAAGACAGCTTGGACATCGAGTCGCGCAGGTTACTGACGTTGGTCGTGTAGTTTTTCCACACGTTGAACGCCGAAGTGTTATTACTAATCTGCATGGTTTCCTCCTTGGTTATATGCAGTTTACTACCAAGCAACACATCCTTGTGTTGCCTGCCGCTCACGCTGGACCACCCAGAGCTGTTAACGGCAATTGGTTATTCGGCGGCGGCGGCGGCCTGCTTAAACCAAATTGTGATCAATCGGCAAAATTTGCCGATTGACCTGCAGAACCGGAAAAACAAAAACGGGCTCCGAAACCGGAACCCGTCTTTTCCAAACCTTGGAGGCAACTTAGCCGAGAAGCTGAAGTACGCCCTGCGGCAACTGGTTGGCCTGGGCCAACATGGCCGTTCCAACCTGCTGCAGAATGTTGTACTTCGACATTTCAGCCGTTTCCTTAGCCACATCCACGTCGCGGATCCG
>JAROBA010000032.1 GCA_029432815.1 Pontiellaceae bacterium B1224 | reverse complement strand
TCTCTTTCATGACCTCGCGCGGAGCCGTCATATGCTGGAACGGTTTCGGTCGCCGCTTGACGCATCGAGGCTCTGAACGGCCGGGGCGTTCGTTATCAGGTCTGGCATCCTGCTCCCATCGAAGACTTTCAACTCGAAACCCAAGCTCTTTTCCTGTGCTTTGATTGATTTCATTAAAAACCACATCACAAGCATCTCGTTCTGCTTTTGTATCACTCGGAGAAGCAATAAAACATGTGTATATTTTGGTTTCCATATCTGCGTACCATTCTGAGATTAGTTGAGTATTTCTTTAGACATTAACAGAGAGTGTGTGTTTTATAAAATTAAATAGATTCACAATCTTTTCATCCGCGGACCATTCGCCCAAAACTAATCTGATGATATTACTTGAGCTAGTAATGGAACTAATGAAGTAAGGTATCGTCAAAGGGTCAGAGTACCTGTCCGCGCGGCGGAGAATGAAACAGTCGGTAAACAACACAGCGTAGAACGAAGCGAAGACCCCGCCGAAGAAGAAAAGAGCGTTTTCAAACTGAGCCAGTGGCGCGAGCAGGGCCAGCGCGGTTTCCTACTCTTTTTCCACTTCCTGCCACGAAAAGATCTCATTCGTATTCTTCGGCAGACAGGCTTCTTTCATTGCTGTTAAACCCGAGCGGGTTTTCAACGTGAGCCTCAACCAGGCGCCTTTGCTTTTTCCCGATTGATGGGTCGGCGCTCCACTGCTGTACCCAGAGTATCCGCCCGCCAGTTTCTGGCTGTATATTGAGAATGTTTTCGTGCTCAGAGCAACCTTCGCCTTTGGCGCAAGCGGTTTCAGTGGAATTTCACCCGAAACATAGTATCGATTCACATCGTTTTTCCCATCCGCCAGCTCTTCCTGCTCGAGAAAAATATTATAGGATAATGTTATTCCCTCCATCTTGAGGGCCGTTCCATTAACGATCTTGATATCGTATTGAAATTTTTCAGTGTCACGGCGAATACCGGTGGAGGGCTCCGTCCGTGTCTTATCAATGAGTTCTTTCTTAAACTCCATCTTGAAGCGCGACGATTTAAATTCCTGAACCATTGCGCACTCAAGGATATAGGCTTGATCCCCTTTGCTGAAAATGGAGATCTTCACCTTCTTGCGTTGCTTATTCGCCAGCTCCAACGTGACGGTGCCCCGACTTACATCCACCTTCACCACCCGCGCCTCGATCGCGCGCCCTTGCGCCTCAAACGCCCGGTATGCCGAGCTCGACTCCTTAGGCTGATACGATTCCACCGCAAGGGCAGAACCGACCAAGAACAAGACAACCCCTATCATCAATCCCTTCATGTTCCCATCTCCCATTAAGAAAGATCAACGTATCGTAAAAGTTGAATGGCAGTAAACCACGAAGTGCCCCCGCTTCGTGATGCGTCCGATTAATGATCCTATTTCCCTAAAAAAACGCCTGCTTATTGGAGTTAAAATCGGGATGCTTGAAAAAGGGAAAAAGGGTCGGCCTTCGGGTTTCAGTACCGCCTCATTTTTCGGCCCGTTGAACTGGGGCGCTGAGGCCAGCGCCCCGCCAGTTTTCTTCGCGATTAAAAAAGGCAGTTGAGTCGGGGGCCCTACCCAATTGGTACTTCGTTAAGGGAGTTTAAACAGTGGTTCGGTAATGTGGGACAGTGCTTCCAGCCTGTCTACGACAGCGAGGCCATGCAGGTGGAGACAGGCTGGAAGCACTGTCCTACGTTTAAAAGCCACCATATCAAATCAGCCTGCTAAATACAGTTGCTACCTTTTTCCAAGGGTTGGAAACCACTTTTGTTCTGCTTTGTGAAAGAGAACGCAGAGGAGTCCCGTCAGCAGGATAACGATCGTGGTGGTGCCGACCGGCGTGTTATAGGCGAGCAGCACGCGGTAGAGGACGAAGCCGAGGAGCCAGAGCAGCCCGTTTTTCAGGTTGAAGGATCGAGCCTGGCTGTCCGCGCGGCGGAGAATGAAATAGTCGGTAAACAGCACGGCGTAGAGCGGAGCAAAGACGGAGCCGATGAAAAAGAGAAAGTTTTCAAACTGAGCCAGTGGCGCGAGCAGGGCCAGCACTACGCCGGCGATGCAGACGACGATCGCGATTTTCTTTTCCCCGGCGCGCGGGAAAATATTGGTAAAGCTGACGCCCGCGGAAAAAACGTCGAGAAACGTGGTGGTGGTCGTGGAGAAAAAGACGACAAAGAGCGCGGGAATACCGAGCCCGGCGGCCATGAGGATTTGGCCAATATCTGACGTGCCGGAATAGAGCGCGGCTCCCAAACCGATGATAAACATGAACGCCCCGCCGACGGCATAGCCGGCCACCCCGATGGCGGTTCCAAGGATTGGGCGGCGGGCCGAGCGCGTGTAGTCGGCAATGAGCGGCAACCACGAGAGGCTCATGGCCACACTGAGCTCCACCCCGCCGCCAAAACTCATGGAACCTTCGGCCATTGGACTCAGCGCGGAGGTGTTGCGGAAAATAACGAAACCGAGTACGACACAGAAGATGAAGAGCAGGCTGACGACGACGGCGTTGACTTTGGCCAGATTTTTCAGCCCGAGCGCAATCCAAATGCAAATGAACAGCCCGATGCCGATACTCCAGAGGGCCGGGTTACTGTAGGCGAAGAGCTGCGTTGCGGCTTCGTCGAAAATCGCGGCTCCGCTGGCGATCATAATGGCGGTCCAACCGAGAAGCTGAATCAGGTTGAGCAGCGAGAAGCCATAGGAACCGAATCGCCCGAACGAAAGCCGGGTGGATTCCATGGAAGTGAGATTTTTCTGCGCACCGATGATGCCCGCGAGAAACAGGATGAGCGCCCCGATGAGGTGACCGATCAGAATGGTGGCAATACCTTTCCCCAACCCCAGCGGCGCGAGCAACGAGCCCGTCAGAATTTCCGCAATGGAAACGGCGGCGCCAAACCAGATGCCGAGCAGATTAATGGAAGATAATTTTGGTGCGTCAGTGGACATGTTTTTTCTCCGCCATGATAGGTAAGAGCTGGTCGGGAGATTGTCAACCGCATTCCATACCCGCCAGACGCCTCGGCTCTCTTTGCCGCATCAACCGTTTGGTGGTTTGATTTTTCCAAGGTCTGGAACGCAACGTACTTTTGCGCCAAACACCGGTCAACTTCCGGTCTTAATTCGCAACCGATTATACGTGCCTTGCGGATCAAATTATCTACTCTGGGACAGATGACATTCAACCCAGCCATTCTTCCGGAAACGCCCTCGCCCGCTACGGTCCGGGCCTTTCTCTTCAGTAACGAAAAAGAGATCCAGCTCGATCAAAAATCGGTCCCCCTGCTGCCCCCCGACAGCCCCTTGCTTAAAAACGCCATTTATCTCGGCCTGCTTGATAACATGCCTTGTTATACCGCCCGTTTAGATGAAGCCACCGTTTTGCCAACTGGATATGAATCGGGCGACATCCGTTCACTCCACGGCCATTTTGAAGATGAGCTCTATGCCTTGATCGGCTACGCCTCGCAGATCCTGACATGGAGCGAAAACCATCAGTTCTGTTCGCGGTGCGGCACCAAAGCGGAAGCCTCCGAACAAGAACGGGCCATGGTTTGTCCGGCGTGTGGACTGATGAATTACCCGCGGATTTCGCCGAGCATGATCGTGGCGGTCACCCGCGGCAATGAACTCTTGATGGCGCGCGGGCATCATTTTCCGGAAGGGCTCTACAGCGTCGTGGCCGGGTTCGTGGAACCGGGTGAAAACCTGGAGCAGTGTGTCGCCCGCGAAGTGATGGAAGAGACGGGGCTGGAAATCACGAACATTAAATACCATTCCAGCCAGCCTTGGCCGTTCCCCCATTCGCTGATGGTCGGCTTCACCGCCGATTATGTCGGTGGCGAAATCCGGATTGATCCAAAAGAAATCGCAGATGCCGGCTGGTACACCGCGAACAATCTACCGGAAAAAATTCCCTCCAAAGCAACCATTGCCCGCAAACTGATTGATCATTTTCTTTCTAGCCAACATCCACACGCTGGAGCAACACGATGAAATACAACACTGTACTGAGTATCGCCGGCAGCGATTCCGGCGGCGGCGCCGGCATCCAGGCCGACATCAAATCCATCTCGGCCTGCGGTGCCTATGCCGCCACGGCCATCACCGCCATCACGGTTCAGAACACCGTCGGCGTGACCAATGTGCACCCCGTCCCCCCGCAGATTCTTGCAGAGCAGATCGACGCGGTGCTGAGCGATATCGGCGCGGACGCCATCAAAATCGGTATGCTGCATTCGGCGAACATCATCGAAGTGGTCTGCCGTGCACTGGACCGGTATGCCATCAAAAACGTGGTACTCGACCCGGTCATCACCGCAACTTCCGGCGATATCCTGCTGCAGCAGGAAGCCCTCACCGCACTGCGGGAACAGCTGATTCCGAAAGCCCGCGTCATTACGCCGAATATTCCGGAGGCCGAAATCCTGCTCGATGAATCGATCTCCAACGGGGATGACCTCCCTCGCTATGCCGCCAAGCTGGCGGACCGCTATCAGGTTTCCGTCCTGCTCAAAGCCGGGCATCTCGACGGCGATCAACTGACCGATGTGCTGTACGATTTTGAAAAGAAAGAAACCCTGTTGCTCCAATCGAAACGCATCGACACCCGGAACACCCACGGCACTGGCTGCACCCTCTCTTCATCGCTGGCGGCCTTCCTCGCCCGCGACTTTGATCTGCAGGAGGCGACTTCTCAGGCCAAAGCGTACATCAGCCGGGCCATTGCGGCGGGCGCGGACTACGAAATCGGCGCGGGCCACGGCCCCGTGCACCATTTCCACGCCATGCCCCCAAGCGGCGAATAGAGCGACGGGAGCCCTACAGCTATATTAGTGCTTGAACCGCCCCGCCTCCTTTCGTATTTTTTCGCCTGTTTTTGTAATAATCGTAACATAGGAGATATAACAATGGCTGAAGAAACCATGCAATTTAAGACCGAGCTGGAGCAACTGCTTCACCTCATCACCCACTCACTTTACTCGCACCGCGAAGTATTCCTGCGCGAGCTCATTTCCAATGCCTGCGATGCAATTGATAAAGTCCGCTTCGAAGGCCTGAACAACGAGGAAATTCTCGAAGGGCATTCCGACTGGAAAATCACACTGAAAGCCGATGAAGAAGCCAAGACGCTGACCATTTCCGATAACGGCATCGGCATGTCCCGCGAACAGGTGATTGAAAACCTCGGTACTATTGCCCATTCCGGCACCAAAGCATTTCTGGCTAAAGCCAAGGAAGCGGACCTGGAAAACAACCCGGATCTGATCGGTCAGTTCGGTGTCGGATTCTATGCCTCCTTCATGGTGGCCGACGATGTAACCGTGGTCACTAAAGCGCACGGCGAAGATGCCGTTAAATGGGAATCCAAAGGGACCGGCGAATTCACACTTGGCGATGCCGACAAAACCGAGCGCGGCACCGAGATCACCCTGCACCTGAAAGACGATGCGGCGGAATACCTGAACGAATGGACCATCCGTTCCACCGTTAAAAAGTTTTCCGACTTCCTCGAACATCCGGTTGTTCTGCTCACGAAAGAGAAGGACGAAGAAACCGATATTGAAGAGGAAAAGGAAGAGCAGATCAATACCCAGAAAGCGATCTGGCTCCGCAATAAGAGCGAAATCACCGACGAAGAATACGGCGAGTTCTATAAACATATTTCGCACGACACCAACAGTCCGGCAGAAACCATTCACTACAACGCCGAAGGGGCGATTGAATTCAAAGCACTGCTCTTCATCCCCGAACACAAACCGTTCGATATGATGATGAACAACGACCCGAAAGCGCACCTGAACCTCTATGTGCAGCGCGTCTTCATCAGCAATGAATTCGACAACCTGCTGCCAAGCTACCTGCGTTTTGTGAAGGGCGTCGTCGATTCCTCCGATCTTCCGCTGAACGTTTCCCGCGAAATTCTGCAGGAAAACCCGATGCTTGATACGATCCGCAAAAACCTGACGTCCCGCGTCCTCAAAACGCTGGCGCAGATGAAGAAGAAGGATTACAAGGAATTTGAAATCTTCCACGAAAACTTCAGTGCCATCCTGAAAGAAGGCCTGCAGAGCGATTGGGAAAACAAAGAAAAGATTGCCGATCTCCTGCTGTTCGAATCCACCAACAAAGCGGCGGGTGAAAAAACCTGCTTTGCGGACTATGTGGAAAACATGGCCGACGATCAGGAAGAGATTCTCTACCTCGCCGGCGAAAACCGCAGCTCCATCGAAAACTCGCCTTACCTCGAAGCCTTCAAGGCCGACGGAAAAGAAGTGCTGCTGATGATCGACCCGATCGACGACTTTGTGATTCCGCAGCTGATGGAATACAAAGGCAAGAAACTCAAAGCCGTCAACAAGGGCGGCATCGGCGACAAGGAAGCGCTGGAAGAAGAAACTAAAACCTTCGAAGGCTACATTGGCTATGCCAAGGATCTGCTCGATGGCGTGAAAGAGGTTAAGCTGACTTCACGTCTCAAAGATTCCGCGGCCGTACTCGTTGGCGACGAAATGTCCATGAGCCCGCACATTGAAGAAATGATGCGCCGCATGGGCCAGGAAGTTCCGCCGCGCGAAAGTGTGCTCGAACTCAACCCCGAAAACCCCGTGGTAAAAAAGGTACAGGCGCTCTACGAAGCCGACGCCAATGATCCAAAGGTTGGAAGTCTGACCAAGCTGCTGCACGATCAGGCCGTCATCGCCTCCGGAGCCAAGCTCAGCGATCCGGCCGGCTTCGCCGCCCGCATGAACGCGTTCCTGGCCGACTAAATTTTTCCAATGATTGGAAGATGAAAAAGCCCGTCCCGAAGTTTCGGGCGGGCTTTTTTCATGTTGAAGCAAACGCGGCTTTACCCCTGTTGAGAACGGGCCTCATTCTGCAGCTGTATTGCTTCTGCGTACAGCGGGTTATCTTTACAATAGGTAAGAAACGGCTCGAGCGCCTTTAGGCCTTCTTGATACTCCCCTTGCTGGATCTTCGCTTTTCCCAGGTAAAAGTAGGTATCGTAATGGGTGGGCCTTAAGGAACTCAGTTTACTCGCGGCTTCTTCCATCGCGGCCCAATCCTGTCTGAAATAACTGATACGCATTTGCAGATAATAAATATCATCCACCCTCGCAACCTGCTCGACCAATGCAAGCCATTCATCGGTCAGCGCGTCTTCCTGATTCAACTGCTCTGCCATCTCAGAGGCGTAATAAATTGGATAACGTTCACCCTGCAATACGGCTTCCGCCATATTTTCGAACAACACTTCTTCGCCCTTTTCTTTCACCAGCGCATATTCTGCATCACGCCCGCAAAGCCTGTAGGCATCCAGTGTCATAGAAATCATGGAATCATCCAGCAGCAGATCCGTATCCGCCGTATTCAAATAGACATTCAAGGCATCCGTATCGCGTGCTGAAATTAGCGCAACCATCATAGAACGATGCCGATCCTGCTTGGGAAGATTCCGTTCATCTTTCAGATCCTGGAGTGCACCGGCCTGATCACCAGTCCGAATTCGAACTCGATATTGCATGGAAAGAAGCGTTTGTTTGGTTTGCTCTCCCACAGTGCGCAGGGTCAGTTCCTTGGTTTTCGCTGAAAGAATTTCCAGACAGGCGGCATTGTCGGAATCGAATAATCGGGCAATCAGATCAATTGCCAGATTATATTGATTATCCGTTTTGCACACCGCCAGCAGTTGATCCAGCAGTGGCCCAAGGTTGTCCTCATCGATGCATATCAAACCGTTCATGTATTCGAGATCATTTAAGTCGATCCAGAATCCGAAGGAAGTATGATCATATATACCATACTTTAAGAGGCCCCGGATGATTGCCCGTTGCTCGGAAAGGCTTTTTCTTGGTAACAAAAGGAACTCAGCATGGTCCGGGCGCGCTTCGTCCGGCTTAAGCAGATCCATAAAGAACTGTTCCAAAACCCCATGAATTAAATTCATGTCCTCCAGCCTTCCGAGCTCCTGTTGCCAGGCCAGTTGCACTGAAAAACTGGAGCTCCCCGCATCGGTCTTAAATGTGAACTCTTTTGCACTCTGAATCTGTTCCTTCATTGCGTCCGCTGCGCCCAGTCTTTGCAGATCGCCATAGGCCAGATTTAAAAGATACGCAGTATGACCGCTGAACGGCTGCATGGTTTCCTTTACAGAATTCATCCAGTCTGAGATCTGTTTCTCTGAAAAAGCATCTCTATTACAGAAGCTTGTCATCAGAGCGGTAACCTCATCAGATTCGGCCTCCAAGCTCAGCAGCTTCGTGTAAGGAATATATTTCTCTTTCATGTAACCGGGTGATGAGAGCATGTAGGCCATATTTTCCGAAAAGCTTACGCACTGATTCCGGAGTCTGTTTGAAAAACTGTCATTTTGTATAACGGCATCAAACATATTCATCATGCGTTCACGATCCCATACCGGCAGGATGGCTTTTGAAAGAAAACTATAAAAAGCGTATTCACGCATTGCTGAACTCAATCGCTCATCCAGGGCGGCGCACAGGAGATAGTTGCTTTCTGACAGCGTTGTTTCACTGTTGCTCTGGTCGAGCAGTTTTTCGACTTTCCGACTGACTTCGGCAACGGGTTCCTTATCCAGTGCCGGATCGGGGAAAATCTGAGTCCAGGATGGCTTAAACTGATCCAGCCACTGCATCACACCCTCGGTCAGCTTCGCATTTCCTCCCATCAGCTCCTGTATATCGTTGAGTCTGCCTTTCAGCCGCTTATTCATTTGTTCGTTATCCGAATCGGTTACCGCAAAGTAGGTTTCCAGCAGCTCGCGCGCTTCGATCAGCTTTCCATCCTGCTGATAAAGCTGGCTCATAATATTTACAGCATACGGGTCCTTTTGCTCTTCAGGCCGCGTCAGATTCTGCTCCATTCGTTCACTCCAGACAGTATCGACTGTTCCGAGGTTCAAAACGGCCAAAGCACCATAGCGGCTGTACATGCTCCGATACGCTTCATTTTCGGTATCTGCCCAATAGCGGTCTGCATCCTCCTCCAACTGTTCATAGCGCTCCATATTCAGATAGGAATCGAGCACATCACTTCTTCCGGCATAGATGGCATCATCGCTTCCCTGAAATTGCTCACCATTCATCGCAATCACACATTCATAAATTGGAACGCAGGCATCCTCATAGTAGTTAACCAGAATTTTCATGATCGATTGAGCCTCACGACACATCAGCGGATGCCATTGAGCTGCATTCATAAACTGCCCCAGGATAAGAGCGATTTCATCGAAGTCGCTCTCTGCGATGGCGGCAGCCAATTCCTCTCCGCCCGCTTCCATATCCGTGATACCGAAACAGGGAGCATCCCCATCCGGCAGGCCGATCGCCTTTGCGGCCGCGCTCCATTGCGGCCACCATTCATTTCGAAACTCAAAGAAATCTGCCAGGGTCTCCGATTCAATCAATTCAACCCATCCCTCCAGCACAGCAGTGAAATCATCGTCAATATCCAAAATCTGGCACGTAGCATACAGTTCCTGAATCAACTGGGTGGCTTCATCCATCCGGCCGGCGTCTAACAACGCATAAACACCCATTACGCTAAGCGGCAGGAACTCCGGGTCGTCCTTCAGCCTTTTACGTGCTGCGGCATACACTTCCAGAGCTTTTTCCCGCTGCCCATTTGAATTCAGCAGTGATGCCCATCGCGTGTATAGCGACTTCTGCCAATGCTCTTCCAGTCCCTGCTCAAAGAGCTGTTCATAAACTGCCAGCGCTTCAACATCCTTTTGTTCACGTTCAAACGCTTCCGCCTTAAGGAACATTAAATCGATGCCTCCTTCGGATTGAACCGGAAGCAAAGGTGACTGCGCAAACAGGAGATCGCGAAACGGCTCCAGTTCCTCCTGCCCGTTTCTGTAGAGATAGTCGATCATGCGAGAGGAATTCCACACCCATTCAGGAAACTCAATCTCCGGATCCAGATTAAAGAAACGCCAGAAACAGAGCCGCGCCGCCTCTTCAATTGCATCCTGACTGATTTTAGCTGAAATCGCTTTTTCATATTCATCAAACGTACGCGCGCGGTCCGGCTCAGCAATCCAGAATGAATACCCGCAGCCATCCAGATGCTCCTGCAGCACCTTCCGGCATATTTCATAATTTCGGTAGTCATCGGACAGCAGGGTCAGCTGTTCATACTCCGGAGAGTTGAAACATTCTGCAAAGCTTAAGCCGACCAGTATCTGCTGGATTTCGCGCGCCTGCCGAAGCCCTTCTAATTGCTTTGAATTTTTCACCCCTTCAGCTATCAGGCTTTGCGCCAACCCTTCTGCTTTTTCCGGTTTCCGTTCATGCAGCTCATCAAAAAAAGTAACGACCGCCTGGGGCGCTGCATGTGCGAGCAGAAAGCGGTAGGCCTGCTGAAGCATCCACTCGACATCAGACGTTTCATAATCCAGCGCTTTGAAATAATAGGTAACGGCCGTCTCCGGATTCTCTTCACGCATTAACCGGGCATACTGATAGGCAGCATACCCTTTTCTGAATTCATTCTGGTCCGGATCAGATTCCAGCTCGATGTAGAGTTCCTTACTTTCATCAACGCGTCCTGATGCCTCCAGCGCCAACGCTTTCAGATATAGCGCCCAACCGCATACAGTGGCCTCAGCATCGCCCGCATATTCACTGTAGCCTGCATCAACGATCTCAATAGCCTGTTCATAATCCTTTGCATAATAGGCCAACCATCCAAGACGGATATCACATTCAAACTGAGTCTGGAGATCTTTCGGGAACCAGGATTTCGTTTTTTCCAGTGCCAGCTTCCTCTGTTCAGCTTTGGTGTTGGCTGGATACAAATGATCCACCAGCGTAAGCTGCCCTTCTCCCGTGCTCATTAATACAAACTCAGTGTTGAGCAAAGCCTCCCCCGCACCTTCGTTCGCCTTAACCACCGGTTCCCCGGACGAGCCGAGCAACACCAGTTTTTCCATCCAATGTTTCGTGGCATCAACTGCTGCATAAAGCTTCCTGAAATCTGATGGGTTGAAAATAGTTTCGGTAATGGTGGAATCCCAGGTTGCCGACAGAATATTTTCATCGCTCTTCCAGGAAGCATTCGCAGAAAAACCTCCGGCCTTCACGCTCCAGTCTGCCGGCAGACTGGAAGCTGCGCTCCCCTTCGGGAGCACAATTTTCAAACGGACCGCATACTCTTTGTCCCAGAGAAATGCATCACGTTTAACATCCTGATTGTCTCCAAGTCCCGGAAGCAGCCACTTAATGTCAGGCCAGGATACCGATCGGTCGCCCTGCCCGATGTCCGGTCGAATAAAATAGGCCTTGAGTTTGAAGGTCGCTTCCTGAGGATCGGAAAGAACCACTTCGTAATCAATCACGGAAGATGAATCATAGAAATACCCGATAAACTTTTCAATATCCTGCTTAAGGGCTTCCCGCTCAGTATCCTGAAAACGCCGGGACAGGGAGGCGGCATAATAGCCCTCTGCTTCAGCAGTGAACCATCCGGACAACTCCCCGTTATTCGCCAGCTTCAGATCCATTTCGTATTGAACGCGGCCGGCATTGCTCTTCGGAGTCTTTACCCACTTCGCACTGGAACTGGTATGATCCACCACCAGCGCCTCACGATCTGAAATAGTCGGATAAAGCAGCCCGACCGACCCATACTTAATGGTCGGATCGCAAAAAATCACTTCCCCGTTCGATTTTTTGATCATCAGAATGGCGTGGTCAAAATAGCCATAGTCCACACATCGCTTTTCTACCAATCCGGCATGATCGGTATTGATCAGAACAAAATAGGACTCAATTCCATGTTCCTGTAGCAGCACACGCAGAAAATTCGCCTTATCCTTACAATCCCCGAATCCGTTTTCCAAAACATACGACGCTGGCTGCGGCTGCAATCCCCCAATACCGAATTCAAGACTCACATAGCGAATATCCTTCGAAACGCGAAACGCCAGATTACGGATAATTTCATCCTCCGTTTCCGCCCCCTCGGCCCATTCCTGTGCCACCGCTTTAACCTCGTCAGTGACGTCCGAAGATTCGTTGATTCGCTCGGTATACCACGCGGCCAGTTCATCCCAGTTTTGCATCGTACTCAATAACAGCGTCGGTCCGGTCTGCATCATAGGTCCATCCAGCTTTTCATTGCTGCGAATCGGCAGCTTTTCCCGCACCCATTCATAGCGGGTGCGATCATTTTCAAGCTCCTTCATTTCAGGCTCCGGAACGCCATCGCCGTACGTCACGACCTGAAGTTTCTGCTGATAGGATGCCGGAAGATTCAAAACAACCCGCTTCACATGGGTTTGCCAATTCCGCTCCCAGGTATACCGATCCGTATATTCGCCGGGGATTCTGAAACTGTCCCGCTCAATCAGCAGAACATAACGCATCACGGAACCGGCGGTCACCTGCGGATAAATCAGTCGAATCTGCTTTCGCCCGGTAAAGATCATCGAAGAGCGTTCCTTTTCAGGTGTCTGAATCATGATCCCTTCATTCGGCACTTCGCAAACGCTTCCATCAGGCAGAATCGTTTCAGCCGCGATCAGATAGATTTTCTCTTTTTCAGGGCGGAAAAAGTAGGTATCCATCCCCACATCATCCAAATCACCATTGCTCAACGCTTTGTGGGCAAAGTGAATCACCTCATAACTACGCCCCGACTCGTCAACATAGATAATATTTTCCTGGATGATTCTTCCATGGTTGCTTTTTTCCGGAGAAAAATAGTCAACCTCATCCATCAGCACGCGAATATCAGACAACTCCGGTCGCAGCTCCTTCTCAAAGATTTCGGGAGGAATGCGGTTAACTTCATCCCCAAACACGCTCCAAACGGTCAAAAAGAGGAAGCACAACACAAGACGGGTCCGGCACATAAGAGTAATTTTCATAGTGCTCTAGTAATATTGGTTAAGGAAATATACAACAAGCCCAAACAAGATTTTCTATGAACCCGAATGCGTTCCGGCGACAGAGTTGTGTACCGCCAGGACTCAGGGCGGAACGCCCGTGGGCCCGGCGAAAAGTGATTTCAATCGAGCGTTCGGCAATACTCGATATCCGTATTGTCGAATGTAAGCTTTCCGAGGCGCAGGCGCACCGTTTTCTCATGGCCCGTCGGCAGTAGCAGACCTTCCAGCATCAGCTTGCCGTTAAACTCCTGCGGCCAGCCGTTCAGACGAAGCTGCACGCGGCGGTTGAGGGCAATGCCAAAACGTTCTTCCAATCGCTGGATCGCCTGTTTCTGGTCTGACTCAAAGACCGACCACCCCTTTTCTTCCCGATTCAGCGGAAATTCAAGCAGGCTGTCCGCCGAAAAATCAAAACCCAGCTGATCGTCGTTTTCTTTCATCCCAGAACACCTCCCAGCACATCGGTCTCATAAGCGGCAATCAATTCGGACTGGAAGCGCAGTTCCGTGTCGATTTCCAGGCAACGCAAGCCCAGTGCTTCCCGCAAATTGAACACCAATGTCCCATTGCCTACGCTCCTTGGCCCAGCGGTTTAAAGAGATCCATCAAATCCTCTTCGCCCCATTTGGAGAGGGCCTCCTTCTGGTCATCAAGCAGGCCGCCGATCAGATCCTTTTTCTTTTCCTGCATAGCGAGAATGGTTTCTTCAACCGTGCCGGAAGCGATGAACTTGTAGACAAAGACGGGCTTATCCTGCCCGATGCGATAGGCGCGGTCGGTGGCCTGGCTCTCAGCAGCGGGATTCCACCACGGATCAAAATGAATAACCGTATCAGCAGCGGTGAGATTCAGCCCCGTACCCCCCGCTTTGAGACTGATGAGAAAAACGGGAATCTTGCTCGCCTGGAAATCGGCAACAGGCGTTTTGCGATCCTTCGTACTTCCGGTGATCTTCACAAAATCCACACCCTGCTCGTTCAGCATCGCCTCAATCAGCTTAAGCATGCTGGTGAACTGGGAAAAGATCAGCACCCGGCGACCTTCAGGAATCATTTCATTCAGCATTTCACGGAGCGCATCGAGCTTAGCGGATTCGACCACGCCCTTTGCCGCCTCCAATTTCAGCAGCTGCGGATGGCAGCAGACTTGCCGCATCTTCAACAGGGCGTCGAGCACGATGATGTGCGAACGGGCCAGCCCCTTGATTTTCACAGCTTCGCGCACCTGGTCTTCGGAAGCGGCGCGGACCGTTTCGTAAAGTTCCTTCTGTGCAACCGTCAGTTCGATCCGCTGTATCATTTCCGTTTTAGGCGGCAGTTCCGTGGCCACTTCATCTTTGGTACGGCGCAACACAAAGGGCGCAATCCGACGGGCCAGTACGCGGCGAGCAACCGGATGTCCCGCCTTCTCGATCGGCACGCGGAATAATTTCCGAAAGACGCCGTGACTGCCAAGCAGGCCGGGCATCACAAAAGAAAAGAGCGACCACAGTTCATCGAGATTATTTTCCAGCGGCGTGCCGGTAAGCGCAATGCGCTGGTGTGCATCGAACAGGCGGACAACGCGCGCGGCGATCGTCCTGTGGTTGCGGATAAACTGCGCCTCGTCGAGAATCAGCAGATGAAAGCGATGCTTCAGCAATTCCTCGCCGTCGCGCGCCAGCAGCGGATAGGACGTGACGATCAGGTCATACTTCGCAAAGTCCTCGAAATGGTCGGCGCGGTCAGAGCCATGGGAAACGAGGATGTTCAGCGACGGCGCAAACTTTTTGGTTTCCGCCTCCCAGTTGTAGAGCACACTCGTCGGTGCCACAATCAGGCACGGCGCATCCACCCGCCCCGCACTCTTTTCCACCAGAATATGCGCCAGCGCCTGAACCGTTTTACCCAGCCCCATGTCATCAGCCAGCACCGCACCGAATCCGGCCTCACGCAGCAGCTGCAGCCAATTCAGGCCCTCCCGCTGATAGTCGCGCAACTCGGCCTTCAGGGTCCGCGGTTTGCGGACTTTCGGCGCCGCCGTTACCAACGCAAGTCGCTCTGCCTTTTCCTTCAGTGCAACCGGCAGCTTCGACTTAAAATCTTCCAAGGCCTGGAACTTTGCCAGCTCCATCGCACGCACCCATGGAATTTCAATCGATCCGCCGTCGCCCGTCACCGCCTCTTTATCGAACAGCTCCAGCAACGAAGCCGTCAGCAGTTCGATGCGTTCTCGTGGAATGACCACCCTGCGGCCATCATCAAGCAACAGAAAATCCAGGGGCTTTCCACCGCGCAGCCGCTCCAGCAGGAACGGCAGAATATTGATGCGCCGGTTCGACAGCTCGAAGCCGACCTTCGCCGCAAAGGTTCCTCCCGCCGTTTCCTCCAGATCGACATACCAGCTATCCGGCGAATGGACCGCAAGCTCAAACGACGGATCCATTTCGATCCGCCAGCCCTGCGGTTCCAGCAGGATCGGCATCTGCTCAACAAACGTCAGCCACTCCTGCTGCGAAGCACATGTTTTCCAGTGACTGCGCGGATCGGACGCATCGATCCAATGGTAGACTTTTGTCAGTTTTTGTAATTGAGGAAGGTCGAGCAGTGCAAGCAGCGTCTTCTCTGCATCGCGGTCGCGCCGCACCTTCCGCGCACCTTCACCAACAAAGAGCGAACGGTGGCCGGGCAGAATCCGCGCACCGCCATATTCAAGCTCCACCCGCAGGCAATGCACCGGATCGGTCGTCCCGGCATAGAAATAGTTTTTTGCAAACCGCGCCGGCGACAGCGACAAAAGCGAAAGCACCCCAACCGGAGTGCCCTGCTTTTCTATTTGGGTCTCTAAAGAAAAGTCGGCGTCCATCCATCTCCTTGAAAGTAGAGCACGCGTCCCGCTTGCTCAAACGGGCAAGATGCCCGTTCCACTACACGCCGTGAAGTGTTGCTTTGAAGGGCTGAACCAAATCTTCGAGCACAACTTCAACTGCACCCTCAACCTTCAAAACCTTCTCTTCGGTCACGACTCCGATCTTCGTGATCGGAAGTCCAGCGAAGAGGGCTTCGAGTTCGGCTGCCTTTTCAGGGGCCACTGAAACAATGAAGCGGCTGTTGGATTCGGAGAAGAGGGCCGTGGCGGCATCCGCTGCCAAACCGGACAGATCAACCGTTGCTCCCAGCTGACCACCGATGGTGATCAGCGAAAGCGCAATCGCCAGCCCGCCCTTCGAAGGCGTTGTTGCAGATTTCAGCAGTCCGGCATCCGTGGCCTTGTTCATGGCCGCATAGATTTCGAGAGCTTTGTCCGCATCCACCGCCGGAACGGTTCCTCCGTAATTCATCGGGGCACCCTGCTCCTCCGCCAAAAGGCGGAAGTAAGCAGAAGCCCCGAGTTCCTCTTTCGTTTCACCGATAACGTAAAGTACGTCGCCGGCTTTCTTCAGCGGCATGGTAACCGCTTTTTTCACATCGTCGATCTGCCCAATAGAGGAGACAAGCAGCGTCGGCGGTATTGATATTTTCTTTCCACCCCGTGTGGAGTCGTTCTTACAGGAGTCTTTACCTGAGACTGCTGGCGTTTTATACGCAGTTGTTAAGTCATACAGCGCTTTGTTCGAACGAACAAGCTGCGCCATTTTATATGCTCCGTCGGGCGTTTTGTCCGACTCGACCGGATCCGGCCAGCAATAGTTGTCGAGAATCGCAATGCGATTCATGTCGCCACCCACGGCGATCACGCGGCGAACCGCTTCGTCGATGACCGATGTGGTCATGTCGTACGTATCGATATCAGAATACCAGGGGTTGATGCCTTCGGCCAGCACCGCGCCGCGGTCGTTGTTATATTCAACGCGCATCACCGTGGCATCGGACGGAACGTCGGCATTCACACCAACGTAAGGCTTCACAACGGAGAGGCCTTTCACCTCGCCGTCATAGATGCGGCTCTTGTATTCGCGGGAACAGAGGTTCAGATCGCCCATCAGTTTCACAAGCGTATCGGAATAGTCCGTCTGCGCTTCAACCTTCGGCGCTTCCACCACCGGCTTTTTCCAGGTGCCGGGCATCACGAGCGTCGGGCAACCGGTTTCGTAAAGGAAATCCATGTCGAGGCTGGCGATCACTTTGCCGTCCTGCTTGACGGTGAAGTAGCCGGAATCGTTGTACTTACCCATAAAGGCGACTTCGACGTCGCGCTGTTTGGCGAGTGCTTCAAACTGCTCGCGGCATTCAGGCTGAACGGCGAGCGTCATGCGCTCCTGCGCTTCGGAAACCAACACTTCCCAAGGCTGGAGACCTTCGTATTTCAGCGGAGCGCCGGCGAGGTCGCATTCGCAGCCGCCGGAATATTTGCCCATCTCACCGAACGAACAGGAAATGCCGCCCGCTCCGTTATCGGTGATGCAGCGGAACAGGCCGAGGTCGCGGGCTTCGAGAATAAATTCGTAGAGTTTGCGCTGGGTCAGCGGATCGCCGATCTGCACCGCCTGCGCCGGCGATTCAGTGCGGAGTTCTTCCGAAGAGAAGGTTGCACCATGGATACCGTCTTTACCAATGCGTCCGCCGCACATCACGGTCCAGTCGCCAATCTCAATTTCTTTGCGCTCGGACGGGCCGCCGGTAACCGTAACCGGAATGGTGCCCATCGTGCCGCAATAGACCAGCGGCTTTCCGAGGAAGCGTTCGTCGAAACATTCAAAGCCGCGGCTGTACGGAATCCCTGACTCGTTGCCGCCGGCAATCACACCTTCGTGCACACCGTCACGAATACGGCGCGGATGCATCAGGCCTTCCGGCATCGCTTTGTCGTAGAACGGCGAACCGAGACAGTAGCCCCAGACATTGGAAACCAACGCCGCGCCCATGCCCGTGCCGAGCGGGTCGCGGTTCACGCCGACGATCCCGGTCATCGATCCGCCAAACGGATCGAGCGCCGACGGCGAGTTGTGAGTTTCCACTTTATAAACCAGATGGATGTCTTCATTGAATTTCACGATGCCGGCGTTGTCGGTGAAAACCGAGATTAGCCAATCGATCGACTCTTCAATCTTTTTGGTGGAGGCCTTCACGTAGGTTTTGTAGAGCGAGTGAATCGTCTCTGCTTCGCCGGTTTCTTCATCCTTATAATTGATCGTTCCGGAAAATACCTTATGCGAACAGTGCTCCGACCAGGTCTGGGCAATGCATTCGAGTTCGATATCGGTCGGCCATTCCGGCAGATCCAACTCGGCGCGGTGCGCTTTCACGTCATCACGCAGGTAGTGGTCGCGGATAGTGTGCATTTCCTCGAGTGAGAGCGACAGAATGCCCTCGGAGGAAATCTTCATCAGCGCCGCGTCATCATCGGGCAACTCAATCACGTTAACCTTGATTTCGGGATGATCGTCGAAAATCGGGGCGGAAATATCGGGCGCGGCGGCCAGCCATTCGTCTTTCGAGAAAACAGAGATCGTCTGAATCAGGGTATTGGCCAGCAGGTCTTTGCCGAGGTGCTCGACATCCTCGCGGCTCAGATCGCCGGAGAGGAAATACTGAATGCAGGTATAAACCTGTTCTTCCCAATCGAGTTCGCGGCCGACGACATCTTTCAGTGCGCCGCGGGCGGTGCGTCCCACGTTATCGGTAACGCCCGGTTTAAAGCCGATTTCGAGCATCCAGTCAAAATTTCCAGGGGCTGGAAGTCGGTCCAATGCGGATTCCGCCACCACCGGATCAGCAAAAGTCTGCTGCACTTCAGCGGCTTTGTCGGCATCGATGTTCGCAACGACTTTATACACGTCGCGCGTACGGCATTCGCCGATGCTCATTTTCAGGGCACCCTGCGCCCGATCAATTACGCCGCGACCGCGTGCGTCCGGCACACCGTCTTTTAATCCGATTTCAATGCGATAAATCATAGTCCTGCTCCACCCGATGAGGTTCTTTTTCAAGTAAAACGGGGACCATAGCTATAAAGACGGGCGGGTTAAACCAAGAACAGCGGGAAAATAACAAACCCCGCCGAATCCGACGGGATACCTGTTTATTGTAGGGAGGGAACGGTTGACGAAGGAGACCTTCCCTCCAGTTCGGCTGAAAGGCGTCGTGCCTCAGCCATTTCAGCCCTACAAATTACACACTGCAAGCATCGGGATATTAGCCCCACGCTGCGCAATAACAAATCCCGCCGAATCCGACGGGATTTACATTCTTCCAAGGATTGGAAAGATTGCGTCAGAGCAGGCGGACGTTACCGCGTCAGAAGGCAGCGAGCAGTTTCATTCAGCGATTCCTCCCGCGGAAAAGTCGGCTTCAAAGGCGTTGGCGAGGGAGATGCATTGAAGCGGAATTTCGGGGTAGGTTTTGCGGAAGTAGGCGAATTTTGAGTCGCGGAATGATTTTTCATTCCATTTGACTTCAAAGGCGGCGGCCATTCCGTCGTCATGCTGGACGACAAAGTCGACCTCCTGCTTGTTCTGGGTACGCCAATATTTGACGCGCTCTTCTTCAGCGGCCTGTTTCAGGCGCAGGTAGACATAATTTTCGAGCAATTCTCCTCGATCTTCTCGTGCACCGATGGGCGAGAAGTTGTTGAGCAGGCTATTGCGCAGTCCGAGATCGGCAAAGAAGACCTTGGGCATTTTTCTCAATTCACTGGCAACTCGTTTATGAAACGGCGATACGCAGTGGACGTGAAAAGATTTCTGCATGACCCATAGATAGTTTTTGAGCGTTTTGTTGTCGGCTGAAAGCTCGGAGGCGAGTGCGTTGACGTTAAACAGGGAGCTGATCTGGTCGGCCGTGATTTTCATCAGGCGAAGATAGAGATCAGGATGCTGAAGTCCGGCTTCCTGCACATCCTTTTTCGCATAGGAGTTGCGCAACTCTTTCAGAATTTCCCGGCGCTCGGATAAATCCGTAGCCAGCACCACGTCCGGATAGCCGCCATAGACCAGATAGTCGTAGAAGTGCTGCATAATTTCATCTTTGTACAGCAAAGGAATCTGTCCAGAGCCCACATACGGGACCAAATCGTCCCGTCCCCGAAAATGAAGCACTTCATCGAGCCCCAGCGAGGGGAGTTCAAAGATTCGCTTGCGCCCGGCCATCGAATCTTTGAATTTTCGATCGATGTAAAAATGAGAGGAGCCGGTGACGACAAACTTCAGTTGCTCTCCCGAAACGTCATAATGGAACTTCAGGAAGTTTGACGGATCATCCAGATATTGAATTTCATCGATCAGCAGCGTCATCCGAGCTCCATCCATCGGTGCAGGAATCAGCTGAAAAAGGTTTTGCGGGCTCTCGTTCAATAACTGAAGCGTCTGCCTATTTTCCAAAGATAAGAAAAAGGACGGTTTTCCGGACGCCTTCAGATGATCGTTCACTTGCTTCAGCAATGTGGTTTTCCCCACCTGCCGCGCTCCGACCAAAAGCGTCACCTGTTTTTTCGGCAAATGCTTAATTAAATCGCTATATATGAACCTCTTCACATGGCATTAATTCCAAATATACATAGAATAATCAATCAGTTGTTCCAAAAATATTTAAATAATTCCTCATATAAATCCAATAATACTACCTGATGACAGATAACCCGGAAGAAAACCGGGAAAATGCCTTGCGGGCCAAATTCCGGATGCGACAATACGGGTTTTAATCTGGAATAAACTAACGCGGCTACGCAGCAGAAATTTTTACAAAATAATTCCTTGCAGGTAAGAAAAAAAATCATTTTGTCCGTAATTATTTTGTCAAACATCTTTTTATGGAGCTGATTTAGGGAAATGCGCTAAGGAACATAAAAATCGGAAGAAGATAGAATGGGGAGTACCTATGAGCAATCCCGAGCAGACTGAGTCGTACTGCGTGCCCTGCGCCGCTGTGGTTCCGGCGCAAATCGCGGAAAAGGACGGCCACTTGTTTTTGGAGTCCGACTGCCCGAACTGCGGACCCCGCAGCTCGATCGTTGAGCACGACGCCGCACTTTACAAACGCTGGTCCGCCGCCCGTCGTCCGAATCGCCCGCCCGAAAAATTCCAGACCTTGGAAAACCGCGGATGCCCGTTCGACTGCGGCCTCTGCCCGAATCACCATCAAAAGAGCTGCATTGCCCTGATTGAAGTCACCGATGCCTGCGATCTGGGCTGCCCGGTCTGTTATGCGGATTCCGGCCCCGGCGATTTCCAATCATTGGAAACCATCGGACGCATGCTCGACGCGGCGGTTGAATCGGCCAACGGCAAACCGGAAGTTTTGCAGATCAGCGGCGGCGAACCGACCTGCCACCCGCAGATACTGGAGATTCTGCGCGCGGCGATGGCCCGACCGTTCAAATATGTGATGCTCAACACCAACGGGCTTTCGCTACAGAAAGGCGGGATCGACGTGGCCGAACTCGCAAAACTGGGCAATGGCTTTGAAGTCTATCTCCAGTTCGACGGGCTCAATGACGGCATCTATCAGGAATTGCGCGGTCGGCCCTTGCTGGCCGAAAAAGAGGCGGCGCTATCAGCCCTCGCTCAACACGGAATTCCCGCCACGCTGGTGGCCACGCTGCGGCGCGGGCTGAATTTGGAACAGGCAGGCGATCTGCTGCGCTATGCGCTTGAACACCCGACCGTGCGCGGCATCAACTTTCAGTGCGAGGCCTATTTCGGCCGCAACCCGGAACTTGCCGCGCCGACCGAACGGGTCACACAGACCGAAGTGGTGAATGTGCTCAGCCGCACCGCCGCCGAGCTGCTCGACACCGAAAATTTCATCCCGCTCTCCTGCGGACTGGCAAGCATGGTTTATCTGGAAAAGGTTTCCAATGATTGGAAACCGATCCCGCGCGTACTTTCCGATGTCTGGAACGGCAACCCGCTGACCACCTCGGTGGAGGATCTTTTCGAAGCCGCCGCCGGAGCCTGCCTGTGTAAAGGCGATGCCATTCTGAAGGAACTGACCAAACGGCTTCCGCCCAATCTGCTGAATCTGTCGGTGGAGGAGCGGTCCCGCCTGGTGCACGAGCGATTCTTCCACATTACCGTGGCAAGTTTCCTCGATGGCTGGAACTTCGACCTGAATCGAGCCAGCCGCGAGTGCGCGCATATTCTGCAGCCGGACGGAACCAAGATTCCGTTCTCCGCATTTAATACGATCTACCGGGGGCAGCGTGTTTAACGGAATTGCAGATGGCGTCACAGCCTTGTGCGTACTGGCCATGCTGGCCGCGATTGCGTTTAACTTTTTGAACACCGAAAAGGACCGCACCTTCCGCGAGCGGCGCAGTCCGGTGGCCACCGCCAGCATGGCCGCCTTTTTCATTCTGCTTTATATCACGATCCGCCTTCGATGGAGTGCGCTGGAGCCGGAAGGCTTCATCGTGTTTCGCTCTTTCGGGCTGGTGCTGATGATCTTCGGTGCGGGCTTTAATATCTGGGGACGCGTTTTCCTGAAAACCAACTGGGCGGATCACGTGCGCATCTACGACGATCAGCAACTGGTTACGGGCGGCCCGTACCGGATCGTCCGCCACCCGCTCTATGCCTCGATCATCTGGATGTTTTACGGCGCGGCGCTCGCCTACCTCAATCCGCTGGCCGCAATTGAGAACACCGTCATTTTTATTCCGGCCATGGTCTACCGCTCGAACCTGGAAGAACAGGCGCTCATCAAAACCTTCGGTGATACTTATTCCGACTATCGGAAAATGACCGGCCGCTTTTTTCCAATGATTGGAAGAAAGAACAGTGAGAAGGAAGTTTATACAGAATAATTAGGACAGAATGATTACCCGGCTGACAGGAATTATTTTGTCCTAATTATTCTGTGAAATATAAGAGACCCAGTATGAAAGGAAACAATCAGTGCTAGAGCGAACGCACAGCGTACCGGAAGGTTGGGGACTCTGCCCGCAAAGCATTCCTATTTATCCGATTTGTATGCTGCTCGCTTTTGCGGCGGCGTTTGCGGTGTATCGCTATAATGCAAAAAAGAGCGGGCAGTCGTCCGAACATCTGCTCCCGATTGCACTGGCGGCGTTCTTCGGCGGACTGATCGGCGCGAAGCTACCGGTGATTCTGTTGAACCTGCGCTATGGCTTCAGTTTAGAGGCGCTGCTCACTGGACGCACCATTGTCGGCGGCTTGGTTGGCGGAACGCTTGGTGTGCTTTTCATTAAAAGGAAACTCGGCATCCGTGGACGCTACGGAAACCTGCTGGCCGCACCGATTGCGCTCGGCATGGCGATCGGCCGTCTGGGCTGTCTGCTGAACGGATGCTGCTACGGGAAGCCGTTTGCCTGCGGCGTCGATTTCGGTGACGGCATTGCCCGACACCCTACCCAGCTTTATGAAGGACTCTTTTGCCTGACCGCTTTTTTCCTGATCCAGCGCGCCCGGAATACGGCACCGCCCGGCACCCTGCTCAGCCGCTTTTTCATGGCCTACTTTGCATTCCGTTTTCTGGAAGAATTTATCCGCCCGCATCCGGTTCAATTCGGGCTGACCACGTACCAATGGATCTGCATCGCCGGAATACTGATCCTTTTCGCTAAGAGCCAACTGATGAAACCCAAGGAGGACACACCATGACGCAACTCGATCCACGCTACCGAGGAAAAGATTTCCTCAAAGGATTAATCCCCAGCCTGATTCCCGCAGTCATAGCCGTTATATTGATGTTCACGAATGAGATGTTCATTCCATTGCTCTTGGCCGGCGCTGCACTCCTTGTGGCGACCCTCGTGGCATTCATTAAACTACGCCCCTACATCGCACTGGGCATTCTTACGGTTCTCATCGCGACGCCGCTGCTACTGATCGGCTCCTGCTTCGCTCTCGTCTCATATAACTAAAAAAATCCCGCCGGAATCGACGGGATTCATTGTGGCATGGGCGTCCCGCCCATGGTTCCGCACAGCACATTGCCAGCCGTAACGGGCAAGATGCCCGTTCTACTTTTAACGACCACCAATCAGGTCACCAAGGCCGCCGAGCACAGAGCCTTCGCCCTGGTGGTCTCCGCCTGTTTTCGGGGCGTGCTCAATGATGCGGTCGGCCAGGCGCGAGAACGGCAGGCTCTGGAGGTAGACCGTCCCGGTTCCGCGCAAGGTGGCAAGGAATAAGCCCTCCCCGCCAAAGAAGGCCGACTTGAGTCCGACGCGTTCAATGCTGTAGTCGATGCCCGGATCGAAGGCCACGATGCAACCGGTGTCGACCCGGATCACTTCGTTGTTCAGCTCCTTTTTCACCACCGTTCCGCCGGCATGCATAAAGGCCATGCCATCGCCGAGCAGTCGCTGAAGAATAAACCCTTCTCCACCGAATAAGCCCGCACCGAACTTTTTCGTGAAGGCAATATCAATTTTGGTTCCCATCGCGGCGCAGAGAAAGGCATCTTTCTGACAGAGAATATCTCCGCCGCAATCAGCCATATTGAGGGCGACTATCTTTCCGGGATAGGGCGCGCCGAAGGTGACGCATTTTTTGCCCTGCCCCACATTCGTGAAGTGTGTCATGAACAGGCTTTCGCCTGTGAGCGCGCGTTTGCCGGCGCCCAGCAGTTTCCCGAACATACTTTCGTTGGCCTGTGAACCGTCGCCCATTTTGGCTTCGAACGAAATTCCATCGTCCATCCAGTTCATGGCACCGGCTTCGGCAATTACAGTTTCAGCGGGATCAAGTTCCACTTCGACCGTCTGCAGGTCGTCCCCGATAATCGTGTAGTCTACTTCATGACATTTCATCGCTCGTATCCCCTTTTACATTACTGGACCGGCATGCCTTGCGGTGCCATTCCCGGTTGCTGCTGCATTTGCTGCATCTGTGCCATCATGATCATCTGACCGTATTTTGCGAGCAGGTCGCTGGGAATATTGACGCTCCACATCACACAGCCATTCTGCTTGAAGCCGGCTGATGTGAGCGGATCCACGCCCTCGAACAGTGTACTCATCTGCTGCTTCATCATGGCGGTTTCGGGAGAGGCGGGCAGCATGCGGGAAACCAGCGTCATATAATCGCCCATATCGAGATCGAAATAATAGAAGCCGCCCTTCGGATAAACCGCACGGGCTTTCAGTGGCGATTGAGTTGAAGCGCCGCTTTTCACGCGCTTAATGAGTGCTTCCATTTCGCCCTTGCCGGAATAGAGCATCAGGTTGTTATCCACTGCCACTTCATAGACAATATTGCTGAGCCCCATCAATTCCATCTGCTGGCGCTGCTCGGGTGCCATGCCTGAAAAATCAAAGCTCATGCTGAGCTCATTCACCTTGATGCCGTCTGATTCGCGCACATTTTCTTTAAAGGCCGTCGTGATCGGCATGCCGAAGCTTTCATACATTTTGAAAAACGGAGCCATATCCTTATCCATGTTTTTCAGCAGATTCAATGAAGCGGCCGGATCTGACACTTCCGTGACGTATTGGATGCTCATCTGTCCATCCGCACCGCCGAAACTCACCATTTCACTGCCGGTTCCTATGCCATACAGCTCGAACCATTTTTTCAAATTGGCCGTCAACGCATCGGCATCAACATCTTCCAACTGGAGCTCTTTCATGAGCTGTTCCACTTCGGTAGCCACAAATTCACCCAACGCCTCAGGATTCGCAAAATAGAAGTCCATCAGAATGGTTCCCTTATCCAGCAGGCCTGAATGGATTTTAGGATTTTCTTTGTTCACTACCGGAGCATTTACCAGTTTAGCCAACGCCGTTCCGGCCTTTGGAACAATGGTCTTGCTCAGTTGAACCGATCCGCCCTTAGGCGTCAGTTTGATCTCTGCTGTTGCACACTGTTTCGCGAGCGACATGCCAACAATCATTTCACCTTCCATAATTTCCGTCGTGGCCTGGGTCGACTCCAGCGTTGCACCCGGTGCACTCATCATACTCTGTCCGAGCATGGCGGGCATCATCTGCATAAAGCCGTCGATGGCCTCTTGATTGCGTTCAATCATGGCTGCGGGCTGCATGGCCAGACACAGTTCCGGCGAGCGTTTGGTCAGAAGAGCGCTTTTAACCTTGCCGCTTTTTTCCGCGCCCATGGCCAGAGCTTCCGGTGTTCCCGCAAGGACCAGAACCCCGTTTGCATATTTGGCCTGAAGCATCACCGACTGAGCCACACTGATGTAGCCTGCTGACTGCGCTTCCGCCACTTCGATGACGGCAAAGATATTGGTTGGATCCATCGCAACAATGGACAAACCACTTCCGGTCGGGATGCCAGCCAAACCGGGATCGCCCAGTTGCATGCCCACCATATTTTTTATCATGGGGCCATTCATCATCGGTGAGATCTGAGCAGCAACATTGCCGACTTCATCGAGGAATCCGTGCAAATCAGAAACCGTGATCGAGATCATGGCTTCTTCCATGATCTGTGGTTTTTCAACAGCAGCCCGGGTGACTGCCGGCGCAACCGCAACAACGACGGCCACCGTGGTGATTTTAATCCAATTCATTTTATTCTCCTTTTGGTTGAAAGCAACTTTAACGATCTAATCCCCCGAAACGATTACAAAGAAGTGCCGTGTTTGTAAGGCGTTCTAATCGATCCGTTTCGGAATGAATTTCTACATGAACTTCCGGAAATCTAAAAGACATTAAAAGCGGCATTACCGTGCATAAAACAACACCTGAACTGAACCGTTTTTATCCAGCAGCTCAAGCGTGTTTTTATTAAGGGAGTACATCGAGACGTTTTCCAATGCCTGGAAAAACTGCATTTCCTGCTGCATAATACCTTCCGGTTCGGCGCAATAACGGCCTGTTTTCGACATCGGGCTAAAGGAAATCAGATGGCCCTCCGTTTTATACTGACCTGAAAAGGTATTGCAGCCGGATGAACCGGACACCTTACCCGCGTCACTGAAGTCTATCGTAATTTCTGTGAAGTGCATAATCGAGACCACCCCGTCCAGGCCATTGTTAATGCCGATGGCTTTCCAAGCTCCGGCCGTGAGCGACGGTTCCGAAAGCGGTTTGAATTTAAGCACTACCGTGCCGTCAGCATTGCGCAACCGCAGCTCGTTCCCAACGATCTGATAATTCACAGCACGCTTCAGCAGACCGAGGAACTGGCTTTCCTGCACGATGAGTTCCGGCGAGCCCGTCATTCTGGTCGATCCGATGTCGCTGATCTGCAGCGTTGACTCTTTCAGATCGCATTTCCCGAAAAACTGATTCACCCCGGCATGCCCCGTAATATTTCCATCGGCAACTTTCAGCATTATGCCGGATTTTTGAATGGGTGCCTCCATTTTGCCGCCTGCCGATTGATAAGCCGTCAGCTCCCACACCGTACTTTCAATGTTCAGCGATGCCGGTTTTTTGGAAACCATTTTTACCAGCGTATAGGTGTATCCGGAATCGCCAGCCGAAACGTCATTATGCTCCGTCACTTCCACCTGCAGTTCATATTCAAAACCGGGATCGTATTTAAAGCCGTCAATTGAACCATACATCAGCCGGTATGTCGCATTGGTGGATTGTTTAACCAGGAGGCAGGACGTTTTCTCCGGCCCGACATCGTCGGCCATTTGCGGAGCAACATAGTAGGTTTGCACTTCGCTCATGCTGCCCGGTGCAGTCAGGCATCCCGCGAGCAGCAGCAACAGGCAACCGAACCCGGCCATCCCGATATATTTCTTCAGACTCATACTTTTCTCTCCTTTTTAGTGATCATTAATAAACGGCATTAGTCCTTCTTAACAAATCCTGCCTGCAGCGATCCATTCGCATCCCGCAGCTCCAGTCTGCCTTCGTTAATCGAATAGGTGCAGACTTCTTCCAAAGCCTGGAAAAATTGTGCTTCCTGCTCCATGATGCCTTCAGGCTCACTGCAGATTTTACGGGTTGAGCTCATTGGACTTAAACTGATCTCATTGCCTTCGGACTCATATCCTCCGGAATAGGCATTGCAACCGGCCGACCCGGCTACGATGCCCTGATCTTCAAAATGAATCGTAATTTCCGAACCCTGAACGAGCGAAGTCACCCCGCCCTTACCATTATTAATTCCCGTGGCTTTCCAGACATTGGAAGTCAGCGTCGGTTCAGCCAGCGGTTTGAAGGTGAGCACCACTTTTCCGTCAGCATTACGCAAACGGAGTTCTTTTCCGACGATCTGATAATCCACCGATTCCCCCAGCAGTTTAAGAAACTGGTCTTCCTGCGCCATCAGCTCCGGCGTCCCTATCATCATTGATGAGCCGACCGTCTTAATCGAAAGCTTCGTTCCGTCCAGCGTGCAGTCGCCAAAGAACCGGTTCGCCCCCGCATTTCCGCTCACGCCCTTCGCACTGATCCGTAGATTCACCATCGAATTCTGCACCGACGGCTCCATCGTTCCGCTGACCGATTCATAGCTCGTCAGCTCCCACGCTGTACTGTCGATCGCCGGCCCCGCCGGCGCTTTGAAAACAACATTCATCAGGGTGTAGACCTTTTTCGACGCATCAGCAGGAACCGGGTCCCGCTCCGTCACATTCACCTGCAGGTAATATTCAAAGCCGGGGACATAATCAAAACCGGCAATCGGACTGTAAAACAGACCGTATTTTCCATCCGGCGAATCTTTGACCATCAGGCAGGTCATCGGCCCGACTCCCGTGCCGTCCGCCATCGCCGGGCCGACGTATAAATTTTTCACGGTGTCCGAATTCTTCGGCGCGCTCTGACAGGCCGCCAGCAAAAGGGCTGCACAACAGAAGCCCGTCCATTTTAAAATCATTTTCCAATTCATCATGATCTCCCAAACTGTTCTAAAATGGAGAGCATGAGCCTGTAGAAAACAGGTTGCAAATGAAAAGCAAGAATTGGTTGCCGCGCCTTGAGTTTTACAATCAAACCCCTATGTTTGTGTACGCCTATAAAAAGCATAACCACAAACAACAAGGAGCCCACGAAATGAGAGTCCTCATCATTGCCACCTTCGTAATCACCGCGCTGCTCAGTGGATGCGGCCCTATTTAACATCAAATGGACCGACGCTTTCGAGACTGCCTGCGCCTCAACGGTAAACTGGCCGCACTGGCCCTTTCCGGAAACTGGATCGGGCCCAATGAAGTGGCGGCCAGCTATGATGCGCTGGCACCGGGCTACGAAGAAAACTGGCTCGCCCATCTTCGCCCGGTGACGCAGGAGCTGCTGAATAAAGTTCCAGACATTGGAAACATTCCGATCCTCGACCTCGGCTGCGGCACGGGCTTCACGGCCGGCCAACTGAACCAACGCTTCCCGACGGCCGACATTCGGGCGCAGGATATTTCCGCCGGCATGCTCGCCGTGGCCAAAGAAAACAACCCCTCCGAAAACATCACCTTCAACTGCTCCGACATGCTGGCCTTCATTTCCAGACAACCGTCGGAAAGTGCCGGCCTCGTGGTTTCCGCCTGGGCCATCGGCTATTCCAATCCTCGGAAAATTCTGAAGGAATCTTTCCGCGTGTTGGAGTCCGGCGGAACTTTTGCGTTCGTTGTCAACATTATGCAGACGCTCCGCCCTGTCTACATCGCCTTCCGTAAAACCATGCAGCGCTACCCCGAAAAACTCAGCGCCCTCACCTGGCCGCGCTTCCCCGCCTCGTGGGCCGCCATCGAAAAGCAGGCCAACGCTATCGGGTTCGAAACCATCGACAACGCATCCGGCCAATTCGAAGTACGCGCCGCCGGCGAGGCCTCGCTCGACTGGCTGTTGAAAACCGGCATCCTCGCCGGATTCGACGCCATGCTGCCGCTCACCGACGACCCACAACTTTCTGAATATTTCGAGCAGTGCTTAAAACAGCAAACCGAGCCACTCGAACACCACTACATTATGGCCGTCCTTCAAAAACCATGAACAAACAGACATTCCAGTTGATACAAATGATGCTCGATCCGCGGATCACGGCCAAGCCGCTGTGGGCGCTCGCCAAGCTGCGCGCCAAAGGCATCCGAAGAATTCCCGATACCGTCTATGAAGACCTGCGTAAAAAAGGCGGACGAGGCAGCGCGCTCAAGTTTGTCCGACATTGGCTCGACGGCGAACTGTTCACCCGCCACAACGGCCAATGGGTGCTCAACTCCTTCATGCCACCCTTCCCCGGTCCGGCCTACGACCGCATGTTTGAAAACCTTTTTTCCGGTCGCCATCTCAGCCCGGTCTCCGCCTTTCTCGCCATCACTTCCGCCTGCCCGTGCAACTGCTTTCACTGCAGTGCCCGGCGTAAAATGGACGATGAACTTTCGACCGCCCAATGGAAAGATACGTTGCGGCAGCTCCAGCAGCTCGGCAATAGCGTCGTCGGTTTTACCGGCGGCGAACCGCTTGAGCACCCCGATCTACCGGAACTCATCGCTGAATGCACCCGGCTCGGCATGTCCTCCATTCTCTTCACCTCCGGCGCGGGCGTAACCGCAGCAAAGTTCCAATCATTGGAAAAATCTGGACTCTGGGCCTGCTGCGCCAGTCTCGATTTCGACTCCGCTGAAGAACACGACCGCATGCGCGAGCGCCCCGGCATTTTCGAGGAAGTGCTCGAAACGATCCGACTTTCCAAAGAGGCCGGCATCTACACGATGGTCAGCAGTGTGGCCACCCGCTCCTTTATTGAAAGCCGCATGTTCGAACGCATTCACGGGCTGAACAAAACCCACGGTGTTCACGAATACCGCATCGTCGAACCGATGCCCTGCGGCGCGCTTTCCGGGGCCGACGACGATCTACTGCTCACCCCCGAACACATTCAAACGCTTCGCGACTTTCATGTGCAGACGAACCGCAAACAAAAACACCCGAAAGTCTGCGCGTTCAACCAAATCGAAAGCCCCGAAATCTTCGGCTGTGGTGCCGGAACCCAGCATCTCTACATCCAGCCCGACGGCACCGTCTGCCCTTGCGACTTCACCCCGCTCGGATTCGGCAACATGAAAACCGATCCGCTTTCCAAGGTTTGGAAACGCATGAACCTCGCCATGGGCGACAATCCCCGAAGCCACTGCTTCATCCAGAAACACCACGAGCTCGTCAATCGCCACGCCGATGAAGGCTTCCCGCTTCCGCCGGACATCAGCGAAGCCATCTGCGCCGAAGCCGGCCCCGAACCCATGCCCGGCTATTTCGCCATGGTCACCGGCCAACCGCAGGAGAAGACCGAATGAATAAAAATATTAATCCAATGGCCATGCTCATCACCGGAACCATTGCAGGGTTCCTGAGCGGACTGATGGCCCCCGCTGAATTCGGATTACGCGCAGCCGCCTTCGGCTTTTGTCTATCACTGACGGTCATTCTGGTTCACCGATTGGGATGGAAAAACATCATCACCTACCTGCCTGCGATCATACTCGGAATCGTGCTGGGTTTCTTCCCATTTGAACTGGATCTGACCTACGAACCTGAACCAAGAACCTACGACTATCTTACCGTACTCAACAGCAGCATCTGTATTCCCCTGCTGGCGTTCGCCTATCTTAAAAATTCGATAAAAAAGCGGATTGGGTTCCTGCTTCTCTTTGGATTATTGAGCAGTCTACTGAGATCATGGTCATTTGAATTGGATTGGAGAGCGGCCGCCTTTATTATTTATAACTTTCCCATCGGCATGCTCCCGTTCCTGCTCCTGTGGATGCTGGCCATGCGGGTCTCCGATCCGCGCTTCAACCGCAAACCGACTGATAATCAGGAAGATAAACCATCATGAACGTTCTTCGCCACCCCGCCCTCATGCTTTTAGCGGGAGCCCTCGCAGGATTTCTTAGCGGCCTGCGTGCCCCCAAAGTTTTTGGCGTGCGTGGTGCGTTGTTTGGATTATGCCTTTCGCTCACTGCGTTCTGGGTCCAGAAAAAAGGGTGGAGTCTGAGCAAACTTTTGCCGGGGATTGTTCTGGGGCTTCTCCTGTTCGTTATGTCTCCGAAATCCCCTCTCATTAATGACCGCAATACACTGATAAATTGCGCAATCTTCATCCCGGTCTACGCCTATTGCTACCTGCAACCCAAGTTCTACCGCGTCGTACTGTTGCTGCTTCCGGCCGGAGCGATCTGTACGGCGATTCGCGTGACGTCTCTCAAACACTTAGAACAACAAAATATGTTCAAACCAAATGAGTTATTCAACATCCATTTGATCCAGGGAACGCTCCTGTTTCTGGCGCTCTGGCTGGTATTCATGTGGCTGACCGATCCGCGTTTTCGAAAGCAACAGGCGAAGACAAAAAAAGATCCCGACGGGAATCGGGATCTTGATCTACGGGATAGCCCGTAGCGGCACTTTCAGCGTGAGCTGTTAGTCGCGGCGACGCTGCGGTTTTCCGCCACGCTGACCACCGCCACGAGGTCCGCCGCGGGGGCCGCCACGATGCTGACCACCACCACCTTGACCGGTGGCCGATCGAACACTGACTTTGCGGCCATCGAGATCGAGGTTTTCCATGCCCTTACGTATGTTGTTTGCGGCTTCTTTTGAAACTTCGAAGAAGGAGGTGTCTTTTCCAAGGTCGATGGCACCGATGGCGCTGGATTTGATGCCGCTGTTTTCACAAACCAGACGAACAATCGCACCGGCGTTCACATTGTGCACCCGGCCGACGTTGATGGAAAAACGCTTGGTGTCGTAGGCTTCCATACGGCGATTGCGCTTCTGATTATCCGAACGCTGCTGTCCGGCCTGACGCTCGCGGCGCGGGGCCGGCTTCGAGTTCAGATCTTCCGCATTGCGGTAGTAATCCAGGAAGTGGTTGAACTCAATCGCAATAAATCGCTTGATGATTTCTTTTTTGTCGAGGTGGCAAAGTGCTTCATAGGCCGGTGGCAGATAATCCGCAATTTCGTCCTCTTTCACGTCCACTTCCACCACGCGGTGAATCAGGGCCAGCAACTGATTTTCGCAGATGGCTTTGGCATCCGGAATTTTTTCCAGCTTGATCTGAATGTTGTTGCGACGCTCCAGTTCCGCAATGCGGCGGCGCTCGTGCATATTGATCAGCGCAATCGAAACACCGGACTTGCCGGCGCGGGCGGTACGGCCGCTGCGATGCGTGTAGGCAGCAACTTCGTCGGACAGTTTATAATGAATCACGTGCGTGATGTCGTTTACGTCGATGCCGCGTGCGGCCACGTCGGTCGCCACCAGCACCTGCACATTTTTCTGTCGGAATTTACGCATGACGGAGTCGCGCTGCGCCTGAGAGAGTTCGCCGTGCAGGGCTTCGGCAGAATAGCCGTCGGCCATCAGTTTGTCGGCAACGGTCTGGGTTTCCGCACGGGTCCGGCAGAAAATCAGTCCGTAGATTTCAGGAAGATAGTCGAGAATACGCTTCACGGCCGGATAGCGATCCTTCTCGTGAACCATAAAACAGAAGTGCTCAATGTTCGCGGCCGATTCGTTACGTCCTCCTACGGAAACTTCAACCGGATCGGTCTGATAGTTCTGGGCAATGCGGGCCACACCCTTTGCCATGGTGGCCGAAAAAAGCCAGGTTACCCGACTTTCCGGTGCCTTCGAAAGAATGGCATCCAGCTCATCCTTAAAGCCCATGTTGAGCATTTCGTCGGCTTCATCGAGCACAACGACGGAAATATCATCGAGCTTCGCGGCCCGGCGTTCAATCAGGTCGAGCAGACGACCGGGAGTGGCTACAATAATCTGCGTGCCGCGCTTCAGATCGCGGATCTGAGTGGAGATGTTGGATCCTCCGTAAACGGCTGTGATTTTAATATTCTGATGGCGCGCGAATTTTTTCAGGTCGTCGGCAATCTGCAGACAAAGCTCGCGGGTCGGCGAAAGAATGATGCCCTGCGGCATCATATTATTCGGGTCGACACGTTCCAGCAGCGGGAGACCAAACGCGGCTGTTTTACCGGTACCGGTCGAAGCGAGGCCCACAAAGTCCTTGGTGCCTTCCAGTAGAATCGGAATCGCCTGTTCCTGAATCGGAGTCGGGGTTTCGAAGCCCAGCATTTCAATGGACTTAAGGGTGTCGGCGCTAAGGCCTAATTCGGTGAATTTCATAATTTCCTCTCACAATGCGGAGCAACGATTAACCAATCGTCTACACACCGGAACCCTGTATGGTCCGGTTCTCTCCAGTTAGCGGGGCGTCGTTCCCCCGCGCCCATCGCAAGAGTTAAACCCCGAATCAACGAAACGCAATCAAGTTGGTTTCGCAAAACGAAGGCGCGTTTATACGCACATCTAAAACCAATGCAACCCGTTAATAAAAAAGAATTCTTCCACAGATCACGCAGATAGACGCCGATAAATGAAAAGCCCGCTCTTTTGAACGGGCTTTGCAAACGCAACGCGGCCGGAAGCACGCGTCTACATTCTAGTGCTTGAAATGTCTCATCGCCGTCATCGCCATAGCAATGCCGTGCTTGTTGCAGGCGTCGACCACTTCTTCGTCACGAATGGAACCGCCCGGCTGCACGATAAACTTCGCACCCATTTCGCTGGCGGCATCAATGCTGTCGGCAAACGGGAAGAAGGCTTCGGAAACAAAGACGCATTCACCGATGACCGCCTGAATTTCTTCATCCGTGATTTCCGGATTTTCGGTCTTCAGGTTTTCAACAGCTTTGGATACGGAGAGCTTCTTCAGCGCATCCACGCGATTCGGCTGGCCGGCGCCCATTCCGAGTACGCGGAACTGACCGGGCTTGTATTCCTGCACCAACACGATCGCGTTGGACTTGGTGTGCTTCGCGGCCGCAATGCCGAAGAGCGCGAGCTCTTTTTTGTTTTCAGCAAACGGGGCTTTGGTTGGAACCGTCCAGCTTTCAAGAATCTCGGTATCCAGATCCTGCACCAGCAGACCGCCGTTGATCTGTTTTACCATGCGCTGCGGCAGGGCTTTACCCATCGGCTTTTTCAGCTTCAGGATGCGCAGGTTCTTTTTCTTCATCAAATGATCAAGTGCATCTTCCGCATAGCCGGGAGCAATGATGGCTTCAATGAAGCGGCCATCGAGACACTTGGCGGTTTCCATATCCACCTGCTGGGTAACCGCAATCACGGAACCGAAGGCGGAGATCGGATCGCCGGACCAGGCGGCTTCGAAGGCTTCGGCGAGGGTTTCGCCGGTGGCATAGCCGCAGGGGTTGGTGTGCTTGATAACGGAAACACCGGGCTTGCCTGAAAGGTCTTTCACGGCTTCGAGGGCACCGTCGCCATCGACATAGTTATTGTAGCTCATTTCCTTGCCGTGCAGCACTTCGGTCTGCGCAATGGTGGATTCGCGGGATTCGGAATCTTTATAGAGCCAGGCTTTCTGATGGGAGTTTTCGCCATAGCGAAGTTCAGTGCCATCGGAGTAGGCCTTCACAAACGGCTTGGAAAGTTTCTGTTCGGCCACCTGTTCTGCCAGATAGGTCGCGATGGCCGCATTGTATTCCGCCGCGCGGGCGTACACTTTCTGCCCGAGCACAAAACGGAAGCCTTCGGTGGTTGCACCGTCGTTGGCTTTCATTTCGTCGATGACCTGCGCGTAATCTGCCGGATCCGTTACAACTGTGACAAACTTCATGTTCTTCGCGGCCGAACGGATCATGGTCGGCCCGCCGATATCGATCTGCTCGATCGCCTCGTCGAGGGTGACGCCCTCTTTGGCGATGGTTTCTTCAAAGGGATAGAGATTCACGCAAACCAGATCAATCTGACCCAGTCCATGATCCACCATAGTCTGCACGTGCTCTTCATTATCGCGCACATAGAGAATTCCGGCGTGAACTTGCGGGGTTAATGTTTTCACCCGACCGTCCAGCATCTCGGGAAATCCCGTGAATTCGGACACATCTTTCACCGGAATGCCGGCTTCGCGGAGGGCTTTCGCCGTTCCTCCGGTGGAAAGCAGTTCCACATCCATATCATGCAGATGGCGGGCAAAATCCAAAATTCCCGCTTTGTCGGATACGCTCAAAAGCGCGCGTTCAATCTTTACGTTCATTTATAACTACTCCCTTATATTGAAATCGAAAACCTGTTTTTACCTACCCCCCCCACCGATTGCACTAACATTTTCCAATGTCTGGAACTTTTACTACATGTATATCATCTAACTACCCCGATCGTAGCAGTTAGATGATATACTTTTGAGAGCTTCATTTATTAGATTGGGCGAAGCCGCAGAGGAGAAAAGCTTAGCCTAGATCCGGGAATGAAAATGAAGGAAACGGTGTTTTATCCAATGATACCGGCATCAAACCCCAATCACTCTTCACACCCACAGGGTTCGCCTTTTTGTTTCCTTCATTTTCACCCTTCGGGTGGCCGATTTCACCACATCCACCGCGCGTTTAAACCCTAGAGGTAGGCAACTACATCTGCGGGTTTAAAATCTTGTGGTTGCAGTAAACTTGGCCATTCCCGAATCAGGCTTAGAGAGCAATCCCGAATAGAATGCTGAAAAAGTGGCAGAGGCTGCCGGCAAGCACAAATAGATGCCAGACGGCGTGCGACCATTTCAGCGATTTCCATGCATAGAAAATCGCTCCCACGGAATAGCAAAGTCCTCCGGCCACAAAGAAAACGAATCCGGCGGTGGTCAGGTCCCGATAAAGCGGCTTAACCGCAATCACACAGAACCACCCCATAAAAAGATAACTGGCCAGCGAAACCCACTTGAAGCGACCGGTAAAAAATGCCTTGAAGAGTATCCCGAGCAACGCCGCACCCCAAATTGCGCCGAAGATACTCCATCCGAGTGCGCCGCGCAGCGGGCACAATGCAAAGGGGGTATAGGTTCCGGCAATCAACAGATAAATTGCGGAGTGATCGATTATTTTAAAGAGTCTCCGGACTTTCGGCTTTCGAGCGGAGTGGTAAAGCGTCGACCCCAGATAGAGCAGGATGAACGTGGTTCCGTAAATCGCGCAACTCACAATTTCCCAAGCCCCTTTCCGAAGGCTGGTAAAAACAACCAGAATCACCAATACGGCAATACCGATCAGAAATCCGATTCCATGAGTAATGGAATTGGCCAGTTCTTCACTCGGACTATAAGCTTCAGACTCGGACATTTTATTCCAGCATTTCAAACCTTCGTCATTTTGTCCAACGACTGGATAAAAGAACAGAAGGATCATATTCACTGCAACATCTTTCATAACGCAAACACGTGGTGGAGTCGTTACAAAAAACAGAACTCTTTGTATGCGCTTTTTTTGTTCAAGTTCGGCATGCTGATTTTCAGATTGGATCAGGGAAATAAAACATGCTGAAGCTAATACTCATTGCATTATCCTTCCTTTTCGGAATTCTAAGCATCCGGAAACTTAGAAAATATGATGTGCATGAAGCCGAACCCTTCTGGAAAATGGTGGCTGTCACGATCTGGGGTGGATTGGTCTCAATTGTCATCTCCCTCTTCCTTTACAGCGTACTCAGCTCTCAAGATGTGTCGATTCACGACGGAGCCCCCTTCTCCTATTTCTTTGTCGGCTTCATTGAAGAGCTGGGCAAACTGGCGGCTCTCTTTATTTGCTGGCCGATCATCCGCAATGAAATGGATGAACCAACCGATGGCCCCATCTACATGGCCTGTGTGGCTCTTGGGTTTTCGCTGATCGAAAACTATTTCTACGCAGCTGCCACGCCCATGAGTTCGCCGCTGATTGCCGTCCGACTAATCATCTGCACGCCCATGCACATTGCCTTCAGCATGATGATGGGGCTGGCCTTTTTCTGGGCCACCAAATTTAAAGGAGGCTGGGGCGTGCTGCTCGGTGCCTACATCGTTGCGGGGATCTATCACGCGCTCTACGATATTTTTGTCAGCTACTGGTATCTGCTGCCCGGCCTTTATCTGATCATCAAGGGTGCCTACCGATGGATGCACCAGCTGCTGGGTTATACCACCGCGCAGTCACCCTTCCGCACCTCGCTCTCAGATTTTGTGTACAGTTTCCAATCCCCGGAAACAGAACCGGGTCTTGAATGCCTCGACTGCGGCAATCCGGCTCCTAAACCAACCTATGAACGGGGGCGCATCCGCATCCAGAAATGCGAGGAGTGCGGTGCCTTTGCCTGCACCTCCAAAACCCTGTATCAGCTGGTACATCACTACGGCTCTATCTTCGGGAAACTGAAAAAGCAGGCAAAGCCCGTTTCCAAACTTCGGAAAAATCTCTATGTACTGATCAAGGGCAACAAATTTGATCGCCGTAAAAAGGTCGCCTGCTTCGACCTCAGCACATTTAACGATGCACTCGAAGAAATGAACCGCAGCGTCATCACTCGAACCGAGAAAAAGTGGTGGTGCGTCTGGAAGTGTACGTCTTAATGCGTAACGGGTAATTCGTAGTTACAGGAGATTCAAAATAATATGAATAAGGCATTCAAAAGCATACTTAAGCCCCTCCTCCGTCATGCGACAAAACATCTCACGGACGAAGACATTTGGAGTAAGACAAAACTGGCATTACCCAAAGAGGCATTCGGCAAAGCAAACCTGCATGACTGGAATTGGTACCTTGAGGGGCGGAGTACCGTTGATGTCAAATCCGCCAAGGAAATCGTAGATTGGTTGCGGGGTTGCAAGTATGTCGGAGACAGCCTCCTGTTTCAGGAAGAAGATTTCTGGCAACATCCTGTGACATTCGAAAACATGCGCAAGGGCGATTGTGAAGACCACGCTTTATGGGCATGGAGAAAACTCAAAGAACTCGGCATCCCGGCGGAGTTTGTCTGCGGACGGAGCGGGCCTGCTTTAGCCAAAGGGAACCATGCTCATGCCTGGATTCATTTGGAACTCAGTGGAAAACAATATCTGATGGAAACGGTTGCCGACTCGATGCATCAGATGACATTTCCTCTTGATGAGGTAAGGCGCAATTACTGTCCCGCACTTTCTGTAGACACCGACTTGAACACCTATCGATATGGCGGATTCAAGGAATTCATTCGTCTTCAACTGGAATCTGAAGAGTAATAAAGGTCCGGAGTGCGCCGGGAACTGAAAGGCCATGGCACTCATCACGGAAAAGAATAAAAATCCCCGAAAGTAAAATCCACATTATCAGCCTGATATGTTCAAACATCCACTATTCCTAAAAAAAGATAAATCCGCGACTAAAGCCGATTGCATGAAAAGAATTATATCGTCCGCTTTATTCACGATATCCGGAGTGCAACTGGGTGCATGTATTTATGTAACCTGCATGAAAGGTATTGGAATGGGCAGTTCGCCTGCGATGGCCCCCCTGTTCCCGATTATCGGCATCATAATGTATGTGATATTCATTCTGATGATTACCGATTCTCAGAAGGCCAATGCAAAACTGATTACATCCATTGCGTCTCTAATTGTGACATGCTCCGCAATGACCGTGGCCTTGTTGATGGAAGATTATTAGTATCAACTGAAAGGCTTCGGCGGTGCCGTTAAACGTAGACGCGACGCCCTCGTCGCGTTACCCGAGCAGGAGGGAAAGCGGTGTGGCGCTTCCTCCTTCGCCAAGGCTACGGCGGACGAGTCGTTTCCCACCGCACTCCAAAACTTTTTTAATCCCGCAGATAGTGGCAGCCGTGAGCGCCGTGCTTCTTGAAATAATCCTGATGATATTCTTCGGCCCGATAGAACGTGGTGGCCGGAACAATTTCAGTGACGATGGGCTTTTTCCACTTTTTCTGCGCTTCGGTTTTTACCTTTTCGGCCGTCTCTTTCTGCTCTTCATCGAGATAGAAAATGGCGGAGCGATACTGGGAGCCGCGATCGGGGCCCTGACGGTTGACCGTTGTCGGATCGTGCAGCCGCCAAAAGTATAAACATAAATCTTCATAGGTAACTGTGGCCGGGTCGTAGACCACTTCAACGGCTTCGGCGTGGCCTGTATCCTTGTAGCAGATGTCCTTATAGGTCGGGTTATCCGTATGCCCGCCGATATAGCCCGACGTTGCTTCCTGCACCCCGTCCAACTGTTCAAAGAGCCCTTCCACGCCCCAGAAACATCCGCCTGCAAATATGGCCTTATCCATCTTTTTCTCCTCCGTGACTGCCATCGTGAACGATACTACGGATAACAGCGCAAAAATGATTAATTTCTTCATACGAACCTCACGTTAATTCTTATTTAGATGCCGTATCAACAAATTCGTTCAATCATCCTCATTCGCCAGGCGCAAAACCGCCTTATAACCCCGCAACCATACACATGCATTCATAATCGAGCGAAGAGCCGTGGCACCGGTGGCTCCGAACGACTTTGGTTAATAACGAGGCCGGCTTGCGGTTTTTTCCAAACATTGGAACCTTCATGGAAAACCGATCAGTTTTTCAAACTGTGAATCGGGGCCGGAATTCGTCCGCCAAATTTCACGAAGCGGGAAGACTTTCCGGTGTTCCGAATCGGGAGGATTACACTTTCGCCGAACAGGCCGCCAAAAGAGACAAAGTCGCCGGCCGCTTTTCCAGGCACTGGAATCAGTCGGGCCGCGGTGGTTTTGGAGTTGATGACACCGATCATCAGTTCATCCGCAATGATGGCAGCTATGGTTTCCGGGTCGGTATCGCCGGGAATCGGCACCATATCCAGCCCGACCGAACAGACGCACGTCATGGCCTCCAGTTTTTCCAATGTCAGGCAACCGCGTTCAGCGGCATCGGCCAGCACGGAATCCTCCATCACCGGAATGAATGCACCGCTCAAACCGCCCACACTCTGCGAAGCAAAGGAACCGCCTTTTTTCACGGCGTCGTTGAGCATGGCCACAATGGCGGTGGAACCAGGGGCCCCGATATCATCGACGCCGAGAATGTTCAGAATCTCGCCCACCGAATCGCCCACGAGCGGCGTGGGAGCGAGCGAGAGATCCACCACCCCGAACGGAAGACCCAGCTCTTTCGCAACCTGCCGGCCAATCAGTTCACCGCAACGGGTAACGCGGAACGTGGCCTGCTTAATTTCCTCGGCCAAATCGTCAAGACCTAGGTTTTCTGCTCCCTCTTCTTCAATCTTGCGTTCGAGCGCACGGGCGATAACACCCGGCCCGCTGACACCAACGTTGATGACAGCCTCCGCTTCGCCGAGCCCATGAATGGCACCGGCCATGAAAGGATTATCGCCCGGCTGATTGGCAAAGATGACGAACTTCGCAGCACCGAACCCATTGCTGTCGGCGCTCTGGTGTGCAGCGGCTCTGACGGTTTCGCCGAGCATGGCCACAGCATCCATATTGAGTCCGTGGCGAGTGGAACCGGCATTGATGGAGGAGCAGACTTTGCTGGTGGTGGCGAGCGCTTCGGGCACGGCGCGGATCAGGTTCATGTCGCCCTGATTAATGCCTTTTTCCACATTGGCGGAATAGCCGCCGATGATATCGATGCCAACTTCGGTTGCGGCGTGATCGAGTGCCTTGGCCAGACGCACAAACCCCTCGCGGGAGAAGCCGGCCCCAACGTGGGCAATCGGGGTTACCGAAATGCGCTTATTCACCACGGGCACGCCATACTTACCGCCAATGCGGTCGCAGGTTTCCACAAAGTTACCGGCAAGCAGTTTAATTTTATTGGCGATGTTCTGCGCCGTACTTTCGGCATCGCCGGTGCGGCAATCAAGCAGGCAAATGCCCATGGTCACAGCGCGAACATCCAGATTTTCTTTCTGGATCATTTCTACGGTTTTAAGAATCTGGTCGGATCGAATCATAATTCAGGTTTCACATTTCAAGTTTCAGGTTTCAGCTAGATCTCGTTGGTTGCCCGGAAAATGTCGTTGTGCTGCAACACGAGGTTCAGGCCGGTGGTTTTCCCGAAGGTGGAAAGTTCGGTTTTAAAATCTTCCAGACATTGGATGCCGGACAGGTCGAGCTGAAGCATCATGGTGTACTGGTCCGCATCGACGTGCGAGGCGAGGTCGAGCACATTAACGCCGCGATTGCAGCAAAAGCGCGAAACCTGAGCCACCAGTCCAACGCGGTCGCGCCCCACTGCGGAAAGCACATAGACTTCCTCGGAGCCGGCGGCTTCGGTTAACGAGCCCTGAGCCGGTTCAACCGATACACGGGACGAAGTTTCCTTTGCCAGCGTCAGTTCGACGGTTTCCACCGAAACATCCGCCGGGAAACTGGCCACCAGAATCATCGTAAAATAACCGCACAGGACGGATTCGCGCAGGTCGGCCAGATTGCCGCCCAGCGTGCTGATGCCTTCGGTTACTTCGGCCACAATGCCCGGACGGTCGCGGTCCATTACTGAAATTACCATAATCTGTTTATTTGCCATACGTTTCTGCCTCTCCAATGATCAAAAGAGTGTATCCCCGTTGTTCCAGCCATTGGAACAAAAAAGCGGCAGACAATCTGATAAACATCTCCAACCTCGTCGCACCGATCGTTTAAAAGAGAGGCATTTGAGATTGCGTTTCGGGACGAATGGCATAGCATTCTCTTGTGTCGTTCTACTTTTCCAGACGGATTTTCGCCGGCGTGCTTTTCTGCGCGTCCGTAGGCTATGCACTTCCACAGCCGGAACAGTGCAGCGTTTGCGGCGCAGTACTTAAAGATAAATACTGGACGTATAACGGCCAGCATTGCTGTTCCACAGAATGTGCTGATAAGCTGAAACCCACCTGTTCAAAGTGCGGTAAGCAGATCGACGGACAGTACATTGAATCAGAAGGGAAAAAATACTGTTCGCAGAAATGCTTCGATTCAACCCTTCCTCGCTGCGAAATCTGCCAGGGAGTCATTCATGACGGCTATCGGATCTCCCATCACAATTATTGCGCACATTGTATGAAAAACAGCCCCACCTGCTTTTCCTGCGGTTTACCGGCATCGTACCCAACCGAACTGCCCGATGGGCGCATCCTGTGCAGCACCTGCAGGCGCTGGGAGGTTTCGAGCCAGGAAGTAGCGCTCAAGCATTACGACCGGGCCCGGCGACAGCTCGAAGCCTGGACCCAGTTGCAGATTGGATCGGTCCCCGAATTAAAGTTGGTGGACCGCAAAGAAATGAATGCGCTCTCCGGCGACCTTCGCAAAACAGATTCGCCGGTTTCCATCCGCGGACTCTACAGCCGGCAGACCACCTTGGTAAAACGCGGCATTTTCGGGGCCTGGAAAAAAAGCCCGGAAGACAGCTCGGAAACGATTTACATTATTGACCACCTGCACGACGAAACTTTCCGTGTGGCCGCCACCCATGAATTGATGCACGACCTGATTCATGAACATTTCCAACGATTGGAAAATGCACCGCTATGGGTACATGAAGGCATCTGCCAGCAAGCCGCGGCGGAATACTGCCGCCGCCGAAACTACATCGACCAGCTCGACAGCATTGAAACCTGCACCGACCCCGACTACGGAGACGGATATCGATATATCAACTCCATCACCGGATTTGAAGGCTGGCATGCTCTGAAGCGCTGGATGGAAACGGTGGATGTGGAGTCCTTGCCGAAACGAGCTCCAACGCATTGATTACACGGACTTCTTCTTGCTGATATGCAGTGCAATCAGACGTGCTACAATGACTCCGAGGAAAATCTGCCCCAACGCCGCCTGCATCACGGCATAGGACTGTGTGAGCGGTTTTGTTGGCGTGATGTCCCCATAGCCCAACGTCGTGAGGGTGGTAAAGCTGAAATAGATCGACCAATAACTGTTGATCGTATGTGTACTCAGCCATTCCTGCGGAACCGAGAAACTATCCGGATCCATATGATAAAATACGGTGTAGACAAACGACCAGATTACGCCCATCAGAAGATAGGCTGAAATGGCTCCGCAGATTTTATCCCCCGTCACATCATCATTGTTCAGCACAAAGTGCATGATGCTCATAAAGATCAGAATAAAGTAGGCAATTTTAAAGCCCAGCACCACCATCAGAAAGGGTGTGCCCTCGTTGTGCACGAGTAATTCAGAGCTGCTCAGTATCACATTGATCACGGTCATGAAAATCATGAAAATAAAAAAGTGCCGGGATCTTGCAATGGCTCGCAGGCAACTGATCAACACAGCAATACTGAACCATCCGAAAATCTGATCGATCGCTTTTTGCGAGGTCCCGATTAACGGGACCAGAAAAAACAGGCCGACCATATTGATCAGCAACAGGCTGAAGCGGCCCTTAAGAAACGCTTCTATGACCGGACGGGAGGAACTCATTCATTTACAGCCGTTGTTTCCCAGCCTCCGCCGAGCGATTTATAAACACCGACCAGATAGGCACTGATGAGACCTTTGCTCTGAGCCAACTGATCCTGCTGATCCAGCAGGGCCTGCTCCATATTGAGTACGTTCTGGAAATCCGTTAAGCCCGAGGTGTAGAGCTCCGTCACCAGCTTCACTGATTTCTGGGCCGATTCAGCAGCTACTTCCAGGGACTGGATACGATCCTTTTCGTTGGCATAGGCCGACATCTGATCTTCAACTTCCTCAAGGGCCAGCAGCACGGTCTGTTCATACATATTCAGAGCGGCTTTCGTGGCGGCCTTTTCCGCATTCACCCGACTGCGGATACGCTTTCCATTAAAAATACTCCATCGGATTTGCGGGCCGAAACTGTAGAGCGTATTGGCACTGCTGAACAGGTTACCCCCGTCATACGATTCTACCGCCAGCGTACCCGGCAGTGTGAGTGTGGGATAGAGCTCGGCTTGAACGGAACCGATCAGCGCGGTTTGCGCTGCCAGCTCGCGCTCGGCTGCACGCACGTCCGGACGCTGACGAAGCAGCTCAGCCGGAACACCCACGGAAAGAACAGAATCCGCAACCGGAATCGGCTTAACCGTTTCGAGTTCTTTATACAGCGCATAGGGCATTTCGCCCATCAGCACACTCAGGCGGTTGATCGCTTCAATCAGGCTCTGCTTCAAGGGAGGAATCACTGAGCTTGTGCGCGACAGGTTGAGCTGCGCCTGCGAAACATCCAGCGCCGGAACCAATCCGGAATCGAACCGGTTCTGGGTCAGGGTCATGGTTTTCTGCTGCGCGGTCAGATTGTTTTCCGCAAAGGCAATCCGTTCCTGCAACGTACGCACATTGATATAACTGAAAGCTACATTCGAATAGAGCACAACCAGTACATCGCGGTAGTCTTCCACGCTGGCCTGCAACGATGCATCGGCCGATTCTACAGACCGGCGTACACGTCCCCACAGATCGAGTTCCCATGCCATGGAAAGGCCGGCATCGTACATTTCGCCCTCACGGTCTCCACCCGTATAATTCTGGGCTTCCGTAATCTGATACGCGCTTGCGGATGCGCCCGCACTGATCTCAGGCCAGAACTGGCTGGCACTCACACCCCGCATCGCCGCCGCCTGCTCCACGCGCGCTGCCGCTGTTTTAAGATCGAGGTTGTTGGTCGACGCGCGGGCAATCAGGCCATTAAGCGTATCATCATTAAACACCGTCCACCAGGTCTGCAGATTCGGTTCACCGTTCTTGAATTCATCCTGCACGGCTTCGTGCCAGGCATCAGGCAATTCCATTTCCGGTTTTTCATAATCCGGACCGACCGAAGGTAACGAACTGCACCCATTCAAAAGCAACAGACCGGAAACGGCCGGAAGCGTTAGACACCAACGCATTTTCATATCTACTCCCTAATTCAGAATCATCTGATTGAAGCGCGGATACTAGAAATCACAGCGCAACAAGTCAAACGTCGAAACCGCTTTAAGCTTTTCCAAACTTTGGAAACACAGCCACGGAAACGCGAAGCAGCAGAAAGAGAATCAGCGCCAGCAGCATACCGTACAAATCAATCATCCAATCCGAAATACCGGGCGTGCGATCCATCGTTAAGAATTGCAACGATTCGCTCACCGCCGCAAACAGCAGAATATCGAGCCCCACTTTCAGATAATAAATCGGGTGTTGTTTTTCCCGCCAGGCGGAGCAGTAGACCAGAAAACAAAGCGAGGCGAAAAGTGTGAAATGCCCCATCCGATGCGCCCCTCCGACTACGGCATTGAACTGATCCATCCGTTTTGATTCCGCTGCCGAAACATCCGGAGCCTTTTTCGGGACAATCGTCTGCCCCTTGTTTTCGGTTTTAGGAGCAGCAGGTTTGCGGATCGATTTCGAAACTTTTTCTTTCAGCTGTTCCGAAGCATCCTCAATCCACTCGCCCGGCATCAGAGTTCCGCAAAGAATCACGATCACATTCAGCAGAATCAGAATTCGGAACTTGCGACGATCCAATCGGCAGCGTTTGAAATAGAGCACAGCCATACCGATCCAAAGAAAACAGAACAGGATTCGCAGTACTCTAAACGATCTTTTTAAATGCACCGGAACTGCGCTGATTTCCTTAAATTGCGCCATTCCGGATTCACCGATCATCTGCAAAACCACTTCAGCGGATGCCGCACCGGGATCAACCTCGAACTCCTGCACCTGAGAGGTCCACGGCACCGTTCCCTGTTCATTCAACAAACTATGAGTTCCGGGAATCCACTTCCCTTTGGCATCGCGCTGAATCAGCAGCAGACGGGCACTGCTCCACGCGTATTTACCCTGGACTACATTTTCGGTGCGGATACTTCCGCTGACACGAATACAGGAAAAGTCAACCGCGCCGGGCAGGTCAAAACGAAGATCGGCCGTTTTTCCACCCTTTGGAACAATCAGCGTGAAAACGCCGTTGGTTGCGGAAACATCGCCGCGTATCCGAGGAGTCTCGGCGAGCTCCGGCGATTCAAGTAACGGCGGACCGACGGCTTCATAGCGATCGTAAAACCCCCAGAACAGCAGTGTAACGGCCAGCAATCCAATCGCAGGCACCCGCAGCTTTAGTTTGTCTTTCCAACGTTCCACCGGGCAGAATTCCTCCAAAGGGTTTTCACAAAAATAAACAAGACCATCGCGGTCAGCATCCCATAGGCATTGCATAGCATGTCGGCCATATCCACGGTTCGATCCGGCGTGAGATACTGCAGCGCTTCGGTTATGGCTCCAAACAACAGCACATCAAATGCCACCTTAAAATAGTAACTTCGGGGTTGCCCTTCCAACGCGCCTGAAAGCAATACGAGAAAACTGAGCGAACCGAACAGGATAAAGTGCCCCTTTGAACGGCCGACAGTATCCTCGAAATGCAAAGGAAGATCAAAAGCGGGGCCGGCCGTGACAAACTGCATTCCAGCCGGAAAATCCTTCACCTGAACACATGAAATGAGCTGATTCATTTCATGAATCCCGCGTTGAATGACACGTGTCGGCAGCAGAATACCCACAAGAATTAAAATCACATTCAACAGAATCAGATGCCGGAGCTTGCGAGTATGAAGACGGCAACGCGGAAAATAAAAAATTCCCAGAATGAGCCATGCAGCGGCGAACGCATACTTAATCCAGTGCGTCCGGCCTTTGAACCGGACCGGTCGAACTTCAACGGAATCAAACAGAGCCGTTCCGCTTTGCCCCTGTTGCGTCAATAAAACTTCCACCTGCTCAACACCGCGATGCACGTAATAATCGTTCAGGAATTTCGTCCATTTAAACGTGCCGCTGCCGTGAGCATCCTCATCAAATCTTGCAACCACACGTCCCGACTTATCGCGTTGGACCAACGTCACCCGCGCACTATCGAATTCGTACTCACCAGGCACAACAGATTCGGCGCGCAGACGCCCGCGCAGACGCAGCATCCGATAATTGGAAACATCCGGAAGTTTAAATCCAACGGCTGGAATGGTGCCGCCTTCCGAGCGCGTCAGCATGAAGACCGAGTTGGTCTCGCGACAATCACCTTCCACGTATGCGGCATCGGCCAGCGTCGCCGTTTCGAGCAAGACCGGCCCATAGGGCCTGCACGGATCGTAGTTCGACCAGAAAAGCAATGTGGCTGCCAGCAATAAAATCGCCGGCAGCCTCATTTTCAGTTTGTTCAGCACTTCTGTCATGCGGCGGGAAAGATAGCACCCGCTATGCAAATGCGGAACTTAATCTTTCTGAACTTTCACCTTATCCTTGAAGACGCGGTGAATGAACCAGGTGTAGCCCAGCACCAGCGGCATACCGATCACCGCAATGATCAGCATGGAAAGCAAGGTGAGCTGCGAAGAGGAGGAATTGAAGACCGTTAAACCCCACTCCGGATTATTTGTGCAGGGCACCACATTCGGGAACAGCGCCGTTGCCACTGCCAGCATCAGACAGGCAATGGTTACGCTCGATGCAATGAAGGCCCCTTTGGCTTTCCCCTTCTTATTGAACATAAAGGAAATGGAGTTCACCACCAGCGTCAGCACAATGAAAATCATCGGAAGAATCCGGTAGTCGCCGCTGATGCAGAACTTCACGCCGTAGGCCAGCGTCGGCATAAGTGTGAATAAAAAGGCATACCAGGCTTTCTGCGCCCACTTGCTGGCCGTGCCAGCCATCTCGCCATCCAGTTTCATGGAAAGATAGAGTGCGCCATGGTGCGCAAACATAGCCAGACCAACCAGACCGCAAAAGATGGCAAAGGGATTCAGCAGCGCAAAGAAGCCGCCCGTATAGTCGCCAATGGCATTAAGTTCCAATCCCTGGAGCACATTACCGATGGCCACTCCGTACAAAATGGATGGAAGGATCGAGCCCACCGAAAATGCAACATCCCACGCCTTCACCCAGTTTTCATTCTGAATCTTATTACGAAATTCAATGCCCACCGCGCGGAAGATCAAACCCAGCAGCACGAGCATCATTGCCAGATAGAAACCACTGAACACCGTTGCATACACCGGAGGGAAGGCCGCAAACAAAGCACCGCCCGCCGTCAGTAACCAGACTTCATTTCCATCCCAAAACGGCTCAATGGAATGAATGAAAGCGGTGCGTTCCCCCTTCTTTTTGGCAAACAGATGCCAGAATCCTACCCCGAGATCAAAACCGTCAAGAATGGTATAGCCGATGATTAGAATACCAATGAGCAGGAACCAGATAATTTGTAGAGTTTCCAACATTATTTAGCCTCCGCTTCAAGCGCTTCAATGGAGTCCGGCCCCTTATGGAACTGGTTTTTCAACAGATAAATCCAGAGCCCGAACAACAGGGCATAGATCAGAGAAAACATGATGATCGATGCCAGCACCTGTCCCGCCGGAACCGACTTGGAAATCGCATCCTGCGTACGCAACAGATTATAAACAACCCACGGCTGACGCCCAACCTCAGCGGCCACCCAGCCGACCTCGTTGGCCAGGAACGGGACCGGAACCGTAAGCGCGCAGAGCGTGAGATAAAGTCGATGATCCAACAGTTTTTTGTTTAGCCAGAAGATAACCCCGATGAAAGCGATTAAAGCCATCCACATGCCCATATAAAACATCAGATGGAACGACCAGAACGAGATGGCCACCGGCGGACGATCTTCCGCCGGAAAATCTTTCAACCCCTGAATTTCGGTATCAAATTTACCGCCCACCATCAGACTCACCATTCCGGGAATCTGAATCGCGAAGCGATTCTTCTCCCCTTCCTGATCCGGCAGACCGAACAGCATTAAAGGTGCTTTTGTCTGTGTTTCCCAAATACCCTCAAATGCCGCCAGTTTAGCCGGCTGTGTTTCCGCAACCTGATGCCCGTGTTTATGGCCGACGATCATCGTCAGCATAATCACGGCAAAACAGGGGACAATCGCCGTACGCATCGACAACCGGAAAAAGTCGGTGTTCCGTCCTTTCAAAACCTGCCAGGCCGAGGTGCCTAGAATAAAGAAAACGCCCACGGTCAGAGCGCCGGTAATCACATGTGAATAGCGCGGCAGCGTGGAAGGATTAAACACCGCTTCCCAGAAGTTCGTCAGCACCGCTTTCTGAACCTCAACGCCATTCACCATTTCCGTAACGACTTCAAAGCCGGCCGGAGTCTGCTGCCAGGAATTGGCCACCACAATCCAGAAGGCCGACATCGTGGCTCCCAGCGCCACCATCAGGCTGGAGAACCAGTACATCTTTTGCGAAACCTTTTTACGGCCATAGAGCAGAATCCCGAGGAAGCTCGATTCGAGGAAAAAGGCAAACACCCCTTCCGCCGCCAGCGGAGCCCCGAAGATATCGCCCACGAAACGCGAATAGCCCGCCCAGTTCGTACCGAACTGGAACTCCATGGTAATGCCCGTCGCGACACCGATCACGAATGTGATCGCGAAAACTTTCGTCCAAAATTGGGCCAGCTGCCGGAAAACGAGATTCTCGTTTTCCTGATAGCGCGTATTGTACATAAATATCATCCAGCCCAGACCAATGGTCAGCGGCGGGAAGATATAGTGAAACATGATGGTCAGCGCGAATTGCACCCGCGCGAGTAAGACTGGATCCATGAGCCAAACACTCCATTTCAGTGAAATTTTAAAACATGTACAAATCTGTACACCAATTGTTCATGAAATGGATACAACGGTTAATTGAGCAATTCAATACCAAATTATCGATTACTTTCTAAAGCGCAGAACCGCGCCAGTGCAGTTTCTGGGCGAGCACGGAAAAATAGCTATGGTCCTGAAGCTGCAGGAACTTGACACGATGCGGGCTGCGGCGAATTTCAATCTGCTCGCCCCGCAGGACTTTAAACTCGTCCTGCCCATCGATAGACAAAATTAATTCTTTGGCCGTATTGACCACTTCAATCTCAATCAGGCTTTCATTCGGAACAATGAGTGGCCGCGAGCTCAGGGTATGCGGGCAAATGACATTAATACAGAATCCGCCCACGCCCGGATGCAGAATCGGCCCGCCGGCAGAAAGCGAATGACCCGTACTGCCCGTCGGGGTCGAAACCATCATGCCATCGCACATGAACGATCCCACCAGCTCACCATCCACAGAAAGCCGCAGCGTCACAATTCGCGAAGAAGCGCCCCAACCCAGCACCACATCGTTCAGGGAATGCTCCTCGCCCACCAATTGCCCGTCCTTAAAAATACGGCAATCAGCCACCTCTCGTTCAGACACCTTGAAGGTCTCCTGCGCAATCGATTCCAAGGCCTGGAAGATTTTAGTATCGCCCACACTGGTGAGAAAGCCGAGGCTTCCGAGATTAATTCCCATGATTGGAACTCCCGAACCGTGCAGCGCACGTGCCGTATAAAGCACCGTACCATCGCCGCCCAGCGCCAGCGCCACATCCACCTTATTACCAAATTCCGAAACCGGAAGATGCTGCGCCCCCAAAGCCCGCGCCATCTCCGCCTTTTCAGCATACAGCTCAAAGCTGTGCCCCTCTGCCAGCTTGCGCAGCTCGCTCAGCACATGATCCGCGCGTGGACGCTTCGTATTTACAATGACACCGATCTTTTTCATCAGCCCACTATATCGCCCGTCCGCACACCTTCCAAGGACTGGAAACCCTTTTTTACGCAAAGATTACACCGTCCGGGATTGAAATGAATGGCAGAACAGCGCTAACGTGAGCCTATGTCTTCAGCTCATAAAGAACACCATAAGGTGCATCGCTCCGGCCGCCTCCGTGCTGCGGTGCTCGGTGCCAACGACGGAATCGTTTCCACCGCCAGTCTGATCGTCGGGATTGCCGCCGCACAGGCCGGCAAAGAAAGCATTCTCCTTGCCGGCACCGCCGGTCTGGTCGCCGGAGCCATGTCGATGGCCGCCGGGGAATATGTTTCCGTTAAATCGCAGGAAGACACCGAACAGGCGGATCTCGAACTCGAACGGCATGCCCTTGAACTCTACCGGGATGAGGAGGTGCTGGAGCTCGCCGCCATTTATCAAAACCGCGGACTCGAAAAGCAACTCGCCCTCGAAGTGGCCCGGCAGCTGATGGAACATGACGCGCTCGGAGCCCATGCCCGCGACGAAATCGGAATTACCGACGAGCTCAGCGCCCACCCCATTCAGGCGGCAGTCTGGTCGGCCATCGCATTTTCCATCGGTGCCGCCGTCCCGGTGCTCGGAGCCTCACTCGCCCCCACCGCCACGCTTCTCTGGTTCGTGCCCCTGCTCTCCATCCTCCTGCTCGGAACCCTGGGCGCCACCGCCGCAAAAGTCGGAGGTGCCTCGCCCCTGCGCGGCGCTCTGCGCGTCTGCTTCTGGAGTCTCATCGCCATGGGCCTGACGGCTGCCGTCGGCCGTCTCTTCGAAGTTACACTATAACCATCCAACCATTGGAAAAAACGATGACAGATAAACTGACCGAACAAATCAACCTGCTTGGCATCTTTCACTATGTCGTTGGCGGAATCATGGCCCTGCTTTCCTGCATGCCGTTCATACATGTGTTTATGGGGCTGATGATCGTCAACGGCGGATTTGCCGAAAGCGGCACTTCGCAAAGCACGCCGCCCGATGCCTGGTTCGGCTGGATATTCGTCATTATGGGTTCCATTGCCATTCTGCTTGGCTGGCTGTCCTCAATTGCCATCCTCATTGCCGGAAACAAACTTCGAAAAAAGAAAAACCGGATGTACTGCCTCGTCATTGCCGGTATTGAATGCATGTTCATGCCCCTCGGCACTGTGCTCGGCGTCTTCACCCTGATTGCCCTCACAAAAGAAGAATCGAAAACGCTGTTTGCGTGAATAACACCAAATCCACTTTAGAATTTTACAGATTATCAAACGGCATGGTGATGGACTGATCAAACGGAGTATCCAACAAGGCCTGTGCCTCGAAAAGCATGGCATCGCCGCGTTCTTCCAGCGTTTGCACCGGCTTAAAAACCGGAGGCTCCACTACCTCAACCACACCCTCTTCAACAAAAACTTCGACAGGTTCCGCTACGGGCTCTTCAATCGTCTCCCCCACCTCTTCAATGGGAGTTACCGAAGGAACAGGTTTTTCCAAGGCCTGGAATTCCGTTTCCTGAACAACCGGTTGCGCTTCAGCAACGACCGGAGCCGGACGGCGCAGCAAAACAAGACCGAATGCAGAAACGGTCAGAACACTGCTCAATACTAGGGTGAGAGCTTTCATCAGTCAGTATGCGGCAGGAAAATCCTGAACCGCACCCTGAGAGATAGCCTTTTTTATGCCAGATGTAAAGGATTCTACTCAGGAGCCAATCTTACATCGACACGATAGAAGCCCTTCGTTTCGGCATGATCCACCGCATCCGTGTAACTGTTGACCGTGTGCGGTAAGTTGGTGCCATCCGCGAATCCCGTGAAGGCGGTATATTGAAGATTCGGAGTGTAGTTCACGCTATAGACGCGGCCCTCAACAGTCGACCAGTTTAAGACATACAGCACTCCGTCCGTCAGCGTGGCACTGGAGCTGGTTACCGCAAAAACGGAGGCCGCACTGTCAGGAAGCGTGCCGGCGATGAACTCGGAATAATTATCCGATCCGTCGTGATCAGGATCGTCCGATGCGCCATAGAGATCGGCATTGCCGAAATACAGTTCCTCCCAATAGGTCGGGAGTTTATCCGCATCCCCATCGCCCGAAACCGTACCACTCATGAAATACTGCCCCAGACTTCCGTACGAGGTGTAGCCGGTAGGTGAACTCGACATGGGACTTCCCGCTCCGACCGGAATAATGTGCACGTAGTATTTCCCGGCCGTAACAACCCGTACAATCGAAGCGGAAGCCACGCTGGAGGGATTGTCGCTCTCCAGCAAATCACCGGCTTCATTATAGAGCCGCAGCTCAAGGTCCAGATTGCCACCCCAGGTGCCGGATGCTGAGCGGTATGGATCGACTGAAATGGTTATTTCGCCAGCCAACGTCGTGAAATGATACACGTCCGGATCGTCAGTACGTTCGATGACACCGTTCTGCGAAACCGTTTCTCCGCCGATAATGGTGAGCAGCGTTGCTGAAGAATTATCGTCGCCGGCATCGTCCTCTCGGTAGTCTAACCTATCCGACAGAATGGCCAGATCATTCTCATCCTCATCAGAATTATAATACTCGCCTTTGCTCCACTGGGAAATGTTGCGGTTATACCCCGTTCCCATAATCGGCCCCCAGCTGGGTTCGGTCACGCCAGGATGTCCGCTGTAGTATTCATCGCTCGAGGTTCCATCATGATGCAATCCCAGATTATGACCGAGTTCATGGGAAACCGCTTCCGCTACAATACTCGCAGCCCGCGAATAATCATAATCCAGCACCCAGGCGGGTGAATAAAACGTGTTTTCGTTCTCTCCGAATATCTCCAAATAAGCAAGCCCGCCCGCGCCGTAATGAGGACAATGCACGCCGTTTTTATCGACATCCGGAGTAATCAGCGCATGGCCGGTAGTATCCGTCCAGAGCAAAGGAGCTTCCGTCGTTACATCCACATCGAACGGTGCATAATCTTCAGCAACGCGTTCCCAGATTTCAATGATATCAGCCTGCTCAGAGGAACTGAAAGTCGTTTCATTTCCATCGGTATCGTAAGGACGGCAATCCCAGGATGCGACCGATCCATATTCCGAGTCCGTATTCCAAATCGTGCCGGAGACAACCTCTCCGTTAAAATCAAGATACAAAACATTACTGCAACCCGGCCGGCTGTGCCGAACCGGCGGGCTCGAAATTGCAACTGATGCACCGAGAACTTCTGCTGCGGCAATACGGGGTTGAAGGCCAGTGTCATTACGAGGAATAGACTTCTCAGCCCCCAGTATACAGACATAATAAAATTTCCCGGAGGGGCCGACCCGCAACGAGGTAAGGTCGTTCAGCAATTCCGGCCGCTCCGCCAGATATTGAAGCGCCTCTTCCTGCAGATTTTCGGAAAGCTTCAGCAGTTGCTCCCGTAATCTGCTCGCCGGGATTGCCGACAGTTGAAGCGGAAGCTCCGCGTTCACATCGTTCCCAGCGGAAACGATGCGCTGATGAGTCGGTTCTTCCAAACCCTGGAAAGATTCACCGCTTTCCGGCGGAACTGTAACATGCTCGTTAGCCGGAAGCGGCCGCTCGCGAAGGCCAAAGAAAATACCTGCCGCAAATAAAACGCCAATCACAGATAAACGATAGATACGTCTCTTCATTATTCGAATGACTTTCCGTATCCATCCATCTGTTTTAACCATCCCGCAAGCTCGCGCTCAACTGTTTACAAAGAAAGTCGCTCAGCTTCTGATGTGCTTTGTTAACCTTCTTATCCGTCAGCGTTTGTTTCGCCGAGCGATAGACAAAGGTATAAGCCAGACTCTTCTTCCCTTTCTCAATGCCTTTGCCCTGATAGACATCGAACAGGCCAAACGATTCAAGGTCTTTCGGATTGGCCTTGCGAATCAACGCCTGCACCTCTTCGTGCTTCACCGATTCATCAAGCACCAGCGCAATATCTCGGCTCATCGACGGGAAGGTTGCGAGCTCTTCGGTTTTTGAAATGACGAAGGCCTTTTTCAGCAAAGCTTCCAGTTTAATTTCCGCCGCAGCCACCGGACCGGTCAGGCGCCATTCGGCACGGGCCGTTTTATTCACCAAGCCCATGCAGCCCACCACTTCGCCATCGAGCAGAATGGAAACCGCTTTCCCGCCTTCAAATTCAGGCGCATCCTGTTCCGCGAATTCGGCCAAAATATGCTGAGAGGAAAAGAGCTTTTCAACGAGGCCCTTCATCCAGACAAACATTTCTTCATCGGAAACCGCCGCGCGTTTTTCGAGCAGCCCACGGCCGACCGGGCCCATCATACCCAGCGAAACCATTTCGGTCTGCACCGTTCCACCCTTAATGCGATTGAATGTGCGGCCCAGTTCATAGAAGCAGGCTTCGCTCACCTGACGCGAATGATTGCGACCGAGGCTTTCAACCAGCTGCGGGATCAGCGAAGTACGCATGACCGACTGATCCACCGAAATGGGGTGCGGCAGTTCTTCGCGCTCTTCCTTATTCTCTTTATTGAAAAGATCAAGCAATGGATTGCTGACCAACGTGTAATTCAGAATCTCGCTGACGCCGAGACCCTGCAGATGGTTCCGAAGGTTGGAAACCGCGCGGACGCGGGAATCGTCCGCCGTTGGAATCACTTTCGCCAACGGTGTTTTGGTTGGAATATTGTCCACGCCATGAATACGGGCGATTTCCTCGACCAGATCCACTTCACGTTCGAGGTCCAGCCGGAAGCTTGGCACCACAGCAACAGCCGTCTCGCCGTTATCGTCTTCGAGACCGATTTCCAAGGTTTGGAAAATTTCGCGCATGCGATCGGCGGCAATTTCAGCACCGATCATGTTTTCGATACGTTTATAGCTGAATGGGATTTTGATCTGTTCTTTGGTGCCCGGATAAACGTCAACGACGCCCGCACAGAGCTTGGCCCCAGCCAGCTCGCACATCAGCGATGCCGCGCGACGACTGGCCATTTCGACCGAATCGGTGTTGATGCCGCGCTGGAATCGGTAGGCCGCGTCGGTCAGAAACCCAAGCTTTTTAGCCGTATGCCGAATGGTCGAGGTTTCGAAGGCCGCAGCCTCAAGCAGAATGGTTTCCGTTGCATCGGTAATCTCAGAATCGGCACCGCCCATCACACCACCAATGGCCGAGGCTTTTTCCGCATCGGCAATCACCAGCATATCGGCCGTCAGTTCGCGGTCCTGTCCATCGAGCGTCTTCATTTTTTCGCCCGCCTTGGCCGTGCGGACAATGATCTGTTTTCCGGCAACGGTTGCTGCGTCAAACGCGTGCAACGGATGTCCGGTTTCTAACATCACATAATTCGTGATATCCACGACGTTGCTGATCGGGCGGATGCCTGCCGCTTCCAGTCGTTGCTGCATCCATTCCGGAGACGGACCAATTTTTGCGCCCTTCAAAATGCGAGCCGTGTAGCGCGGGCATTTAACTTCGTCGTCGATACGAATGGAGATTTCTTCGTTTACATCATTTTCGGTTTCAGAAATTCCAATGGTTGGAACCTTCAGCTCGGTGCCGTACAGCGTCGCCATTTCACGCGCGACGCCGATCATGGAAATCCAATCCGGTCGATTCGGGGTAATTTCGAGTTCAATGACGGTTTCGGGTTGTCCCCAAACATCGACAAACGGCGTTCCCGGTTTTAGATCCGCATCGAGCACCAGCAGGCCGGAATGGTCTTCGCCGAGCTCGAGTTCGTCTTTCGCGCAAAGCATGCCCATGGAAACTTCGCCGCGGATCTTCGCTTTCTTCAGCGTGAAGCCACCCGGCAGGGTTGTGCCGACCGGAGCAAAGGGATATTTCCCACCGACTTCCACATTTGGAGCGCCGCAAACCACGCGCATGGTTTCTTCGGCTCCGTATTCCACCGTGCAGAGGCGTAGCTTATCAGCCCCCGGATGCGGTTCGATTTCTAGAATTTCGCCCACGACCACGCCCGGGAAATCCGACCCGATCTTTTCAATGGCCTCCACCTCAAGACCGGCAAAGGTCAGCTTGTCGGACAAGCCTTCAATGGTGTCTTCAAAATCAACGTATTCTTTCAGCCAACTGACTGGTACTTTCATAACTCTACTCCGATTGGAAAAAATGAGCGTTGTTTATATAGTTTGGCGCGTGCGTGCTCAAGCCCATAGGATGGGCGTTTATCCTCTGATTTTGAACATTTCCGATCGAATTCCATCCAAAAGAAAGAGAACAGCGTTGAGGTAAAATGAAAGCTTTTAGTTTGATCCCCTTATTATTCACTGCGTCCGGCTTAGTGGCCGCGCCCGTAACCTTCACCAGCCCGATTCAACAAACGAGCCTGATTGAGCTCTACACTTCGGAAGGATGCAGCAGTTGCCCTCCGGCGGAACGCCGACTGAATGAATTGGAAAATCATCCCGGCCTCTGGACCGATTTTGTGCCGATCGCCTTTCATGTCGACTACTGGGACTATATCGGCTGGCCGGACCGATTTGCCGTTCCCGCATATACCACCCGTCAAAAGAACTATTCCAAACATTGGAACTGCCGCACCGTATACACCCCCTGCTTCGTGAACAACGGAAAGGCCGTGCGCTCGCTCCATCCAAAGCCTGGAAATGGAAAGCCCGGAAAACTGAAAGCGACCGTTGACGGAAGCATAGTCCATATACAGTTCTCCCCCGACTTCCAGCCTTCAGGAAAAATGACGGTCTGGATCGCGCCGCTGAGCGGAATGGAAATGACCAAAGTCAGATCAGGAGAAAACCGGGGGCGCACACTGAAACACTGCTTTGTTGCGTTGGACCTCAAGCAAAGCACGTTGCAACCCGCAGAAACCGGCATGGCCGCAGAAATTAAACTCGATGGAACACTCACTCCCAAAGCCCTTGCCATCTGGATCACCAACTCCCACTCCATGGAACCCATTCAGGCGACCGGGGGCTGGCTCGCGAACGATTAAATCGGGATGAGCACAAAAAAAACCGCCCCGGTGAAGGAGCGGTTTCGACGTATCACGCCGTAGCCCGAAGGCGGAGGCGGATTAACGCGCGTAGTATTCCACCACGCTGGAGATTTCGCAGACAACCGGAACTTCTTCCATGTTCGGAAGACGGTTGAGTTCTGCGGTCAGCTCTTTGTCGTTGGCGGTGATGTAATCCGGAGTCTTGGCAACCTGCTGTGCGAGCACAAAGGCGTCCAGATCTTTGGATTTTTCACGGACAGTGATTTTGTCGCCAATACGCAGGGAGTAAGAAGGAATGTTTACTTTCTTGCCGTTTACACGGAAGTGAGCGTGAGAAACCATCTGACGAGCCTGGTAGATCGAACGGGCCATTCCGGCACGCAGTACAACGGCATCGAGACGGCTTTCGAGCATCTGCAGCATCACTTCACCGGTGTTACCCGCTTTACGGGATGCTTTAGCAAATACCCCGCGAAGCTGTTTTTCACTCATGTTGTACTGATAACGCAGGCGCTGTTTTTCAGTCAGCTGGCGGCCGTAGTCGGACTGTTTACCACGACGACGGTTCGGGCCGTGTTGCCCCGGAGGATTCGGGCGACGTTCCAGAAATTTTTCAGATTTTGGAGAAAGCGCAACGCCCAGACGACGTGCCTTCTTAATTTTCGGTCCATTATATTTCATATGTTTGGGTTCCTTTCTTTTCCCATGTGCATCCCTGCAAATTAAGCCGGTTGTTCCGGCCGCCCGATTGGATAATTCGAATCCGGGCGCTCGCCCCGCACCACGCGGTATTTTTTTCTTTTGGCGAAGATCCTTCGGTCAGGATTCCGTTTTACGGGAAAACAAGCGGGCATTTATATAGAATCGTTCCAACGAGTCAACCCCCTACAACCGCAAAGTTTTAGCCCTGTTTCAAAAGCCGCGGATCAAATTCAAACGGCTCCGGCGGTCCTGTTTTCAGCTTTCCAATGTTTGGATGCCGTGGATTGATCAGATAATTACTTTCACCGGGAATCAATACACTGGGCACTTCCAGCACGACAGACCCACACTCTTCGGCCCAGGCATCACCAATATGCTGCGTTGCCGCTGGCGGCATCGGATTTCGCCACTGAACCGGTAAAGAGGAAAAGTCCAGCCTCCGCAACAAGCGCTTATCGAACCGGACCGGAAGACACAGGTATTCATCCATCAGATCGGCCGCGTCCACATGCACCAGAATTTCGAGGGCTGCCAACGACTTCGTTTCTGCAGCATAAACCATCGGGGTACCCACTGAATTCCACCGGCCACCGAACAACCGGGCCCCTTCTCCCGTAAATGCATCCCCCACCCGGTATGGTTTCACGAGACGCCAGGCGATCGGCATCAGGAAAAGACTCCATATTCAATGCGCCCCAGCAGATTGAATACTTCCCGGCAACCTAGTTCGGTGTCTGCCATATCCAAAGGAGGTTTTCCTGCAAAATAATCCCGAGGACTCTTCAACCAGCGCAAAGCCCGCTCCTTCGTACCCAGTACCTCAATCGCCTTGGCCAGCAAGCGGGCCACACGAGCCATCCGCTCAGACTGATCTGCAGACAGCCGCCCATCCTGGATTTTACGAATCAGCGTACGTTCAGCCACTCCGGCCACCCGGGCCAGCTCTTTTCGGCTGATTTCCAGCTCCCGCCCCAGCGCATCCACAATCCCGCCGGGCAGGCCTTCCTTCAGCTCGGCCACCTGCTCCATAACATCATCGGACTTAAAGCCGATCACTTTCAGATCGGGAGGGAGCCGCTCCTGTGTACTCAGCGTCACCTCATATTTAAGAGCTGCTTCGTTCACGGCCACCTCCTTCGCTTCCCATGTATATTCAGTTTTGGTTGTTTTCATCCGGCCCTCTCTCCTGTCATTTGGCACTATACATCTTGCCATATGCCTTACAAGCTTTTTTTCCAACCATTGGAAAGTTTGCTTTCCGCGTACAGCACACTATGGTTCGCCTCATCTTCATGAAAAAATCATTTGAACAGATTCCATTTGACCCCGCACGCTGGCCGTTTTTCTACGGCTGGATGATCCTTTTCTGGGGCATCGTCGGCTTTGTGCTCAGCGTTCCCGGGCAGACCACCGGCGTTTCGGCCTTCATCGAGCCGCTTATTAAAGATCTCGGAATTTCGCGCACTGCCCTTGGCGATGCCTATCTGATCGGCACCCTGAGCAGCTCCTTCCTCCTGACGCCATTCGGCAAACTTTATGATCGCGTTGGCTCGCGCTGGATGGGATTCGGCGCCTGCCTGTTTCTGGGCATCGTCCTTTTTCTACTCAGCTGCACCGACCGCATGGCCACCGCATTGGGCCAATGGATCCCCTATCCCAAGGCGATATTCGGCCTGCTGGCCCTGCTATTCTTCCTGCTTAGACTCAGCGGCCAGGGTATTCTGACCATGGCTTCACGGAATATGATGATGAAGTGGTTCGACGTTAAACGCGGGCTAATCAGCGGAATCAGCGGCGCGGCCATTTCGTTTGGCTTTTCCTGCACCCCCGCAATATTCAGTGAAATGATCACAGTCCGGGGCTGGTCCGGTACCTGGTATTTTCTCAGCCTGTTGCTCATTTTTATATTCGCCCCGCTTTTACTCCTCTTTTTCAGGGACACGCCGGAAACCAGCGGACTCGTACCCGACGGCAAACCGCAAAGTTCCAATGCTCGGAAAAAAGCGGAAGCCCACCGCTCCTTCTCACTGCCGGAAGCCCGGCGCACCTTCTGCTTTTGGGCCTTTGCGCTGGCCATGGCCTTACAGGCCCTCATCCTGACCGCCACCACATTCCACATCGAATCCATTTTTGAAAACGCTGACATGCTTGGCGCGCAGGGTTTTGAACTGTTCAGACCCATCTCCATTATCTCCATTATTGCCACCCTGCTGGCCGGCTGGCTCTGCGACCGAATACAACTTCGTCGCCTCTTCACCATTATGATGGCCGCCATGGCCCTGAACCTGACCGGACTCATTTTCCTCAAACCGGGCTGGCCAATCGCCTGCATGATTCTTGGCGGCGGCATCGCCACCGGACTCTTCGGCCTTTTAATGAGCATCACCTGGCCCCGCTATTTCGGGCGAAAACATCTCGGCGCCATCAGCGGGCTCAGCATGAGCTTGGTCGTAATCTTTAGTGCGATCGGCCCGGCGCTGTATGGCCGGATCTTCAGCCAGACGGGCAACTATATTCCCGCCCACCTGATTGGCCTGATCATCGCCGCCATTCTGTTTATCGGCTCCTTCTTCGCCCGTAACCCGCAATTGAACTCCCGCAATCCATGATCACTTCGCGCAGGCTTTCCAAACATTGGAAAAATCAAAGCTGTACACAGCTAAATCTGCGGATAAAGTTCCGTTCATTCAAAAACAACCAAACAGGAATGAGAATATTATGAAAAAAATTGGACTGACGATTGTTATGACTGCGTTTCTCTGCAGCAGCGGATTTTTTAAGAAAGGTGAGGATGGCAGCTATTCGGTAGATACTTCTGCGGTTGAAAAAAAAGCAACTGATGCCGCAGCGGTCGCATCGGCCAAAGCGGATGAACTGTCTAAACAGGCGGGCGATCTTTCTTCCGCGGCGATTGAAAAAATTAAGGAACAGGCCGCGAAATTTACCGTGCCGAAAGACGAAGTGGTTACCGACCTCAGCAAATCGATGGATGATATCAAGGCCAAGGTTGCCGCGATGGACCCGGTTAAACTGACTGCCTATCTGAACCAGTACACCACCGTATTTACCGATACCAAAGCAAAGGTGGCCGACTATACCCAACAGGTAAAAGATCTGAAATGGACGCAGAAATGGAGTAAAAAAGGGAAAGAGCTGAAAGAGCAATTGAAACAATATAACACGCAGTTCAGCGGCCTGAAAGAACAGTGCACACTCTACCTCGACAAGCTTGAAAGCCTCGGATTGGATCCAGCCTCTCTGGGAATTGACCTTTCGGCCTACGGCCTTTAAAAGTCGACCTTGCATCTTACTAGAAGGCGTTCCAATCCTTGGAACGCCTTTTTTATTTTACAGTCGGGTGGCGAGCTCTTCGGTGTTTTCCGGCTCCAGTAAAACCTCGGCCCGTTTGTCCAGCAGGTCGATATTTTTCCAGCGACCGGAACGGAAGCGCAGGAAAAAACCGATTCCGAGAATAATGATGTAGACCAGGGTCCAGGCCCAGCTGATGAAAACATTCAGCTCAAGCCACACCACAATAATCAATTGACCAACCACCAGGATGCCCCAGGCAACGGCCGACTGAAAATACATCACAAAATGGGTATCGCCCGCCCCTTTCAATGCGCCGGACAATACCAGCGCCATCGCATCGGCCGCCCCCCAGATCGCCAGCATGACCAATAGAACTCGAACCGTCTTCAGCAGTTCATCGTAAGGAACTGTTGAACCGCCGTCGTTGCCGAACACATTGGTGAAAAATGCGGGGAAAAGCACAAACGTCAGACCAGTTACGACGACGTACCCGATTCCGATCTTCATCGCCAGCCAACCGACTTTTTCGGCGTAGTGCGGTTGATTCCGGCCGAGGTATTGCCCTACCAGAATCGAAGCAGCAATGCCCATCCCGATCATCGGCATGAAGGCCACGAGATTAATGCTCAGCGCAATATTACTGGCAATATGCGCCACCGGCCCGAGCCGGCCCACCAGCAGCACGAAAACCGTAAATGCGGCCACATCCAGGAACCAGTGCACACCGGAAGGGAAGCCGAAGCGCAGCATACGTTTAAACAGCCACGGGTCGAACCGCAGATTTTTAAAGGTTTTGAATTCTGCATTTACCGGTTTTGAAAAATAGAGCAGTGCAAAAATCAGCGGGCTCAGCCAAGAACCGATCACGGTGGCCCAGCCGGCCCCGGCAATTCCAAGCTCTGGAAAAATCCCGACACCGAAAATCAGCAGATAGTTGAGCAGTACGTTGAGGCCGTTTGCAAATATGTTGCAGATCATGATGACCGATGTTTTACCGCGACCCGAAAAGAAACTGCTCAGAGCCGAGCTCATCGTCATGCCACCGCCGCACCACATCAGAATCTTAAAATATTCCTCCTCCAACGCCAGAATTTCCGGGCCGTGCCCACTCAGCCGCAACATCCATATTCCTACGGGAGCCACCAGCATGATCAGCGGAATCGAAATCAGCGAAAAGAGAAAACCCTGCGCTGTGGCGCGCGCACAACCCTCTTTATCGCCGGCGCCCCACATCTGGGCCACAAACGTATTCACAAAACCTGCCAACGCCATGAAGCCACACACTAAGGTGAAAAACAAAATCCCCGCCGGCAACGATGCGCGAAACTCCGCCTCGCCATAATTGGAAAGAAAAAGGCGGTCGCTGAAATTAAGCACGGCAAACGTCCCGGAGTTGACGATCAACGGCCAGGCAATCTGCATCAGCTCACGCCAGCCGCCAAAGGGTCGCGCATCTGTTTCAAGGGAAGTCATAGGGGGCGGAATGTACGCCGCCCCCTACATGATTTAAATCCTTTATTGATTAAAACCATTGTAACAGCTCCATCAGATTTGAATTTCGTCTCAATAGGCTCTGTTACAGCCGAAATGTTAGCGCCACACCCACAATTCCTCGGGTTTATAATTGCGCATTAACATACGCATTCTGCGCAAAACAAAACCCTAGCCTCCCGGACACTGGGCTAACCATTCCGTTGCAGGCAATACACGTATTGCTTACATGCATTTAACAGAGCCCATTCATCTTCTGCGTCTCAAGGCACTAGTAGATTTTGCCAAAACAAACATTCAAATAAGGAAATGGAATGAAAAAATATATACTGATGACAGCATTTTTCGCTGCGGGACTCTCAACACAAGCCGGACCCTTTGACCCTTCCTGGGTAGGCGAAGATGGGACAGCTTATGCGGAATGGAGCAACTGGTCACATTACAATCCGGGCAACGTATCGCTGGCCGACGACTCTTACGCCATCGATCAGGACGGTTCGTTTTATGATTTTCCCGGAGAATCCAGCCCCGATCTTCTCTCTTATTACGCATCAAACGAATCCGATCTTTCCGGAAACAATTGGCTTCAAGTTGGAGCAACAGAGGACCTTTCATTTTGGATGCCGACTTTCAGTGGTTTTGAAACAACCGAAGTCGTTATTCAGTTAAGTTATTGGGATGATTACCCAAATACAGGATGGGAAGACTGGCGGGCCGAATTCAGCCTGCTCCCTCAGCTTTCCGATACCTCCGAGGGAAACATCGTCATCGCCGAATCATTCGGCATTAACCACAACACCGATTCCGGGCTGATCACCGAAGCCTGGGGCCTCACGGTCAGCGGCAGTACAGACGGTTTCTTCGCGGATTTCTCAGTAGATCAAAACAGTGTCGATAACTGGACCTTAATTGAAGAAGTCACGATCGACACCCTTTCCTACGACGCGATTCCTGAACCCGTATCCGTCGTTACCATGATTTTCGGCGGGGTGATCCTGGCCTTCACGCGCAGAAGACTCCGGAGATAATCCGGTTCTGCCGTTTTGTTAGTTCGTAAGCAACAACCAACCACACAAGGAGATAGACAATGAAAGCAACACTCACCAAAACTGCCGCCGTGGGCTGCGCCCTCGCATCCCTGTTTACAGCAGATATAGCAAACGCACGTCCGACCCGCGCAACCAGCGGAGCAAAATATGTATTTTTCTTCCTGGGCGACGGCATGGCCAGCGTTCAGATGCAGGCGGCCGAGGCCTATAAAGCCAGCCAAATGGCAGGCGGAGAGGATAATCCAATCAATCTGCAGGCCAGCGTCCTGAATATGAACATGCTGCCGATTACCGGCATGTCCACAACCTATTCGGATACCCGTTTGATTACAGACTCCGCAGCTGCCGGCACAGCCTTTGCCTGCGGTGTCAAAACCGGCGCCGGAATCATCGGCTTGAATACCGACAAAAACATGGCCTACAAAAGCATTGCCGAGCTCGCCCACGAGCAGGGTAAATCCGTTGGCATCATCTCCAGCGTATCCCTGCCGCACGCCACGCCGGCCTCGTACTATGCCAAAGTAAACAGCCGCAACAACTACACGGAGATTGGCTATCAGGCCGCTCTGAGTGGATTCGAGTTTTTCGGTGGCGGTCAGTTCCGTTACCTGACCAGCTCTGATAACGCAGGTGGCATCACCGTGAGCGACGCCTTCGCTAACAACGACTACACCTTCGTCAACAGCATCGCCGATCTGGAAAATATTTCCGGCAAAGTGGTATGTTCCGTTGCAACCTCCTACGACTCCAACGCCATGCCGTACCACATGGATACACCGGAAGGTAACTTCAACCTGGCCGAGATCACTGAAGCGGCGATCAACCGTCTGCAGAATGACCCCGATGGTTTCTTCATTTCGGTTGAAGGCGGAAAGATCGACTGGGCTGGCCATGCCAACGATGCCAAAGCAAACATCACCGATACCATTGCATTTGATGATGCGGTTGGTGAAGCACTTGAATTCTACTATGCCCACCCGAATGAAACCCTCATCGTGGTAACCGGCGACCATGAAACCGGCGGCATGAGCATCGGCTACAAAGGCACCAAATACGAAACGGCCTTCGAAACGCTCGATGGCCAGAACATCTCCTACGACCTGTTCAATCGCCAGGTGATCAAGGCGTATAAGAACAGCCACACGTGGGTTGACGCGGCATCCAGCAACATCGACGCCGAGATGATTGACGCCATCTCCAACAACTTCGGTTTGGTTTGGACGGATCTAACGGAATACCAGCAGGAACAGCTCGAAGCAGCCTATGACCGCGAATTCGGTGGCGTGAAAGCCGACAGCCGCGCCAGTGGGTATGATCTCGACGGTTACACCGATGTAGACTACACGATCTATGGCGGCTACAGCGCCATCGCCGTAACCTGCACACATCTCCTGAACCAGGAATCCGGCCTGTTCTGGGCTTCCACCTCGCACACTGCGGTGCCCGTTCCCGTCATGGCGGTTGGGTTCGATGCGTACCGTTTCGGCGGATTCTACGACAACACCGACATTGCCAAATTCCTGGGTCAGGCTATGCGCACCGCGCCTCTCCCGGTTGTCGATCAGGATTATACCGGCGGAAACCTGCCTTACTAAGCTGCACTGCGGGATTTACACTTAAACAGGCAGGGAGCCTCGGTTCCCTGCCGTTTTTACATTTCCAACCCTTGGAAAAAATATGAAATTCAAGAATCCATCCACGCGCAGAGACCTCATCATCATTTTCCTTTTCACAGTGCTGTGCCTGATTCTCACGCAGATCAAAACCGGGTTTGAATATACCGGAAACAACAGACGCGATATTTACCGGCACCGCGGCGCTGTGCTGGCAACCGATGATTCAGATATCGAAGTTTTCGGACTCATCCAGACCGGCTTCCAACAGTTGGAAGTCGAGTTGCTTGCAGGCCCTTTCAAAGGCCAGACCCTCACCGTTCAAAATCAATTAATCGGCGTCCTCGAACGCGACGAAGTCTACAGCAAAGGAGACAAGCTGCTGGTGCAGTATTTCCTCACCGACGACGGCCAGCCGGACCAAGGCACAGCGCGCGGCCACTATCGCATTAATCTCGAAATTGCGCTGATTTCCCTCTTTGCCCTCGCATTAATCGCCGTGGCGGGCCTCACCGGACTCAAAGCCATCCTCTCCTTTGCCTTCGCCACGCTGATGATTTGGAAAATTATGTTGCCCCTGTTCCTCAAAGGCTATGACCCCATCTGGGTTGCGCTCGGCGTCGTGGCCTGCCTCACGGCCTCCATCAGCTTTCTGGTCGGCGGGCTCACCCGAAAAGGATTCGTCACCTTTGCCGGCGCATTTCTCGGCCTGGCCCTCACTGCCGTTTTAGCCGTCGTGTTTGGAAAACTTTTCCACATCCACGGAGCGGTTCGGCCCTATGCTGAGAATTTATTGCACGGCGGGTTTGCTCACCTGCGGCTGACCCCCATCTTTATTGCCAGCATCTTTCTCGCCGCATCCGGGGCCGTGATGGATCTGGCCATGGACATCGCCGCATCGATGGAAGAGGTAAAATTAAAACATCCCGAAATTCATTTTATGGAACACATCCGCTCCGGCCTGCGCGTCGGCCGCTCTGTAATCGGCACCATGACCACCACGCTGCTGCTCGCCTATTCCAGCTCCTACATCTTCATGTTTATGCTGTTCATCAGTCAGGACATCCCCGCCATCCAGGTTTTCAACCTGAACTATGTCGCCGCCGAAGTGCTCAACACCATGGTCGGCAGTTTCGGCCTCGTCACCGTCGCCCCCTTCACCGCCGTCATCGGCGGCCTCGTCATGCGCGGAAAGCAGTCCGTAGCATTACCAAAACGACCCTCATTGGTTTGATTTCTTAAGGAATTGACGGTTGAGCATCCCGAATGGTTGCTTCGAGGGTGACATGAAT
>JAROBA010000031.1 GCA_029432815.1 Pontiellaceae bacterium B1224 | reverse complement strand
TGGCTGTATTCCCGTCCTTCTGCAACAGCCGATCCCCGGCCCCAATGGTTTGGGTATCCGTGACCGTGCCGGAGTAACTGATAACGGCAGCCTGCACTCCGACTGAAAGTACTGAAATCAACCCTGCGATCCCTATTAAGTTCTTCATTTCATTTCCTCACATTTCCCCGACTGATCCCTGTCGGCAGTCAACCGCTCCGGGAAAATCGAAAAATAAAGCGCCCGCAACGGGGCGCTTGATTTGTGCTGATGGTACAGAATGGACTAGATCATAAAGCGGCGACGGATGAACAGGATTCCACCACCAAAGACAGCAACCAAGCCCAGCGTGGCCGGTTCCGGGACGACACTGAGAGTCGATCCGTCTACAGAAAATACAGAACTGAAAGCTGCACTGTTGTCCCCGTTGTACGTCAGATCATCACCCGAATAAAGCCCTTGAAAATATGCCAAGTCCGCCCCGGCAATCGTAAGCGTTCCATCGCTGGCCCCGCCACCGATCTTGTCGGCAAAATCGATCGACCCTGCCCCGGGATCATCAGGGAAATACGTATCGAAAACCGGTTGATCTAAAGTGGCCACGCCACCTCGGATGGTAATCACTCCCGTCGAGCCATCACGTGCGAGAACGATATCCCCAGTCGTGGTTAACGACAGCGTACCGTCACGCAGATCAATCGTCCCATCCCCGCCCGTACCATTCCCCAGAATAAGATTGGCGGACGAATTAAGGTTGAAAGCTCCTCCATCGATGATGAATGCGACCTCAGCAAGCTGCCCGATCAAGGAACCCGCTGTGGTGGTGGTGGTGGTTATCGTTAAAGAGCCTCCGTTCGTGATGGTGACTGTCGCGTCGGCATTCTGCAGCAGCCTATCCGCACCACCAATGGTTTGAGCATCATTGATGATGGCGCCGTCGGCGTAAGTAATATTCTCAGCCTGCGCAACACCCGCCGCCAACAACCCTGCGCTTAATACGCATAGTATTTTTTTCATTTTCTATCTCCTTTTGTTTTTACAAAGGGAGGCGCTTGCCTCCCAAAGTTAAATCAATGCCTTCAAGCCCTACACAGCATCAGGAACTACTCTTCGATATAGGCACGGTAAAATTGCTGATCCGCAGTAAGTGAATTCGTCACGTAAATCACCTCGCCGAGACTAGGAAGTCCACTGGAAATCGTGCTCCATGGCGTGGTGACGAGATTGTCCGTAGCCTCCACGCCGTAGGATACGCCGAGGATGCCCAGCCAAGACAACACCAGCCCTTCACCGTTGGGTAGCACTTCGTAGGAAATATCACCGATCTCCCCGGAACCCGTAGGAGTACCCAATACATCGAACTCGCGGTAGGCAATAACATCAGTCTGCGTTGAGCCATTGGCATATTCATCGAAGTTGCTGAAGGTGATCGCCTTGACCCCGCTGGCAATCACGTCGTTGTCGGCCATGGGAGTCATATAGACAGCCGTCCATGAACTGGCCGGATTGTTGGCTTCATAGGTCCCACTGCTGATCAACAACGTGCTGTCGTCCATAAACGTTAGCGTTACATCGTAACCCTGACTCGAACGGCCGCCGGCTCCGGGGTTCCAGGCCGCATAGGTGTTAATGTTCGTAATGTCATAACCCTGAGTATTAACAGACGTATCGAACGTGATCGTAAATGAATCTTCCGCTTCCAGCACAACCTGATTGCCATCGTTTGCAGAGGTCCCGGTGGCACCATCGTTGATATTGGCCACCTGAGCGACGACAATACCTCCATTGTTATCAACGATACTCAGGAATGTGGTCTGATCTGCATTAGCCAAATCGTTGGTGCTGACCGGAGTAAACTCGGCCGGAAAAGCATCCGAGCCCGTCGTCCCCGATTGCTGGGTCGTAAAGTCCACAAACCGAACCGGGACCACGTCGATAACAAACGTGTTTGTTGCACTGAACCCGTTGGAATCAGCTATCACCACTTCGGAGGTATAGACACCAACCGAATCATAGGTGTTTGAAACGATGGCACCGCTGTCAGAGTTACCGTCGCCGAACGTCCAAGAATAACTGGAGATAGATCCCACACCTGAAGGTACGCTTGCCGAAGCATCGAAAACCACATCCAGCGGAACTTCCCCTGATGTGGGTGTTGCCGTTGCCACGAGTTCCAGAGGCTGGAATTCAACTGTAATATCCACAGAATTGCTGGCGGTATTCCCGAGGTCATCCGTGATGGTCAGCCATGCGGTATAGGCGTTGGTGGTCGAATAGGTGTTGGTAACCACCACCCCGCTGGCCGTGTTGCCATCTCCAAACGTCCAGGAATAACTGGTGATGGTGCCGGCGGAAAAACTGTTGGTTCCATGAAACACAACGTCGAGCGGGGCATAGCCGGAGGTCGTGGAAGGCGTGATAATGGCAAAGGTCTGCGGCGGCGGGAGCGCACTGAGGGTTTCACCGATGACCGAGAATACATCGGAGAACGAATAAGTACTGTTATCCCCATTATAGGTAAGATCGCCTCCTGCGTAGAGCGCTTCATAATACGCAGAATCCACCCCGCTGATCGTGAGGGTACCGTCACTGGTTCCACCACCGATCTTGTCGGCAAAATCAATCGACCCGAACCCAAGATTAGAGGCATGCGTGTCGAAAACCGGTTGTTGATTCAAAGCAGCCACGCCCCCGCGTATAATAATCACTCCAGTCCCTTTATCTCGCCCGATAATGATAGTACCAGTCGACTCCACTGTCAGCGTACCGGCACGCAGATCAATCGTACCATTACCGGGACTACCATTCCCTATGGCAAAATTGTTACCATTACTAGCGCTCAAAGCGCCTCCATCGATGATAATTTCTCCCACACCGCTTTGCCCGATCCAGGAAGCCGCTGTGCTCTCGCTGGTTATCGCTATAGAGCCCCCGTCCGTGATCGTGGCTGTTTTACCGTCCCTCTGCATCAGCCGATCCCCTGCCCCAATGATTTCGGCGGTAGAGACCGTGTTGGAGTAACTTATATCCACAGCCTGCGCAGCGCTGGCCGCCAGCATCAAGCCAGCCATGACTAATTTGGTTTTACGATTCATCACTTTTTCTCCGTTTTACACTCTGATTCATCTCACTCTCACCATTCCTGTGTCTATTCCCTGAGGAATGACAACCGGATTGAGCCCGCCCACCGAACGGACTATGGCTCTATGGTCCATAGAATTCCACAAAACCTCCAATCTGCATAGGTACGCAATCGCGCCCTACCGGCGGAAACCAAACTTCTTGCTAAATGATCGTGCACTATGGTTCGATAAAACCATGAACCTATGGTGTATTTTATTCTGTTTGACCGCACTGCCCTTTGTGCTGCCCGTTGTGAATTCCGCCTGGGCCACCGTATCGGAACGTCCTCTGGCCGAGCTCAAAGAAGAGATAGAATCCACTCGAATCCGGATTGATGAGCTGCCCCTGCGCTTAATAAGGGAATCCGGCGGTACGCTGGGTTTCGAAGCTACGCGGAATGGAGACGGCACCTGGGTGGAGGTCGAACTCCGGAAAAAACAGGATTTCGACACCATCGTGCTGGTGCCGACTGTCACGATCAGTGAAAGCAAAGAAGCCACGAACTATGGCTTTCCGGAGCGGATCCAGGTACGCGCCTATGCCAGTGCCAAAGATAAAACCGGCGCCCTTCTGTTCGACTCCGTCGCCACTCCGCTCGACGTGCTTCCGAACCAGAGCCCGGTGATCATCAACTGCCCGGGCAGTTCCGCCCGCCGAATCAGGATCATTGTCCATGGCCTGCCGAATTACCGCGAGGCTCCTCTGAACGTGTTCTCACTTAGTGAAATATTGGTTTTCGATGGCAATCGGAACCTGGCACTGGGCAAGCCCGTCACAGGTCCCAGCAGCACAGAGCACCGCCCCCTTTGGGGCAGAGAATATTTAACCGATGGCTACATGCCGTTTTCCCAGCCCTGCAGCCGCGACTTCACCGATGGAAGCTATTGCCGGATACATGTTCCCCCCGACAGCCACACGCCGGCATCCATTACCCTGGACCTGGGCCGGGAATGTCCGCTGGACGAAATCTATCTCTACCCGGTGCATATCGGGGACAACTTCGCCGTATTCCATAAAACCGCGCTGGGCTTCCCTAAACAGTTTAAGATCGAGGTCTCCAAAGACGCATCTTTTTCCTCCCCTGTACTTATTTTTGACTCCGGTGCCAAAGACTATCCATCCCCCGGCCATCGTTTAGCCTGTTTTTCCGCAAACAACGCATCGGGCCGCTTTGTGCGGATTACCGCCTCGGGGCTGCCGCACCATCCTCAGCTCGAAGGCTCCTCCCTTGCCTTCGCGGAAATCGAAGTCATTGCAGACGGGGCGGTTGTCTCGCGCGGGGCCCAGGTTAAACTCTCGCACAAACACGAATCCTCCCGGCTCGGGCCGGCCAGGCTGGTGGACGGCATGTCCTCCATCGGCCGTACCCTGCCGGTGCGCGAATGGCTGACCGATCTCGCCGAACGAAACCGCCTGGAGGCTAAGCTGGATGTGCTGCAGGCCGAACTGCAGCACCGCTATCTCCGGCAATCGCGGATCATCCGTAACCTGGGCTGGAGCATCGCCCTCATCTTTCTGCTCTCCGCCGTCCTGGTTCTTCTCCAGCGGCTGACCCGCCAGCGACAGATCTATCGACTGCGCGAAAACCTGGCTGCCGACCTTCACGACGAAATCGGCGGAAACTTCAGCGGCATTGCCCTCCTGTGCGACGAGCTCGCCCACGAAGACAATATGCCCGAAGCCCACACCTCCCAGCTTTCTACCATCGCCAACATTGCACGAACCAGCGCCAACAATACCCGTTCCCTGGTTCGTTTTCTCGAATCCCGCGGCGTCACCGGCGAACTGCTCGAAAAAATGCAGACGATGGCCAAACTCATTCTTGCGGAACATGTCTCCGAGTTTGACATCAAGGGCGAAAAATATATCGCGAAACTCGCCCCGAAAGAAAAGTGGCACCTGCTGCTGTTTTTCAAGGAGGCGTTGACCAATATTGTTAAACACGCCGGTGCAACGGAAGTCGCCATCGGACTGACGGTTACAGCCCAACGGCTGACGCTCACCATTTCAGATGATGGCAGGGGACTCGGCACCGACAGCCCCCGACCGGTCCATCTCGCGATGCGGGCTCAGAAACTGAAGGCCAAACTTATTTTTTCTATTCCCCCCGGCGGCGGTACCACCATTACGTTGGAGAAAAAATTATGAGCGAGCACCCACATCACATCCTGGTGGTCGAGGACAACGCCATCTTCCGGCATGCCGTAGCCTCGGCGCTGCACAAAACGAATAAATTCGAATCCGTGACCGAAGCGCCCTCCGGCGACGAAGCCTTCCGAATCCTGGAAAGTGATACCACCCCACCGGATATCATCCTGCTCGATCTTGAAATGCCCGGCACACACGGGCTCGATGCCATTCCGCGCCTTCTTCAGCTGGCTCCGCAATGCCGCATCCTTATCCTGACGCAGTCCGACCGGGAGGGACATGTGCTGCAGGCCATCACCCGCGGTGCATCCGGCTATTTACTAAAAACCGCCACCCGCAAGGAAATCTTCAACAGCATCCAGGAAGTCTGGGAAGGCGGAGCGAGCATCGACCCCAAACTGGCCCATATCGCCCTGCAGCTCATCCGGCGCATCCAGCCCGAAGTGCCCGAAGAGGACGACAACCTGCTCACCGCCAGAGAAGTCGAAGTGATGCAGATGCTCAGCGAGGGCTATGTCAAAAAAGAGATCGCCGACCAGCTGGGGCTGTCCCTGCACGCCATCGACAAACGCATGCGCCGCATCTACAACAAGCTGCAGGTGCAGAACGTCGCCGCCGCCGTCGCCACCGCCCTCCGCAAGGGCTGGATCTGACCGGTTTCTTCAACCAGAAACGAACCGCACCTTTTTGCGCCCCGATTATTCGGGGTGATTTTCGGAAGTGATGGTAATCGTTCTTCCGCCATCAACCTCCGGCAGATCAAACTGCCAGAAGCCGTTGCCCAGATCCCGGGCGGTAAGACCTTTTGCTTTCGGCATTCCATGGGCGGACCAGATCACCAGCGGTCCGCTTTCCACCATCGAAAGTTCCAGGGATTGGAACGTTGCATTGACCGATTCCACCGCCACCGGCGACAGATATTTATCGCGCGCACCGATCACAGCCCAGCCCTTTTCAATCGGAGCGAGCAGCAGCAGACGATCCGAAAAGCCGTTCAGCTCCACAGGATACGGCTTGTCCAGTTTCTGTCCGGTACCCTCGCGCCAGTCAAAGCAAACCACCCCCTCTTCCGGCAACTCCCACGGCCCGGGATACGGCTGCATCATACCGGAGGCATGTGCATAGTCGGCGGCCGTCACTTCAGTCGTGATCGTTTTGTCGCCCGGATGGAATAAATTATAGGTCACGATCGCCGCGCACCGGTGGGCCAGCGGAGCAATGACGCGAAAGGCTTTGCCGCTTTTATAGACATCCGTCATCACCGAATCCGGCAGCGGGAATCCCGGGGCGAGCGGACGCAGCAGCTCCCCGTCCCGATACGCCAACGGACGGATAAATGCATCGCAGAAATCAGATGGATTGTCCGAGAGATAAATCGGTGCACCGGACATCGCTTTGGAGATGGCCATCAGCTCACCGCAGTCGGGATCCGAAGAGTGAAACATATCGTGATCCGGCCAGACCGTCTGCCCCTGCATCAGGGTACACACATACGACTGTTCAATATGCGCTTTCGCTTTAGCCAAATCGTTCAGTTTATAATCGATGCTCACGCGCGACACCGGCGAATACCGCGTCCCCAGCACCTGGGGTGTTCCCTGGCTCATGCAGTTGATCATGCCCTGCGGCATTCTGGCCTTCACGGCATTCTCGAGTGCCTCGGTCATCCAGCTGTTGATCTCCACACTGCTGTCCACATCCTTCTGTTTATTGTTGTAAAGCGACTGGTTGTCGATCTTCACAAAATCAAAGCCGTAGTCCGCCACCGAGCCGATAAATGCATCGTAAAAGCGCTGCGTCCCCTCTTTCGTTTTTCCCGGCCCGAGGTTTTTGCCGAAAGGGATGAAATCATTGTTCAGCTCACCGAAATCGTTCTGTTTTTTGATCCCGTCCCACAGGCCCATATAGGAGTGCCAGAGACCGAACCACTTGATCTTTTCCTCCTTGCGCATGTCCAGCAACGGTTTCCAACCCTTTGGAAAGGTCTTGGGATTCGGCGCAAAGCTCTGCAGCACCTTCCCGTATTGCTGAAAACCGTCGTCGACCAAAAACCAGCGAATCGGCAAGCCGCTGTTTTCAATGGTCTCTGCCGCTTCTACCAGTTTATCGCTGTCGATGTTTTTTCTGAAATGCTCCCAGGAGCACCAACCCAGATAGGTGAAGGCTTCCGGATAAATTTTATTGATTCGCCAATCGGTCGCCCCTTCAAGCTCTGCGAGTGCGAGTTCCCACGCTTTATACAGCGAACGATACAGGTCCGGATCCTTCGCCCAGACCATCAGCGGAATGCGGCCGCTCACCGCGCCCGTTCCGAAATTGCCCAGCACCAGCTTCACCTCGCCGTTATCCGAGGTGTCCAGCCAGCTCATGACGGACCCATTGCTCAGCGGAAGCAGCGTCAGATATTCGCCCGACTCCAGCTGATACATTGCAAACATACCCTGCGGCTGCGCCCCCTTGCCGATGGTGTTGCATGGATTCTTGGCAAACGGTTCCGCGAACAGGGTCGACATATCGTTGTCATACACATACCACGGTGTCATCTGGTTCGCCAAACGCGGCCATTTAAAATTAGACCCCAGTCCCCCGCCAAAATAGGCGCCCCGCTCAAACGCAGGAAGGACAATCGGAAACTCAGCAAGAATCCCATGTTCCGACTGCGCAGAAAAATTCTCCCCCCGATAAATCCCGTGATTCTTCTCATCCGAAAAATCGATGGTAACCATTGGTGCGGCCGACACGTTCAATGCGCCAAACCCAAGCACCATCCCAACAAATCTGATCATTATAATTTTCATTTTTGCAACCTATCATTTCTACCGAAATCTGCCCATCGCCGGAAAAGGGTATATCGACTTTTTTCTGAGTTTCTGCGGCACGCTGACATGCATAAAAATGAAGATGTATCAGGGCATCCGAATCCACTAATTTTTAATTTTCCCAGGCTATTCCTTTTCATGACGGGCATCCAGCGGCATGCCCGCAGCAAAACGGGTAAGAAAAGGATCTCGGGATGTGCCTATTTTAGCGACCGTTTCCAGCGTCAACGGTTCAATGCCTAATTCCAGCGCGGGGGAATCCGCCTTGAATGAGAAGTCACCATGCACAAAATCAACGAACATGGGGTCCCCGGCCACACTGTGAACATCGATCTTATTCTTCGCGCCCTTCTTGCGCTGCGCCTGCAAGACCTTCCCGGCGTCGCCGCCTTCATGATAGTAGAGGTTGTAATCGAGCCCAGCCCCCACTCGTTCAATTTTATTGTGAAAACTGGAGGACTGGGTTGCATCCGTGAAATAGAATAGATTTCGACTCATTTCGCTCTTCGGATCCACCGTATTCCCGGCGCCCCCCGTCCCCATCGTGCAATTCACATAGATATTGTGCTGACAGGTATTCAGACCTTTGATCGCGATCCCCGAATTACTCATCGTTCCAAACAACAAATTGTGGCTCACCGTCGCGCCGTGACTGTCGTCATCGGTGCGGATCATCGCACCCTGAGGATGATTGTAGGTCACATTGTAACGCACGATATTGCCATCCCCATTCCCGGAAAGATAGATGCAGTTTCCGTCATGCAGCAGCTTGAGACAGTCGTGCACCTCATTAAACTCGATGATGTTACCGCGTGCATGCATGTAGGACTCATAGGCCGGCCAGTCCGTGACCGAACTCAAGGTGATTTCATCCCAACGAATCGTTGGAATATGCTCACGAGTTCCCTCAGGAAAAGACCACTTCTTTACAAATGGATTTTTTTCGTCCATGCTTTCAAAAACCGGCTCAAAGAAACGACGCCGCACTCCGGAAACAACAAGCCCGGTATAGGCCTGATCATAGATATGGTTGTGGGAAATTCGATTGTGGCCGCTCTGCCAAACAAACACGCCCGGCGAATGCAGGAACAACTGCCCCACCCGGGTAATTTCGTTGTTATGAATGATGTTGTTCTTATTCACGTCCTTTTTGCCCGGCCCATAGCCAGCCAGCAGAATTCCCGTTCCTCCTAAATCTGTGAATGTTGAATCCGCGACGGTGATATTCTGGCAGAACAGGTCCAGACGCACACCATCGCTTCCACTATCAGAAAACGTGCAGTTTCGGATGGCGCAGTTGCGCGCGCCGCGAAAGCGCACCAGCCCGTCGGCCTTATCCCACATATCCCAGTCATGCTGCAGCCCCTTGTCTTCCGGCAGCCACTTCTGACGGTCGGCATGAGCAAAACTCAGTCCTTCAAAGACAATGCCCTCCACCGGCTGATCCTTCAACCCGGCCAGGCCAGGATCATTCACGCCTTCCACCCGAATCAATTCATTCAGCGCCGGGGCAATGATCTGGTTTCCCGGAGTTCCGGACTTCGGCCAGTAGTAGAGCAGGCCTTCCTGCGAGTTGAGTACCCACTCACCGGGCGCATCCAGGTGGTCGATACAGTTTTCTACAGCCCATTCCCCGAACATGTTGTACGTGGCGGGAACAGAGAGTTTCGCCTTTTTGGCCGCCGGGTCAACGGATTCGATTCCAAGATAATTAACCAACCACTTACGCGTGGGGCACCCCACCACCTCAAGATCCTCCAGATTCTCCCACAACTTCAGGCCGTTATCCGCATAGGAAAACTCAATCCGGTCTTTCATATTCGCTGCATACTTCCGTCTGGGGGCGTCGACACTAACTTCAAAGCCTTCAGACCGAGCCCTCGGCAAAAGCGTACTGCCGTCATACAGGCAGTGAAAGAACGCGTCCCCTTTTGCCCATGGCACCTTGGCCACCCAGATGTTGGAATCAACCCGGCTCGACTTGTCCCAATCTTTGATCACACGGCCGCCACTAATCAGAGGACTCGCTCCCTCGGCGGCGCGGTAGCGGGTCACGGCCCCCTTCGGCGCGGAGTCCTTTAATTCAAAGATCAGCGTTTCATCCAGAGTATAAACTCCGTCTTTGAGGATAACATCAACATCGCCCTTCTCCCCGCCAGCACGCAGAGCGCGTACGGCATCACGCGCAGCGGGTAATGTAGAAATTTTCCCGCCGGGCTCCACCACGATTTCACGGGCGGATGCTGTTCCTGAAAACGACAAAAAAAAGACTGTGCACCCAATAAATACTCTTTTCATACTCTCACTTCCCGCCTTTCGCTTTTGCAGCATTTTTCTTCTCCTTTTCCTGCCAATGAATGTTTCGATCAAAGAACGAGCCATTCCCCTGATACATTTCCTCTGCCGGCTTCAGCCTGTGCGCTTAACCCGATTTCAGGACCACCGGCTTAAGAGGAATCTGCGTCCTTAAAATGGCACGAAAGGACGCATGAAAAAGGAAAGAAAACGTCATTGGCGATACTAATGAGACACAGGTATTTCGGAGTAATTTTCATGAGACAGTTATTCAGTTACTTCCGTTATTTCAGAATAATGGCAGAAGCGGTTTTCATCGATGACGATAAACTGCACACGCCCAACCCCATCCGGGACCGGTGCAGAAACCGCATAACCACTCCGGTCAATTTCGGCTGGATTTTTCACCCGATAGGCCACCTTGGGATCTTCAAAGGTCACATTCCTTCCCTTCTTTACCTTTGACCCATGTGCTCCGCCGCTCTCATCCCCGTAAAACAGCACATAAGCCTCGGATGCTTTTACCGATTTAGAATCCAGCTGAAGCGTTGCTGTTGAATTCTTCGTACTGAACGAAACACCCTTGATTTTTGCGCTCGGCAGCGTTGCACCTTTGAAATTTGGATTGCGGTGAGGAAGCTCTGCATTGTTCTCCACAAGGTTCCGGTTCAGTTCCTCCGAGAGTGCGGCAACGATGCCTGCATATTCCGGATTTGCACTGAGATCTTCTTTTTCCTCAATGTCAGCATAGGTTCCATTGTTGTAGAGGCGATAAAGAGAATACGCACCGGTTTGAAAATGACGATAGAGTTTGTAGTCGCCTTTCCGAATGGCCGCGCGCTGCGCGTTATGCGGGAAATGCCAGAACAGGCTGTCGCGCTTTTTGCCATTCGCACCGACCACCTCGGAAGCCCCGTCAATCAGAACCGGCGTAATGTCCAGCCCACTCAGCTCTGCATACGCAGCCGCAGGTATCTTTGAAGACGTAAGCGTTAGAATAGTCGGGAAGAAATCCAACTGACTGATCATCGTTGCGGATTCCGTGCCGGCAGGAATTTCAGGCCCAGCCACCACCAGCGGAATGCGAACGCCGCCCTCATCCGTGTGCTTTTTCCCCGCCTTCAACGGATAGTTATCCGACAAAATTTCCCGGCCCTTGATTTCTGCTCCACCGTTGTCGGAGGTAAAAAATACATACGTGGTTTCAATGAGCTTTTTCCCGGGATTTCTGGGATCGTCGGTTGCTTTGAGCAGATCTATCAGTCTACCCAGACTCCAGTCGACTGAAGTCACCATCGAGGCAAAATACGGATTCTGCTGACCCGGCAGTTTCATATCCCCCTTTTCAGGCGGAAAGGGTTGCCCCAGTTTTTTGCAATAGTATTCCAGCAGCTCCCCGTTCCGCGTGAGCATCGGCCAATGCACCATCCAGTGGCAGAGATTCAGGAAAAAAGGTTCATCCTTATTTTCCAGCACAAACTTCAGGGATTCTTCGGTCAACTCGTCATACGGATAGGAAATTCCCTTTGGAAAATCTTTTGAGACCGGAGGATACTTTTCTTTGCTCAGCGGATACGTCTTATCTCTGGCCGTTGCAAAATCCTTCGTCCGATCCTCCATACCGCGATGAATACCGCGCGTCTGATTGAAGGTCTCAAAACCATAAGCTCCAGCATTCAAACCGCAGTGCCATTTTCCAAAATGGCCGGTTTGGTAGCCGTTATCCCTCAGAGCATCGGCCAGAGTCAGATGATCGAGGCCGAGGTAACCGCCCAGAAAAGGTTCCTGGAACTCGGCATCTTTACCGGGCTTAGGAATACTCGCCGCGGTAACATGGGTGTAGCGCAATTTTGCCGGATGCTGCCCCGTGATGATCCCCGCTCTGGAGGGCGCACAGGTCGGTGCCGGCGAATAGCCCTGCGAAAAGTTCATTCCCGCTTCAGCCAGTTTTATGAGGTTCGGTGTTTCATAAGGACATGGATCACCCAGGTCATTGAGTTTTTCCACATCCTGCCAACCTAGATCATCCACATAAAAAATAATGATATTCGGTTGTTCCAAAGCCATAACAGACGTGATTGCAACACCACATACCAAACAGATCACAGGTACTAACCTACTCATAACATTTCCTTATGCTGACCTCTCAATATTACCCCACTCAAGGTTAGAAGCATATTCACTCCGTACGAGACTGAGGGCGAACGCACATACACTGACCACCACCCCGGGCGATAACAACAGGAATGATATCACCTTTTTCAGCGATGCTATTCTTCACCTGATACCGTTCGCGCCGAGTCTTCTGTGGCTTCAAATCAGTTTTCGCTGCTGGCTAATTCGGCGGAAGTGCTTTCGCAATCTCCCGTGCCACCTTGTCTGCTAAATAGACATAACCTGGCTCTGTAAAATGGACATCGCCTTCCCGAATTTTAATATCCGGCAACTTCAGAAGAGCATGGGAATGCAGGTCGTTGATCCGAACACCATGGGTTATCATGATTTTTTCAGCTATCTGATTATACTTCAGGTCATCACTCAGCTTACGGCCCGCTTCACCCTCAGGCACCGGCGTGGTCGTGCACCAGATCAGAACAGCATCGGTATCCATCAGGCGGACAACGATCTTTTCCAGATTGGCCCGATATTGCTCCGGCGTCGCGGTAATTGTACCAGTCACTTTGTCCCGGTGTCCTTGCGTTTTAGACTCTGGATTCCGATAGCAAAGATCCCATAAGCCCCAGTTAAAGTGGATGACATCCCATTTGCGTGTTCCAAGCCACTTGTTCAGATTTTTCAATCCGTATGCAGCGTTTTTTCCATTGCCTGGAATTCGAAACACATCGGCCTTACCCTGCAGTTGCTTTCTGACTTCTAAGGTATAACCGATGGAGATCGAATCGCCGATCAATAGAACATTGGGAAGAGCGGGATCATCCTCAGGATTTTCAAAGGCCGAAGAGAATTCCTTTCCTGTATATAATTCAGCCTTGTCGGCCAGACCTTCCGCGCCAAAGATGGACGTGGAGGTAAGCAGCACCGTAAAAGCAACGGCCCTGTATACCGGCTTCATTTTTTCTTCACACCCTTCCAGATATTAACCTTCACATCGTTACTCAGTTCCGGTCCATCGGTACTACGACCACTGTTTACATCAGATTCCAGCTGGGCGACCAGGCGCTCGACCACTTCAGGATGGGATTGATACAGATTATTCTGCTCCCCGGGGTCCGCTTCCATATCATAGAGCTGCGCGGGGGAATCATCGGCCATTTTTTCCTTAGTCCATCCACCGGAAGCCTTGGTCAGAAGCAACTTCCACTTGCCTTCGCGATAAGCGAACTGTCCGCTGATGGAATGGTGAACAACACCCTTTCGAGTGGATACAATCGGCTTACCCTGAAGGGCGGATGCAAAGCTTACGCTGTCCTCACCGGCCGTTTCAGGGAGCTTGGAATCCGTCAACTCAGCACAAGTGGCCATCAGATCGGTCAGGCAGATTATTTCGTCGCTGGAGGAACCCGCTTCAACACCGGCGGGCCAGCGCACAATGAACGGCACACGGTGGCCGCCATCCCAGATATCCGATTTAGATCCACGGAAGTTCGCATTGGGGTAATGTCCCAGCTCCTTTAAAAAAGAAATCCCCCCTTTGCTTCCTTTAGAACCGTCCGCCACTTTAGAGCAGCCGTTGTCGCTGGTGACAAAGATCAGGGTATTCTCTGCAAACCCGGCGGCATCCACGGCCGCCGTAATCTGAGCGACGACGGCATCGGTATGCATCACAAAATCGCCATATAGATTCAACTCGCTTTTTCCCTGCCATTCATCGGCAGGAAGGATCGGTGCATGCGGCGAGGTAAGCGGCACATACAGAAAGAAGGGCTCGTCGGATTTCTGCTGCTGGACATATTCAGCAGCTTTGTTTCCAATCTCTGGAAGCACATCAATCGCCTCGAAATCAGCATGGGCCGGACCGACGCGATGAAAGGCTTTGGTGGCTGTACACTCGCCGATAAACCGGTCGTTTTCGATGTAAATATAGGGAGGCATATCCAACGAAGCAGCAATGCCGTACCAATAGTCGAATCCCAGATCAACAGGGCCTCCGGTGATGCGGGCACTCCAATCGATGCTGTTTGTATTCCCCTTCATGCCTTTGGTCGGTTTTCCTGCGGGACTACGGAGCCCGAGGCCCAGATGCCATTTACCAACGATGGCCGTTTTATAGCCCTGTTCTTTGAGGAATCCGGCAACTGTCAGGCGGTCCGGGGCAATCAGCGGTTGGTCAAAACCAAACAGCACAGAGCGCTGCAACCGACTGCGCCAATTATAGCGCCCGGTCAAAATGCCGTAGCGGGTCGGCGTGCAGACCGACGAGCTGGAATGCGCGTCGGTGAACACCATGCCCTGTTCTGCCAACTGATCCATTCCAGGCGTTGGAATTTTCCCCTGCTCCGGGTTCAGATATTGAACGTCGCCGTAGCCGAGGTCGTCGGCGAGAATGTAAACAATATTGGGCCGCTCAGCCGCTTTCACAGAGACCCCGGCGAAACCGATCCATGCAATCAATGCGGTTTGTAATATACGATTTATTTGCGTGCCTCTTTTACAGCTTGGAGATTTTTAGTGTTACCCGCATGCGCGCTCTTCTTAATCTCAGTATGGCGTTTACTCCGCGTGGTATACCAGTGATAGCTACCCTTTGCATCCGGATCGGTTTTCACCGGAGCGTCATATTCCACAGCAATTACTGTATCGCGGTAATCCGGTGCTTCTTCGGGCACTTCGATGGTGGTGACATAGCCCGTGGCATCATACTTGATTGGCAGCGCCTTCTGATCTGTATCGGCAAGGAAATAGGCCTTGGTCGGTTTCCCAATAATTCCATTAAACTCAATGCCTTCCGATTTCCATTCCAGCACGTGCAGATACACGGTCTGATCTTTCTGAGTCATGGCGCCCCACCAGAAATCAAAATCAACCGGAGAGCAGGTCGTTCCGTAGATCGATGCACCATTCACAGCCATCCATTTTCCGACTGCCGCCAGCCGTTCCGTCTCTTCCGGCAGCAGGGTGCCTTCCGGCGTCGGGCCGACATTCAGCAGCAGGTTCACCCCGCGCGCTCCGCAGAGTGCCAGAAATTCGACGATGTCTTTCTCGCTTTTCCAGGCATCGTCGGTGCGGTCGTAGCCCCAGTTGTGGCGCATGGTCATGCAGGTTTCTGTATCATCAGTCATGCGCTTCGAAGGCAGCATCCGGTCGGGAAGCGACTCAAAATCAGCATATTTCTGTTGCTCCGCCGGCACTTTACGGCTGTAGAGCCGACTGCAGATCACGGCATTCGGCTGCAGTTCGCGAACCCGTGCGCCCTGCGCATCGGCTTCGACCACATTGTTGCCGCCCACATCAAACCACAGGACGGCCATCTCACCATAGTTCGACAGCAGCTCATCGAGATTTTTTTCAACCAAGGCAAGATATTCATCGTTCGTCAGCGTCCCGGGATTTCCCCGACCGCGGCTGCGGTGATACCAATCTTTGAATTGGGAATAATAGACTCCAAACTTAATATCCTGCTTAGCGCATTCTTCCGAGAGTTCCTTGATGATATCGCGCTTAAACGGAGAGGCATCCATCACATTGTAATCCGTGGCATCGGTATCAAACAGGCAGAAGCCGTCATGATGCTTGGACGTGATGACGATGTATTTCATGCCGGCGCTTTTGGCGATCGACACCCACTCTTCCGCATCAAATTCTGTGGGATTAAATTGCGGTGCAAGAGTCTCGCGGTATTCCGCTCCCGGAATCTTGGCACTGTTCATCAGCCATTCCGCACTGGCACCGCCCTGCTCCTTGCCGTAGTCCTTGCCCTTCCATTCACCACCCGCAACGGAGTAGAGTCCCCAGTGAATGAACATGCCGTAGCGCGCTTCGCGCCACCACTCCATGTGAGAATCGTCGGTAGCGTCCGCAAGCCCCTTCAAAGGGTTCAGCATTAAAACCGCGAGCAGTGCATACAGATAAAAATTTACAGCCTTCATGATATAGTCCCTTTTCCTAAACAGTTATTTCATCCAGCGCAACTGCTGCCAATCATTGGATGTGTCGTTCTTCTGCGGCGCGCCGGGCGTGCTGCGACCGTTCTTAACAAAATCGGCGGCCAGCTTCGTCAGCTCCTCCACCACTTCGGGATGTTCATTGATCAAGTTCGTGGTCTCGCGCGGATCGGCGGAAATGTCGTAGAGCTGATATTCTGGCAAACCCTGTTTACGCGCCGGCCCGTCTTTAGGACTGGACCAACCGCCGGAGCCTGGACAGAAAATCAGCTTCCACTGCTTGGATCGAACAGCAAACTGCCCGGAAACGGAATGGTTGATGATGGCCTTATGCTTTTTAGCAGGGTCGTCTCCGCCCTGAAGAACATCGTAGAAACTCATGCTGTCCTCGGCGGCGGAATCAGGAATGTCTGCACCGACAATATCCGCCACGGTAGCGACAATGTCGCCCAGTACGGTCAGGCGATCCGACGAGGAACCGGCCTTGATACGCGCCGGCCATTGCACCAGGTGCGGCACGCGGTGGCCGCCCTCCCAGATGTCAGCCTTGGTTCCGCGGTAAATATAGTTGGGGCTGTGCCCCATCTTTTGCAGATCGTCAATCTTGGCCTGTGGCGAACACCCGTTATCGGCCGTGAAGATAACAAGCGTGTTATCTTCGATTCCCTTGTCTTTCAGCGCCTGCAGGATACGCCCCACCCCGGCATCCGTCTGCATCACAAAGTCGCCATAGTCATTGAGACCGCTCTTACCCTTCCAAACGGATGTGGGAATGATCGGCGTATGCGGACTCGTCAGCGGCACATAGAGGAAGAACGGTTTCGTTCCGTCTGCCTTGCGGATATACGCCGCGGCGCGGTCGCAGAATTGATCCATCGTTTGGTAGGGATCAAAATCATCGCCGATCCATCCCGGACGGAAGGTGGTGGTGATCTTCATGTCACCACGGATTTCTTTGTTAGCGATGTAACGAACGTTCTCCGTGGTGTAGGTTTCGTTCTCGATATACGTGTAGGGCGGAAAATCCAGCGAAGCGCCGTGACCCCAGAAATAGTCGAAGCCATTGCTGGTGGGAGTACGCTTTACCGGTTTCGACCAATCGACATACTTGTTCTTTTTGTCGCCCGCCGGAAGCCCCTCACCGTCTGGCACGATAGGCAGCTCCATACCGAGGTGCCATTTTCCAATCATCGCAGTCTGATACCCGTTTTCACGACAGAGCGAAGCAATCGTCAACCGATCTTCATCGATCAGGGGCTTGCCGTAGCCATCGAGCACACCGGACTTCAAGTGCGTGCGCCAGTTATAGCGGCCTGTCATCACGTTATACCGCGTCGGCGTGCAGACCGACGAGCTGGTGTGGGCATCGGTGAAGACCATTCCTTTCCCCGCCATCCCATCCAGATTCGGGGTTGGGATTTTACAATCCGGGTTGAGGGCACCCACATCGCCATAGCCCATGTCGTCGGTCAGAATATAAATTATGTTCGGTCGTTCAGAAGCATGAGCAATGAAGCCCATGCAGGACGCAACAAGAACGGGCAGTAGAAATCGTTTCATAGTATCTCCATTATTTAACCGGGCGCAGAATCATGGCATGGCCGCCGCCGAGCGCCATTTTTGCTGTGACCACGTCGGTGGATTTCAGGGTTTGCTTTGAAATCTGATACGCTTCCGGATTAGTTTTACCATCCGTCTTTTCGGTATCCTCGAAAAGGGTCACTTCGTATTGAACGCCGGGTTTCAGGAAATCCAGTTCGATCTGTAGATCGCGCGCTTGGTCTTCAGCATTCACCGAACCGACAAACCAGGTGTCGCCGGAACGGCGAACAACCGTCAGGTATTCCGCCATTTTACTGTAAGGCACCTGCGTTTCATCCCAGGTTGCGGGCATCTGCGCGAGGAAGCTGAACAGGTCAGCCTTCTTTTCGTATTCCTCGGGTGCGTCCGGCAAGGTGACCAGTCCGCTGTTGATGATGAGGCAGCGGGCAACTTCACTCACGACCGTGGTGATGTAGGAGTTCTTGATTTTCGGGCCCTTCTGACGCTCTCCGGCATTAATGCTGTTGATGCCGAAGTTTCCGTTCGAAATATCGAGCGGTCCGGTGAGCCCGTTGATCATGGCCATCTTGATAAACGTCGACGGAAGAAATACCTTACGGGCATCCTGCTGGCCGTGGCCGTATTCCCGGGAAATCATGTTCGGCATGGTGCGTTCAACCCCCACCATCGGCGTGGGACCGTCGTGGAAGAAAATCGCGATTTTTTCATTTGCCGCCTCCCGAATGGCCATCCGCGTGAAGGGTGCTTTGTTTCCACGGAATCCATATTTCATTCCGACCACACCGAGATCCGCATAATATTTAAAAATTAAATCGTCGCCGAATTTTCCTTTATGCTCATCATAATAGAGTTGAATCTCGACACCTTTACTTTTGGCATACTGGACGACTTTTTCGATATCCACCTCCGGTGAAATGTCCATTTTACCATGCGTGGCTTTAACGAACCAAAAATCGTCAACGGTTAGGTATTCAATATTATTTGCCGCACAGAAATCGATCTGACGCAGATAGCTCTTCGTGTTGATTCCATACTCGAAGTCGCCATTGTCATAGCCATGAATCCGCCAGTCCCACAATCCCTTGCCCGGCTTGATCCAGCTGGTATCTTCAATTTCACAAGGCGCGGCCAAATTCAGCGTCACCATATTAATCAGGAAATCGCCCGGTTCATCCGCAAAAAGAATCACCTTCCACGGGGTAATAAACCCGCTGTCCGTCGGCTTAAATCCGGCGACGTTCTGAAGGATGGAGGTCTGCGGCTTGACCGTAAAACGCGCCGCATTAAACAGCTCCGCCGAATACAGATCGGATTCGAGCAAAGCAACCCACGGACCGTTGTCCAGCTGCATCATGTAGGGAAGTGCAGCGGCCTTAGCTTTTTTCTTAACCGATCCTTTTTCCAGATCGGTCGAGCGGGTCGGGCCGGGAGGAATCGATGAACCGGGCATCCCGCTATAGGCATTAAACGCATCGGCCGCCTGATAATCTATCCGATGAGTAAACGATTTCCCCGCCAACCCTGATTGTGCCGGAGCGGTAAAGCGGATCCCAACCCCGTCGTTATAAACCTGACAGATCAGCTCCACCGAAACTCCCGACACCTTTAACTTCAACGTGAGCTGGTTGGCGTGGTCGCGGACTTCGCTGAATGAGCCCCAAACGGGCTTCCAGGTCTCGTCAATGGTTTGAGTTGCGGTATCCAACATCTGATAGTCCGGATTATCCAGAATAGACAGCGCGGAAGAGTTGATCAGTTCTTCACCCTTCCACGAAAGCGCGTAGGACAGCGCCGAATCCGAACAGGTCAGTTTAACGACCGCCTGCCCGTCTGGAGATTTCACCGTGTAGTCTGCGGCAAAAACACCCGACACCGCCAACCCCATTATTAAACCTAAACAAACCTTTTTCATCTAATCTCCTTTTCCAAAACCAAATCCTGCAACAAACCAAAGTGACTCAACATCAAACAAATAAAGTATCATTGATAATTCTATACGCGCAATCGCCGGAAATGGGTATTTAAAAAAGGGGTAGCAAAGGTCCAGATTCCAACCACACCGCTTCTTACAAATATTGGGAGAGGGAAACTTCCAGCGTTTGGAAATGTATAAGCCAAAAAGAATCCCTGAAGCCGACGGATCCCGCTGGCACTGATATCGAAAAAGCAGCAGCGTTTGCAGTGGCAAAATGATGAACTCTAAATAGAGGAGGATTTAATATGCAGCGAGGATGATTCCCGTCACGCCAGAGGGAAGTTCAACAAAACCGGCTTCAATATTGTCCATCAGCCTGGAACCAAGCGGCGATTCGGGCGTAATGACCGTCACGATCCGGCCTTCAACCTCCACTTCCGTTCCCCCGCCGCAGTTCAGCAGCATAAAGAGATCGACCTCTCCCTCCATATCCACTTCCACCATTGCACCGACATCGATTTCCTGCCCCGTGAAATCATCCAGCGTCAAAGCCTTCAGTTCATCAATCTGGCGAGTCAGTTCCTGGACATGATTTGCATAACCCCGGGCCAGATAAGCCGCTTCAATTCCGGTGGTATCACGCTGTTTCTCGGCTCCGGCTGCGCTGAACGCCGCACCGGCATTCGACTGCATATTCGCCCGGGTCTGCCGCTCCAGCTCCTTTTCCAAGGTCTGGATAACCGCATTTAAAATCGTCTGTTTCATCGTCTTGTTTGAACGTAAAAGCGCCGCCCCGTCGCCTTCCGCTTGTTACCGGCCTCAAGAGCAGAATGGTTCCTATTCAGGATATCCAACGGGAAATTTTACAGAATTATTTTGTCCTAATTATTCTGTATTTCACACTCATCGGAATGGAAAAGGTTATGGTTCGTAATCGAGTAGCTCAGCGCCTTTGATCAGGCGGCAGAATTCTTTTTTAGTGACCAGATGCGTCGTGCCCTCGCCCTCGACCGGATCGGTCATAATCTTATAACTGACGGCCAGACGCGCGAGTTCGCAGATGCGAATATATTCTTCGCCCTTTTTATAAAGTTGGTTCTGTTGAAGTTTCATGCCGCGTATGTAGCATGATCCCGCAGCGGACTCGATTATAAATTACCTGCACTATCTGCTGGCTTCCGCACGCATGCAGTTTCCAATCTCCGGAAACGGTCGCGCGCGATTCAACTTATATTCCTATCATTTGTCATATCTTTTTCTATAGGCTTCGCCTTCACGCCAATAGTCTAGAATATATTCATCACTGAAGGGGCTATTGCTAACACTGATTTCACTCCAACTATCCCAAACTGTACGAAGGTTAATGATGGGGTCGCGTACATCAATGACTGTCTCTTTTTTGTTGCGCGTATCATAGAGCCGGAGCTCGGCTGTGCTTTCAAATATATCGTGCAGGTAAAGAAACAAACCCTCTTCTTCATTCACAGAAACCCAAGTGCCTTCTGTAATGATAGCTCCTGTCGCTTTATCAATAAGCTGTATATCATGAGGGTTTCCGCCTCCCCAGGATTGAACAAATAAAAATGTATCGTCAAAATCTGCACCAATATATCCTAGATTTTTTTGGAGCAACCCATAAGACATACCACTGAGCTTTTTGATATCCTGATTCCCCCTCACCAAGGTTAAACACTGCATGACATGATCATCTGAAACATCACGATATACTCGATATGACAGACTATAACCATGACTCAGATTAGTAGGGAAATAGCTGTAAGGTGTGAGTTCAAAATCGATTTTTTCATGCTCAGACATAGGTCTGGGCTGGTAGCTGGCGATCCCTGCCCCAGATTGTTCTGTAGGGTCAGTCCGTTTATCCGAAGGATTTATAACTCCATTCCTGCCTATTGGTATCGGTATGCGGATGATCGTCCCCACCTCCGGCACCTCATTCAGACCAAGTCCATTAACAACCCGAATGTCTCGTTCCAGCACACCATGTGCTTTTGCTTTAGACTCCAGTGTTTCGCCCGGATAGAGCACCTCCTCAACAGGGAAACATCTTTCCCATATTTCCTGAGCATTTAAGGTTCTACGTTAATTTTTATGGAGTGCATCATTCTTCAAGGTAATTCTATTGCCCTCCCGAAGCTCCACCACTTGGACATTCATTCTCTCTATAGGAAAACGATAAAGACTCTCTGAGGTCTCTACTTTACTACCGCATCCAGATCGGCTTGTAGCGGAGTCCCGCTCCAGGAGCGTGACCATTCCGCCATCATTGACAATGCTTACGTCATACCAAAAACCTTCCCCATCCACACAATCCACATGGAAGTGAAAAACCGTCTGCTCCTTAGCCGTTACCACAACATTTGTGTCAACTTTGCTGCCCCAGCTACTCCCCTGCAGGTGTGCTATCACGGAATTAGTGACGGTACGTTCTGCGCATACATTGAAGGCAGCTAATATTGAGAGATAAATGATGGCTGCTCGGGTCATAGGTTTCCTTTCTAATGTCACGGATAAAGTTGAGAACCCTGAGCTTCAACTTCGTCGCCGGGCATTTTCACCGCTGGATCGAACCACTGTTCGGCTACCATTTGTATTTGTTTATAATTTCCAACGATAATTCGGCCAAGCTATCAAAATCTTTCTGGGTGTCATAACGAAACCAACAGTCTATTCCTGAACCTTGATTGGGTTTCAATCTGGTTCTGTTATCAGGATGTAAATCCCATGCACTCAATTTGTTTGCTGGAATGTATTTACCCCAATAAGTTGTAAAATCGTCACAATCCCCTTTGGCTACTTCGACAACAAATCCTCCACCATATTTATTAAACTGAAAAGAGAGTAGATCGACATGGTCTGTAATACGACGAAAGTGAGGCAATGAACCTTTGAATCCCTGTTTTCTCAACTCAGGTATAACGATTCGCTTCAGCGCAGAATTTATGGAGTCTCTATCATTCATTTTTATGTGCCATACCCTATGGCTGAAGTTGATTCCCCGGGCATTACCTTGTTAAATAACGGCTTATCCGCGAACGAGTCGCAGGCGGGCTCAAACACCCGTCGGCCCTATCGAAAGTCAGGTTCGCGTTGATAAAGAATCTCAACTGGCTGATTCGATTTTATTTTCTGAATAGTTCGGAATGCGTGCCTGTTCGCTCAAAAATAACGCTAATATTTTCTGGTTTATAGATTAGCAACCAATCTCCCTCAAGGTGACATTCCCGACGACCTTGGTAATTTCCGACCAGTTTATGATCTCTCAAATTTGGAGAAAGTGGTTCCTCAAAAACGATCTTCTTCATGACCCGTTTTAGCTTATTCATATCCTTCCCTGATTTGAGTGCTTTCTTGTAATCCTTTTCAAATCGGTTTGTTGTTCTTGGCTTCAGCATTTATCGAGTGTATCGAACATTTCATCAACGCTGTCGTATGACGTGAGCTCTTCTCCCCGGTCTGTTTTCTCGAATGTTTTGATTGTTGTTTCGTTTGGAATTTCAACAGGGAATGGAAGGGCATGTCGAAGACGGATCTGACTATAAAACATGTTGATTGCTTCGGTTGTGGAAATGCCCAATTGGCTCAATAGTATTTCAACATCTGCTTTTAAATCAGGCTCCATTCTGGCTCTAACGGTTGCTGTTCTGCCCATTTTAATATCCTCAATTAATTTTGATTATACATAGCCCATATGGGCCACAATGTCAATTTTGTTGTGGATAGCTTTTTTAATCCTCGCGGAAGAACCACCCATATGCAGTAGCGAGGGTCATGGGCAGAATAAAAAAACAGAACGTGAGGAACTAAATCTTTTCGAGCGCGAGCTCCCAGCGGCTTTCGGCGGCTTTTTGTTCGGCATTCACCTTCAGGCGTTCGTAGAGAACCTGATCTGATGTCACGCGCTGCATCGCCTTGAACAGTTCTTCCGGTGTGCGGGCATTCACCACCATTCCGGATTCGTGCGATTCCACAATTTCCTGCGGGCCGCCTTCGTCGGAAACAATCGCCGGCAGTCCGGAAGCGTGCGCTTCGAGGACCACGTTGCCGAAGGTATCGGTGAGGCTCGGAAAGACAAACAGGTCTGCACTGGCATAAACTTTGGCCAGCTCCTCGCCATACAGGTAGCCGGTAAAAACAATCTGCGGGTCGTTATATTTCAGCTGCAGTTCATCGCGCTGCGGCCCGTCGCCGACAATAATCAGATCCGCATCAGAACCTGTTTGAATCAGCTGCATAAAGGCTTTGAGCATGACCTCAATATTTTTTTCCCGTGAGATCCGCCCGGCATAAATAAATTTAAAGCTGCCGTTGCGGTTGTACTCATTCCACAGACTGCGGTCGCGGAAGGAGGGATTGAATTTGTTGCGGTTAATGCCGCGCGGCATCACATCAATCATATCGCCATCGAACCCGCCGTCCATCAGCAGTGTTTTATAGCGTTTGGTCGGCACCAGAATCTGATCCATTTTTCCATAGAACCAGCGCATATAACGCCAAGCGCCCTCGCCGATATTTTCATCTTCGGTGATGTCGGCAAAGAAGCGCGGGAAGTCGGTATGATAAATTCCTTTAATGCTGAGCCCCAGCATCTTCGCGGCGCCCAGCGCGCACAGGCCCAGCGGACCGGGGGTGGAGATGATCACCTCGTCGAACCCTTCCTCTTCAAAGTAAGCCAGCAACTCCATGAACGGCGGATAGCTGATCAGCAACGAATCATATTCCGGCATCTTGAAAGATCCGACCGGTTTAAAATTTTTCAACGGGAAATCAGCCTGCGGTTCCTGCTCAAGGCTGGTGACCACCGTGACATCTTTCTCGGCCCCCTTCGCCATACCGGCCAGCGTGCGGATGGTTTTCGTGACCCCGTTCACATCGGTAAACGTGTCCGTGACCCACGCTTTTTTGCCGGACTTCTGCCGCAGACTTCCAGCCACTGGAAAATGGTCCGCCACTTCGCGCAGGAACGCTTCATCTTTGTGCTGTGTGGAAAAGGCCGTCAGATACGGAGCAATGCCCAGTGCCACCGGCCCGAGCGATGAAATCGCCTGCAGCGAACCTATCAGCTCGCCCTTGCTGATTTTCTTCGCCGCTTTTTTCAGGAAAACAAAACTGAGTTCCTGACTCAACCGACAGGCGGCCTTAAAGTTGACGTTATCCTCCTGTTCGAGCGAAAGATCCTGATCGGTGTCTTCCAGAATACGCGTAAACTCCTCCACAATCATCTGCTCGACTTCATTCATCTGTTTTTTAACGTAGGCCTTTTTAACTTTCTTATGGAAAGCGGCTTTCACGTTGGCGCGGAATCCGGTGGGGGCCGGCTCGCGCTCATCCGGCTGTTCCGCCAGATTTTTCAGCACGACGCCCATCACCGAACGATCGCTTTGCCCCGGCGTCAAAAAACGGTCTTTGTAGTAGGAATACGCAATTCGATACAGGCTGTTGGCCAACCGGACACTGGTACCGCCGCACCCGCCCGGCTCATGCTGGCCCTCCCGGATAAACTCAAGATAATCAATCACACTCGGCGCATACGGAGTCACCGTGTAGGCACTGGCAATGTAGAGCCCGCCGTGGTCGTCCGAACCGCCGGTAAGCGTCTTATTCCACGGCTCCAGCCCGACCGGGGTGAGTTGATGACGGTCCGCCATTTCCCCGATCATTTCGGGCGTCAGACTTTTTAAAACCGCATTGCCGATTTCGCACGCACGCGGCACCCGGGAACCGTTGATCCCTTCGAACCGGTTAAACAGAACCATCAGCTTTTCAAAATGCTCCACCGTCAACTTATCGTTAATGCTGAAAAGCGGATGGGCGATCGTATGGATCACCCGATTTTCGTTCATGTAGTGCTGCAGGTCGTAAATATTTTCACGTAGTTTATCCATCTCATGAAACTGCTTTTCAGAGATCCCCGAAACCAGACAATGGATCTTACAGCCGTTGTCCGGGAAATAAGTTGTCAGCTCCGACGAAATAAAGGTGCCCGGCAGATGTGCAATAGAACAGGCCCCGCCAATGCAGTTGTGATCCGAGATCGTGACGTAATCCATCCCTGCCGCTTTGCAGGCATTATATACATCCACCGGTTCCATAAAACTTTCCGGAGCTCCGATCCGGCGAAGAAACCATTCGGACGGTCGGTTCGAAAATTTGCTATGAACGTGCAAATCGGCTTTGGAAACTTGATTGGTCGTTTTCATGACCGCAACTTCTTCCTGCCCTGTTATTTTCCGATGGGAAAACCATTAGAACTTCATGAGTTTATAGTGCCGTCGCCCGCCCCGCTCCACTACCGCTTGGGCCGAAATTTCCGGATCGGAACGTTCAATCAATTCCGAACATAAAACTAGGAAAACGTTAACAGGCAATCGGGCATGATCAGTCGTTCATGAAAGTCTGCGATATTGTTCAGTTTTACAGCGCACTCAGCGGGGGTGTTAAACGCTACATCGATGACAAGGCGCGCTACTACGCCACGCAGCCCGACATCGAACATGTGGTGATCATTCCCTCCAACCGCAATGCGGTGCGAACCGAAGGCTGCTCCCGGATTTATGAAATTAAATCGCAGCAGGTAATTTTTTCCGACAGCTATCGCCTGCTGGTTTCCGTTAAACGAATCTACAACATTATCAAGGCGGAATCACCTGACCTCATTGAAGTCGGCGACCCCTACCACACCGCCTGGATTGCGCACGGCATTGCCCGGCGCTGCGGCATTCCGATTGTCGCCTACTACCACTCCGACTATCCGCGCGCCTTCGGCCGTACGCTGGAAAAATACTGCGGCCGCGCCATCGGCCGCACAACGGAAAAAATTATCACCTTCTATTTGAAGCGACTCTATAACCGCATGGATGCCACCATTGTTGCCAAACAGGAGCTGAAAGAACTGCTCAGCGGCATCGGTATTGAACGCATCATCCAGGTTCCGCTCGGAACCGACGTCGACCGGTTTCATCCGGTCGATCAGCGTAGCGAGGTGCTGAACGATCTCGGCCTTTCCAATGATTGGAAACTCCTGCTGTTTGTCGGGCGCATGGCCCGCGAAAAGAATGTGCTTAATCTGGCGGCCATGATGAAACTTTTTCCAGACTCTGGAAAAACGGCTCTGCTCATGGTGGGCGACGGTGAGCAATGCGAAGAAATACGCACGCTGGCCCGGCAGCACCGCACCATCTTCTGGCACCCCTACTGCAACAGCCCGGAGCTGTTGTCCGTGCTGTACTCGGCGGCGGATGTTTTTGTGCACCCCGGCACCAACGAAACCTTCGGGCTGGTATCGCTCGAAGCGCAGGCGTGCGGCACGCCGGTGGTGGCCGTTCAGAACGGAGGCGTTGAAGCCACCCTGCAGCACGAACCCAATCCCGTCTTTTCCGCCGACACCTCACCGGCCGCTTTAAAACGGGCCGTCGATCTGCAGCTGAAAAGAAACGAAGGCCCGGCTGACCGGATCGCCCGCCGCGAACGAATTATCCGCTATTACGGCCGCGATACCACCTGCGGCCTGCTGATCGATCTCTATGAACTGGTGCTGGAAGAAGATGGCTGCACCAGTGCTTTCAGGCAACCCGCACACGAAGGGCAGACCGCCTGAGGGCGAAGTGCCATAGCTCCATGAAGTCTACCGAACTGAACCTCAAAAAATTCACCACCATCGCCATTCAGGGACTGGTCATCACCGTGGTGGCATCGAGCCTGGTTCTGCTGTTCACTTCGTCGGGCGAGACCCTGCATTTGCTGAAGAACAACATCAGCTGGCCGCTGGTGCCATTGCTGGCAATACCGGTCCTGCTGTCGTGGACGTGCAACGGCGTACGCTTCTGGCTGATGAGCCGCTGCATCGGCACCCCGCTACCGCTCCGCCGCGCCTGGGCCATTGCGGTTTCGTCCGAGTTCGGTGTGGCGGCCTCACCTGGCGGCGTCGGAGGAACGGCCGTGCGGCTGGGATTCCTGAAAAAATCGGGCATCTCCTTCGTCCATGGCGGCTCGCTGCTGGCGGCGGACGTCTTTCTGGACATTCTCTTTTTCGCCTGCATCATGCCGTTTGCCCTCTATGCCCTGCTGCAATATTTAACGCTCGACAGCGCCGCTTTTTCCAACGATTGGAATCCCGCCTGGTTGCTGATGTTCCTGCTTCCCGTCGGCCTGTTTCTCTTTCGGAAAATCATTTTCCGAAGCCTGGAAAAACAACCGTACTTTAAACAGAAACGACTGGGCGGCCGCCTGCGGCTGATGCGTGGAAAACTGACGCACGGGTTCCGGCAGGGCCGCACCGCCACCCGGCTGATCTTCCAGGATCACCGGGGCGTGCTGGTGCTGAATTTTTTACTGACGGCCGTTCAGTTCACCGCGCGCTACAGCGTACTGCCGTTCGCCATTCTTCTGCTCGGCATCCCGGTCAATCCACTTCCCCTAATTGTGATGCAGGGCGCGCTTTATCTTATTTCCATGGTCGCCGTGGCCCCGGGCGGCGGCGGCAGCGTGGAGGTGCTCGCCGCAGTGGCGTTGCCGCAGCTGATGCCCGCCAACCTGGTGGGCGTGGCCATTCTGCTATGGCGCCTTTTCACCTACCACTTCTATCTGCTGTTCGGCGGCGTGGTCTTTGCTCGCACTTTCAAAACCCTGATGCGCAACTAATTCATCATAGGTCGTCGACTCGCGCGTTTCCAGACATTGGGCAATCAGCCGATAGATAAACGCCTCGATTTCAGGATAGCGAAAATCGACGGGATGCACGGCGATGCGCAGGATCGGTTCGTTGGCGTGCTTTTTCGCCAGCGCGGAAACCACCTGCCGGGTGAGAGCCCGGCGCAGCGGCGTGCGCGAGGTGGTGCACAGCACCGGCGCGCGCAATACCTTATTGCGCTGCACGTCGAAAAATTTATTGAGCGTTACGGCATAATCCAACCCGACTTTCCCAAGGATTGGAAGATGCGCCTCCTTCATCAGCCACGCCGGCGGAATAAATCCGTTCGCCTCGATGCCGATCCGCCTGAAAACTTCCAATCCCTGGAGAATCAGCATTTCTGCATCGTGCGGCGGCAGTTTATAGAACTCACCTTCACCGGCGGTATATTTGTTGGCCATCAGCCATTCAATCGGCTTCTCGGCCCGATGCCCGGCAAGATGCGTCCAACCGTGCAGGCTGATGTCGTGCGGCTGTTCGCGCAGCCATGCACAGCATTCCGGGTGGCGGGTGAGCGAAAGCTTGTCGTACCAGTTCGGCACCACCAGCAGACTGGCCCGCGGAACCCCGATGATTTCCAATCGTTGGAGAAAACGGATACAGCATTTCATCGTGCCGGGGTGCAGGTCGTGAAAGCTAACCACTAACTTTCCTGTCGATGAACTTTGCATGAGCGGAGTTTAGGCTACCTGATTTTCTGTTGCCGAAAAGTCGCGGACGAGCGTGGCAACCTGAACGCCTTTCACGCCGAAGCGCTCGAACTTGGTGACTTCCCGCTTATCGTACACCTGAAATCCGAAGCGCTCGAAAAGCTTTCCGGCCCGGCGTGTTTGATAGATCTGCATCTGCCCATAGATCAGCCCGATTCCCCATTGCGGCATGGCCTTCAGAAAAGCAATCAGCAGATGACGACCCGCTTCGCCGCGCCATTCCGGCAGAATGTTAATATGAAAATGAGCGGCCTGCTTCGGTGCTTCCGGCGTCTCTTTGCCAGCCTTGCGCAACAGCCAGCTCAGGAAGGCAAAGTCACTCTTTCCGTATCGCCCAGTCAGTATTTTCCAAACCACGGAAGGAATAGTACGCAGCACAACGCGCGCCTGCCGCGCCGGATATCTTTTGAAATCGGTGGCGATGAGAATATAACCCACCACTTCACCGGCAACGCTTTCGGCCACCAGGCAGTATTCCGGCTCAAAGTCGGTGTAGTAGCCGGTAAAAAAATCGGCAAAGGCCTCGCGGTCGGAATAGAGCGGATCGACCGGTTTTCCCATAAAACCGGTTTCGCAGCAGATGTGCCGGACCGCCACGCGGTCGGCCGGCCTGAACGGGCGTGCCCGGCAGCCCTTCTTTTTTTTTGCACCGGGCGCAACGGGAAGATTCAGCTCTTGGTTTATGCTCATGTTTAACTAACACCCATCGAATAGATTGACGTCTTAATTCCTTAACGGAGAGTAACCATGCAAAGATTATGTGTGCGTGTGATTTGCCTACTGTTAGCGCTTTGCGCATCGGCCCGTTCAGAGCCGGTCAAACAGGCCATCCAGCAACGCTTTCAGGCCACGAAGCAGGGCGTTGAACTGACCTATCAGATTTCCTACCACGTCTTCGGGATTAAACTGCTTCGAATCGGCGAAGCCCGTGCCTATTCCGTTGAGGGCATCTGGTTGAACGACGACGGCGAACCGGTTCCTGCGTTTTATTCCGAAGTCCGGTTCGACACCCGCGACGAGCCCGGAACAGAAGACCGCGGCCGAATCTCAATCCACAATAAAATGGTGGCCGTGATGTCGAATCCGGAGCTGAAAACCATGGTCTATTTCAAAGATGCGGACGAATATCTCAACCCGTTTTTCAAAGGTCCAAAGCATGAATTCTATCTCGATTATTATTCCATCAAGGAAGGCGGTATTGACTATTTCCGGAAAGACTACACGACCGGCGAAAAAACGACAGAACTGGAAAACGCAGACGAGCTGCTGCAGCAGAGCAACGCCATTGCCGCCACACTCCGGCGCATGTCGAACGTCTATCTCGGCCACGAGGGCGCCCTTACCCACGATTCCGACTTCCGGGTTTATTTTAACGTCGCCGGCGAAGTGAAACCCTTTGCGGCCGAGAGTTCGAAGGAACGGTTTAAGGTGAAACCGATCGACCGGAAAATGGAAGCACTGCGGGTGGATATCAGCCTGGCTCCGGAAGCCGAAGGCGAAGCCGGCGACCTGACCCTGTGGGGCGTCCCGTTCTCCGAACTGGCATCGACTTCCGGCGAAACCAATCTGATTCAGCTGGCCGCAGACTCGCCAGACTGGTCGATGATTCCATTGCGCATGAACTACAAGCGCCCCGTCGGCTACATTCGCTGTCATCTGGAAACCATTGAAGGCCGTTCGTTCGACGGGCCATCGAAAGTTTCCGCTCGCTGAATCCTGGTTTATGCGTCGGCCAGTTTCTTTTCCTCATCACCCTTACTGCACAGGCTGCAGATTATGTCTGTGAACAGCTCCGTCATTTCATCGGTTTTGTTTTTGAAATAGCGCTCGATCAAACCTAAATGCCGAACAAAGAACCGACTGAAGGCATTCTCCGGATAGGCATAGATCGATGCGGCATAACGGGAGCCGCCATGACCATCGTCCGAAACCTGAATATGGACCAGCGAGCGGTATTTCCCGAACGACCGTTTGCCATAGGAATACAGAATAAGGTCGATCGTCTCATCTGATGTTTTTTTACGAAGCTCTTCCGTAATGTCGGTACGCTCGCCCTTTCGGTTCACATAGAAATAGGTATTGGAGGACGTCTGGTTAATGACAAATTCCGGCGACTCTTCGTCATCGATCTGGTTCCCATATTCATCCTGCACCCGTTGCAGAAAGTCCGGCATTTCAAAAACAGTCAATGCATCGGAAAACTCCACCGGTACCCGCCCGCTGATCTCCGCATAGATCGGCTTTTTATTTTCCAGCAGCGATTTCGAAGGCCCGTCGTCCAGCAGACTCAGCGTATCGAGCGCCTCTGCAGTGACAGAAACAAAAGTGAACAGGATTAATGACAGATAGCAGAGCGTACGGCTCGGGAAGCGAATTGGATGCAGCGTTGCAGATGTGTGCTTAATCATTCTCAGCTCCTGACTCTAGTTCGTCAGCACTATCAACGAGCCCGATTCGCGGTCGATGTTCACTGCATTAGCATTTCATGAGATTATAAAAGAAGCCCGGCATGATGAGGGGACGTCATGCCGGCCTTCGGGATGTAACTAAACCTGTGGGTGCAGGTTATTTGGATGAATTGATTTCGTAGATCGTGGTCGTGCCGCTGACTTCATTGGCTACGACCAGCAGCGGCGATCCATTCGGGCTGTCGGAGGCAGGAATGAAGGCCATTCCTTCCGGTCCGAGATCGCCGGCTTCGGGCGTTTCCACATCCTGCGTGAAGTCGCGGTTGTTAATATACTCAACAAACGCGGGGTTGCGGGGATTGGTGACATCGTACACCATAATTCCACCCACGCGCTCCAGACCGATGAACGCATAGTAGCGGTTCTTTATTTCCCCGACGACGACCCCTTCCGGCTCCGGTCCTTTATTATCGGAACGGTTGTCGAATTTGGCGTTGTCGTTGCTCGCATTAAAATAATCCGGAATGGCCGCAGCGGTGATCTGTTCAAAATCATCGCCGGAGTCGAAGACGCGACGACCGCTTTCATCGAGGATCGAAAACGAGCGCGCACCATAGCTGAACAACTGATGATACACATCGCCGCATTTGCCGAACGGAGCGGCGGTTGTTGTGCCGAGACGGCCCAGACTTTCTTTTTCCTGAATATTCGGAAAACGTTTAGTCAGCCAGCCGGAAATCTCAATCTCATCGATTGACGTTTCTTCCGAATACCCGTCGTAGTCGCGGGCATCGCCTTCGTTGGCGATCACATAGTAATTGCGCCCACGCACCTTGTAGGATGCAATGGAGTCGGGCTGGAACATGCCGGCGACCGGCCAGTTTTCAATATAGATACCATCATCTTTATCCGAAGCATCCAACTCGTTGCCCGGTAGGATATGCCATTTGTATCCCAGACTTTTGATCCGTTTGACGCGGGCCGTTTTAATATCGATGATGGCAATGGCGTTATTTTCCTGCAGGGTGACAAACGCCGTTTTTCCGTCGTCGCTGACGGCGATGTATTCCGGTTCCAGATCCTGAGCCACGCTGGCATTCGGACCATAGATACGAATTTGCGCGCGCTGCATCTGTTTTTTCAAGGAATTGAAGGGCGCGAACGAAACCGTTTTTACATCCGACTGGGTCAGCTGTTCCACGCCCCGCTTAAGATCAATGATGCTCACAGAACCTTCCGGATCCACGAGATAGTCAGCGTCCGGTTCACCTTCGTTGGCGACGAGCACCTGCTTCCCGTTCGGTGTAAACGTCAGCATGTCCGGCAGCGCCCCGACAACGACTGAAGAGATATAATCGCCGTCGATATCGAGAAAGGCGACCGTGCCGGGATCCTGTTTGGGATCGGCTTCGCATGCAACGGCCACGAGTCCTTTATGAACGGCGACAGAATTAACTCCATCCCCGTATGGCGAAAGATCAATCTTATTCAGAAGGACCGGATTAGCCGGGTCTGCGATGTCGAGCACGTCGAGTGAGTTTTCCTGCGCATTGGAAACAAACAGGCGCTGCGAACCGTTATCATAGGCAACGATCTCGGCGGCTCCTTCGTCGAAAATACCCGACGCATAGGTTGAAATCTGGTTTAACGAAATCGTGGACGGGGCCGGTCGCGCCATCGCGGCGGTGGCCAGACCGGCGGTAAGAATAAAGGTGGTAACTGCTTTCATGATATCTTCCTTGTTATAGATTCAACTCACGTTTTCCAACCATTGGAAAACGGCGCTCTTAATGATTGAATTCAACGAGCTGGGGATTTAGTCGGCATAAGCAAACCGTTCGCCTTTTGTTAAACCGACCTTATGGCCGGCACAGACTGTTGATAAAGAAAGTACTACCTTATTCCGTTGTTATACTCGCACGGGAGTAGAGGACAGTATAATTAAATGACAAGATCATTACTGCCAGATCAACAGTTGATTATGAAAAATATTCTGTCATCCCATGATCCTGTCCAAACTTACTGCCGAGAGGTTCTGGTGCTGAAAAAAAATGGAGGTAGGATTTATCAACAAACTGAAACCGTCCTTATGGTCGGTCACCCTTTTTACTTAAAAATCGAGTCGAAACCCATGGCGGTTTCGGAAGCAAATTCGGGAATGGCTTTTTTGCTGTAACGCTTCAGTACAGGATAACAAAACGAGAGAATATTCAGGGTGACGATGCGGTCAAACAGGCGATAGCCGTGCTCGCCGCGGAACAGCATTCTCAGCATGAGATGCAGGTGCGTGCTACGCAGATTAAATCTGGAAAAATCGAGCATCAGCGTGTAGCGCGGTTCGGCATATTTCGCTTCGTATTCGGCTTTCATTTTAACCAGCCGCTCTTCCAGTTCCGGGGTAAAGTCGAGGAAATAGTATTCCCGCACGGTGGCAATGATACGGAACGTGTCGTATTGAAATTTAAAATCATCGACCGGCAGACCCAGCTGATTGGCCAGCTCCTGCATCTGTTTTATTTTTTCCAATGCCTGGAAGCCCTGCTTCACCACCTTCCGACCATTGGAAACATAGCAGCGCATAAACTTTCGCATGAAATGATTCACCACAATATGCCGCCAGTACACCGTCACCAGCGGCGGTACGCGTAAGCGGCGGAAGAACATATCGCGCGTGGCAAAATCCTCGATATAGAGCAGCTCTTTGATGACGTCATCGGAAAGCTTCAACAGTTCCTGCAACGGGCGCCAATGCGGATCGGGATAGTGTTCGCGGTAATATTCCTGAATGGCCTGGTCCGCTGAAATTCCATCGCGAAAAATGCGGACCGTGACAAAGGTATTAATTTCATTCCAAACCGCGTTGTCGTCCAGATAAGTCAGCCGTCGGAATCCGCTCCATCCGCCGGTCTGACTCCAGACCGAGATGCCGGCAATATTCTGCCCCACCAGCTGGTTGCGGATCTTTTCGTAATCCCACCCCACAAACGAAGGATATTCTCCGAAGCCTTCGTATTCCCGCCGGGCCTGGAATTCAATCAGCTTGCGGTGGCCGCCGTGAAAAAACAGCCGGTTGAGCGGAAGGAAGCGGAAAAAATCGGACGCCCCGTATTTCATGGAAACAATCAGGTGTTTATTTTCCAACCCCTGGAAGACCGCATCGTATGTTTTGGTATTCCAGATCAGGTCCCCTACTTTGCCGATCCCGACGCTCCATGTTCTAAAAATCAGCAACCGATTGAATTCTTCAAAAACGGGTATCAGCGCCTGAATCATCTGCCGCGCCTGCTTCGCGCTACGGATCACCAGACGCGAATGAAAGTCGCCTTTCACATCGAGCCCATCCGCTTCGCCCATCCGCGTTACAATCCCGGCAATTTCAGGAAACCGCGTGAACAGCTGTCGACAGGCATGCACAGCAAAACGTCGAACCGATGCGCTGCGGGAAGCGACATATTCATCGATCGCCGAATTAAAAAACAGCAGGTCGGTGGTAATGAAAACCCGCATCTCAAACGAGGCCGCAACCGTGATGAGCGCTTGAAACAGCGCCTGATATTCCCCGATCTTTTTTTGCAGGTGGTCCGAGTAGAACGGAAAAACACAGCAGTGCGCCAGATCATCCAGGGTAATAGCGTTGTAACCCGCATGAGCCGCTTTTTCACAGAAGGTCGTAAAGTCAGCGATGATGCTCTGAACGTTTTCCTTATCCAGTCCGCCGTCCGTTTCAAGACAGGAAAAAGGGGCCTTGGACCAGTTGATAATCTCCTGATCGCAGCCCCTGAAAAACGGAGTTATACCGTCGATAATGAACAAGTTCATGGGAATGTCGATGACTGAACATGGAACCGCAGAATGAAGATGTATTTTCCTTCGAAATTCATGATTCCATGTTCGCTCTTCTGCGGCTCATCCTTTAACTGCGGGTTTTGGAAATGCGTTCGACCTGTTTCAGGTAGTCTTCGATGTCGGAGCGGGGTTTGAGTTCATAGGCACGGCGAAGCAGCGGAAGGGCATCAATATACTTGGCCTGCCCGACCAGGAGCTGTCCGTGGTAGAGTTTGGCTTCGGCTTCATACTTTTCAATGCCGGCGGCACGCTCATAATAGAAGACCGCCTTTTCCGGAGTATTGCGACCATAGTGCTGCGCCAGCAGAATCAGCGCTTCGCCATCCAGCGGATCTACTTCAACTACTTCTTCGAGAATAACCACCACATCGTCTCCGCCGCCTTCTGCAACAGCGACCCGCGCCTGCAACTTCAGCAGTTCTTTCAGATCCGCCTTATCCAGCGAACTTTTCCTTTCCGCCACACGGTTCAATATACGTGTTGATTGTTGGAGCGACCCACGACCCGCCAGAATTTTGGCCGCACGCAAGGCTTTGTCCGGCTGAGCTCCATTGTCCAGTTCAAAGGCCCGGAGGTAGGCATCGGCCGCCATATCCCAGCGCTCTTCATTCACATAGACATCACCCAGCATAGTCATGCTCTCCGGTGTGGACTGGCCCATCGCATTTACATATTCATAGTTTTCAGCGGCCCGCATCGGCTGTTTCAAGCCGAGGTAGGCATTGGCCTGCAGCAGCCAGAAATCGCCATTGTCCGGATTCTTTTCGATCAGAATATTGCACAGGCTGACGGCATCGCCGAACTTCTGCTGTTTAAAGAAGCTGCGGGCCAGCCCCAGCTGCCAGTCAACGGTGTCAGGATCGAGCAGAATGGCCTGACGATAGGCCGATTCCGCACAGAGCTGATTTTCGGTTGAACCATACGCAAAGCCCAGCAGGCCATACGCGATGCCCGAATGCCCACCGAGTTCAATCGTTTTGGTGAGGTACGGAATAGCTTTTTTAAAATCGCCGTTACGCACGTGAATCAGCCCGGCATTTTTATACGCGCGGCGAAAGTTCGGAAACTGCTCAATCGCCTGATCATACCGATACAGCGCTTCGTTGAGTTTGTCCTGTTGGAAATAGATATTCGCCAGCGTGAATTCAAAGGTGGCCGACGAGGATTCCTTGCAGTTTTTCAACAACAACTGCTCCGCTTTTGCCGTGTCGTCGTCTTCCGACATGGCATCGAGAATTTTCTGCATCTGTTCATATTCAACCGCTGTCAGTTTAGGTTCAATATCAGTATTGACGCCATAACTGGCCATGAACTGTCTCTGAAATTCTTCCTCATCCCAGATGGAGAGATCCTGAATCTTTTTCGGTTTCGTATTCACCATCGATTCCGGCGGCTTACTGATGCTTCCCATGTCTGGAAGAGCATTGATCATATCCTGCATTTCATCTGCCTGCACATGACCGGCGAATAAGAAAAAACTCACCACGGAGGCACGGAGGCACGGAGACAAATTGAATCTCAGTGTCTCCGAGTCTCCAGCGAAGCGGGTGGTTAAAAATTTATTGGTATCAATTTTCATAATTCGTTCCTACTTTTGGAAAGTGATCGGCACGCGCATCCGGAACTGGACGGCTTTGCCTTTACGTTTGCCCGGTTCAAATTTCCACTGCTTCACGGCTTTAAGCGCCGGATTATTAAAGGACGGGTGCGTGGACTTCTGGACTTTCAGGTTCTGCGGCCGGCCATTCTGATCGACCACAAACAACACATAGACCGTTCCCTGCATTCCCTTACGAGCCAGCTCGGGCGGATAGATCGGCGTAGGCTGATACACCACGCGCGGTTTCTGGTCGAGGTCCGACAGCGAAAAGATGGCATCCACATCATCACCGCCCCCGGCAACACCATCCAGATTAATGGAAAAATCACCACCACCGAATCCCCCGTCGCCGGGATTCAACGCCAGTTCCAGCTGCGAAAGATCCAGCGGCTGGGCATCGACTGCTGGCGGCGGAGGCGGTTGCTCTTCCGGTTCCGGCTCTTCTTCCTCCTCCATCGGAGGCGGCGGTGGCGGCGGCACGTTGGCCACATCCACGGTGCGAATCGTCAGGTCTTTGCTCGGCGGCTGGGTAATGACCTGCAGGATGGGAAGCAGCATAAAAAAACAGAATGTCAGGCCGAGTCCCAGCCCAATGCTGATGGACTGCCGGAGCAGCGTACGAAATAATCTGGCAAGGGTTTCCAACACGATCTACCCCTGATTCTTCAGCGTGGCAATACTCACCTTCACGGCACCGGCCAGCTTGGCTTCGTCGATCACCCGCACCATCAGGCCGGACATGACGCTGGCATCGGCCTGAATGATGACCGGAACTTCTTCCTTCTGCATCATTCGTTTCACCAGCGGACGAATCCCGCTGATACCGATTTCATTTCCGCCGTACACAACTTCGCCGTTGGCGGTGATGGCAATCATGATGCTGGTTTTTTCCAGCTGGACCGAGGAAGCCGCCTGAGGCTTATCGACTTCAACACCGGTCTCTTCCACAAACGTGGTGGTAACAATGAAAAAGATAAGAAGAATGAAGACGCAGTCGATCAGCGGGGAAATATCCACTACTGCTTCGGTATCGTCGTTCGCGCTACTTTTAAAACGTCCCATTTTATTTGCTCCGCAAAAAAATTTTGATTGGTGATTTTTGATTGGTGATTTTCGGGTCTGCGACCGCATCCGTTAAAAGGCCAACGCCGCCTGCCTGTCCGCCGAAGCTCGAAGAGCGAAGGAGGGAGTTCCATAAATCGAAACTCGAAAATCTATATTCTAAAATGTTCATGCGGCCTCGGCGGTTGCCTGGCTATCCTTAAAAATTCGTTGTGAACAGACCGTGTGCAGGTGGGCCAGAAAGGCTTTATACTGCTGGTGTTCACGTCCCAGTTTGTATTGAAAAATCAACCCCGGCAGTGCAATGAGCAAACCGGTTTCGGTGGTAATGAGAGCTTCCGAAATACCGGAAGCCACCATACCCATTGTTTTGTCGCCACCCGATCCTGTGGCCAGCGCGGCGAAGGTTGCCAGCATGCCCGTCACCGTGCCGAGCAAGCCCAGCAGCGGTGCAATGCTCACGCAGGTCTGCATCACTTTGAGATCGCGATTGATCGGCGCAATCTCCGTTTGGTTCAGCTCATCGAAGAAGATATTAATCTCCTTCAGATTGCTCGCACTCATCACAAAGCGAATCATGCGCCCAACCGGCCCACGGCCTTTCTCCGGCTCTTTGACCCAGCGTTTCATTTTCTTTTCCGTAACATAGAGATAGCCCTTTTCCCGAATGCGGTAAAAGATACTGGATCCCATGTAGAAAATAATCAGAGCATCTACTGCCAGGGCAATCATGGCCCACCCGCCGGATGCCCAGATGGCAAGGGCCTGTTCCCAAATTGTTTTCGACTCTTCCATAGTGCGTGATCCGTGAAACGTGAAGCGTGATTGATTACGCAGGTACAGGTTCGAGATCAGCAACAACCTCTTCCGCTTCCGGGGCTTGTTCCACGGAGCGCGTGGCGCGGTTCATGAAGAGAATGGCAATCTGTTCCATGTTGTCGGTAATGCTCTTGGCCTTGCGGGTCAGGAAGGCACTCAGCACCAAAGCGGAGATCGCCACCACCAAACCGAGTTCGGTGGTAATGAGCGCTTCGGAAATACCGCCGGAAAGCGTCTTCACGTCGCCGGATCCGAAGACGGTAATCAGTTTGAAGGTGTTGATGATACCGGTCACGGTACCCAACAGTCCCATCAGCGGAGCGGTGGAAGCACAGATATTCAGCACCGGTGTAAGCCGGGTGACCTTCATGCGGGTGGTGAGCATTTCTTCATACATCACTTCTTCCACCAGATCTTTCGGTTCATCGATATGTTCAATACCCACGGAGAGCATGGCTCCCGTCGGGCCTTTAATCTTTTTAATCTCCGAAGCAGCCTTCACATGGTCGTTCACAAGCATGGCCCGAAGTACCGGCTGAACCGTTTTTTCGGACGGTTTCGGAATCAGAGAAAGCTGAATCCATTTGATGACCGCAATCACGATGCAGAGCCCGAACATACCGAGAATGACGTACGCCACCATGCCGCCCTTCTGGATATGCTCCTTAAAGGTTTCCTTGGTCTCTTCAATCTTGCGTGCATTTCCAAGGCTTGGATCGAATGGGAACAAACCGCCTCTGGCTGCCACAGTGGAAGCAATCAGTACGGCATTCGCTGGATTGGCAAAGGGCAGCACCGTCGGTTCCAGCGAACCGAGCCGCTGCTCGGCAATGCCGGAAAGCGAGCCGTCGTTCGCAGTAAACAGTGCAATAGGTCCGATCAGCAAAAATTCGCCCTGCTTAACCAGTCCGTCTTCGCCGGCCGCTGTTCCGGAGAAGGCCGCACCGCCGACCACAGCCTGCAGCCGGCCAATCGAGGCCTCCACCAGAGCGGTCTGCTCAATGAAAATTTCCTGATCGGAAAGGTTGGTGTTGTCCGGAGCCAGAATGGCCGACTGAACCACATCATCATATTGATCCAGCTCGGCGATATGCAGGCGGGTTTCAAAATTGCGGGTATATTCGCCGAGCAGGTTGGCGATATAGTTTTTCTCGCCCTTGCGCGCCTTGATATCCGCCCGCAGATTATTGAGGTCCAGATTGCGACTATCGAGCTGACGCATAATCTTCTGGTGCTCGAGCCGAACATCCAGCACTTCGTCTTCCAGGGCATTCAGTCCTTTCGCCATCGGCAGTTTTTCGGTGGCAATGTTTTTCCGAACATTGGAAAGTTCCTGCAGGCTGGCTTCGAGCTTCTGCTGCATTTCAGTCTGCGAATCGGCAAACGTGCGCATGGTCAACACGGCGAGTAGAGAAGCGATGAATATCATCATGCGCTCTAATCGGTTTCGGCGCTGAGTATAAAAGAATCCTATATCGTTCATCTGGTGTCCTATCTGTTCAAAAGGTTGCTGAAACGGGTTAGTCGATACTGACGGGCAACGGCAGGAATGCCGCCACTTTTTCATTTTTCAAAATGGAAATGGAATCGGCTACCGTCTGGGCAATTTCGTTGTTCTGCTCCCACTTCCAACCATTGGAAGTCGGTCTGCCGATGAAGGCCACATCGCCGTTGTTGTTGCAGGAATAACCGGCGGAATAGCCGATATAGAGCGTCTGCACTTCAGCCGTTGTTCCATCTTTGAGCGTTTTCACTTCGCTGAGCACCGTAATTTCACCGGCCCCTTTGTTAAGGTCGTTAATAATGCCGATCACATTCTGGTAGCGCTCAGATAGAGAGAGATCGGTTTCCTGCGTTTTCGGAATGCGTTGGCTCAACGGTTTAATGCGATCCTGGACCGGTTCCGGCAGGGTTAGCAGCAGGGCCAGCACCTCGCGCTCCAATGTAAAGATTCGGTTAACCAATGTTGCGGATGCGTTTTTAAGCTCATCCTTTTCCTTAACCAAATCCTCACGCTTTTTATCTGCGTCGGTGATCAGCGACTGGGTTTCATAGATCTTGCTGTTGAGCGTATCACGCTCGCTCCGAACCAGATCAATACGGTCGCCCAGAATTTCGCGTTCGAGCTCCCATGTTTGCTTTTCTTCAGAGATCAGTTTACGGGTTTCCACCCATTTCGAAAGGGTCTCGCGGGTCAGATCCAGCTCATCGCCCTGCGCTCCGAAAGCGACACCGGAAATTGCTAAAATTATCAACAGTTGTTTTTTCATATATACCTCTGGCTAGATTTCTATTGTCAGAATGTTTTGATGGAATGAGCAGATTATTAGGGGCGTGTTACCAGAAGGTGGTCAGATCCAGGGAATATTCCAGTCCGCGTTGATAGGAGGTCTTCACCTGATCTTCTCCGGTATAGGGCGAACGATAGACTTCCTGAATTTCCGGGTCCGTCAAATTCTTGGCTTTAAAAGTTAATCTCATGTGGTTCCCCAGCTTCTGCGAAACCGAAAAATTGAGCACACCAAACTCAGTGGCATAAACATCCGGAGTGTATCCGATGGCCGAATTCGCGCCGGCAACCAGCGTATCGCCCTTCACAAAATAAAAGAGCCCCAACTGAGTACCGAATTTTGCAATATCGTAGGTCAGGTTAACATTGAACAAACGATCCGGCGTATTGAGCATATCCCGTGTAGCTCCGGGGTAGCCGGCGGCTTCCAGCCGGGCGGCATCCGCATCATCCAATGTGACCTCCGACTGAATGAAGGTGGCATTGGCTCCAAATGTCAGGCCTTCGAGCGATTGCCAGAAGTGCCCCAACTGCTGGCGAAACTCCAACTCAACGCCGGTCAATTCTCCTTCCGGATAGTTAACCGGTGTAATATAGCTTCCGACATTGTCCGCGTAGCCTTGAGTGTATTCGATCGGATCTTCAATTGTTTTGTAAAACCAGGAACCGGAAATCAGGCCGCCGGGATAGGGAGAATAATCCACGCGCAGGTCGTAGTTTTTCAGATTACTCATCGTCAGATTCGGATTCCCAACAAAAACTTCTGCACCCAGATATTCCTGCTGCTGAAGCGGGGTGAGCTCTTTGAAGGTCTGACGGGCCACGGTTTCAGCATAGGCCAGACGAATGGTTACGGAATCAAGCGGTTTAATTTCCAATCCAAGTGAAGGTAAAACATCATCTTCCTGATAATCAACATCCGCTTCCCCCGGCAACAGTTTGGACAAACCGGTACCGCCCGGCTTAACCCAATAAACATCCGCCTCCTGATCCACAATTGTGGTCGATATATCAGTACTTTCGTAGCGTGCTCCACCAATGAAGGTGAACTGAGAAGAAATCGGAAGCTCCAGCATGTAGTACCAGGCCGAAATATCCTGGGTCCCTTCATATCCTGCATCAATTGTTGAAGCAAACATGACATCATTCGCAGTCGGGTAATAATCGGTCCAGAATTCGCTCCACGGCAATGAGGGTCCGGTCGTCGGATTGATTTCCGGACTCCCTACTTCTTTAGTATTACTATACGAATCCTTCGTGTAAGTACGCCGAACCTCATCATTAAATAAACCCAGTTTCAAAGCACCCTTATCGCCACTCCACTGCTCAAAGGGCAAACTACCGTTCAGGAAAAACTGATCGCTGGTTTCATCAATGGTTTCCCAGATCCGCTGCACATTGCCCAGCGTTTGCACGGGGGGCTTATCCTGATAATAGCTTTGCGCAACCGTATTGGTTTGGGGACCATTTCGCCCGCCGGGTGTAATCTCCGTGAAGCCCGGCTTCCAAAGGGAACCGAACAGACGTTTATCCGGACTATTCAGGTAGGAATCACTACTGGCAATCGTCCAATCCAGTTCCGGTTCCAGAAACCATAGAAAATCTTCTTTTCCAAACTCTGGAAACGGGAGCACGTGCTCTCCGTGTAACTGCAGGGTCGAGGTGTCGCGTTCCACATACTGAAGCGTCTGGCTCCGCCGATAGGGAGCCGCATCCTCATAGTCACCACTGTCCCCCGGGGCCAGCGGATCGTAGCCAGGCACCTGCGACGTAACGTAAAAATCCTTACCAGCCGTATCTTCAGCCAGTGTAGATATTTTTTCGGCCACATGCGTTTCCATATACAAAAGTGAAACCTGCTGCCGGCCAACTTCCACCCCCATGGAACCGAGACCGCCCCATTGAATTTCCTCAGTACTCTGATCCACATCATACAGGCTGGTCTTAAACTGTTTCCCGGCAGGAGAGTAAGGCAGGGTTGACAACGGATCCTCTTCAGAATGAATCGGAACATACTCGCCATCTCTGAACCACCATTTGTCATCGGTGGCTCCCCCGATGTACGACGCATCCGATTTGTAATAGAAGTTTCCAAGTGCTGAAACATTCACATTGTCGGCAACCTTGAACGTATCTCCGGCCGTCAGCGACCAGTTATACATCGGCGGAGCATCGCCCTTGGTGGTCCCAACCGCACCGTTCCAGGTGGTACCGGACGGTTGCGGATTATCCGCCTCCTCCAGCTGTCCCCAGTAATCCATATTGACCCCGGTGTACGTCAGAAAATCGGCGTCACCCGGAAGGGTTGTTTTATACTTTGTTCCAAGCTTGAACTTCAGCACGGGTTCTTTCGGCATACTCTTAAGCACAATATTCACCGCACCACCGGAAGCATCCCCCTGCTGATTCGGGGTGAATGTTTTAGTCACCTGCATGCTTTCAATCAAATCGCTGGGAAACTGATCCAACTGCACAGCGCGTTTGTCCGGGTCGGCGGAAGGGAGCACCACGCTATTCATCTGCGAACTGACATAACGGTCCGGCAACCCGCGGACCACGGCATATTTTCCATCCTGTACCGTCGTGCCCGGCACCAGGCTCAAGGCCTGCGCGGCATCCGAAGCACCGGCCTGCCCCATCAGATCCGAGCCCACGGAATCCATCATTGCCACGTTTTCCAAGCGGAGGTTCAGCAAACCGACTTCGGAGGCACCGCCCATCTGGATGTCGCGAACCACGAGCTCATCCATTTCTTCATATTCACCGGCCATTTTAGCTTCAACATCTTTCAGCTGACCGGACACAACCACAACACCCGATTGAGTGAAGCGGGTATAGCCCCCTTTGCTGAACATCAGTGTATATGCACCGGGTTCAACATTCTGCAGATTGTAGCTGCCGGAATCATTCGAAACCGTTTCCTGACCGGTTTCAGATATGACCACCTTCACGCCCGGCAGCGGCACTTCGAAATCGGAATCGATCACCACCCCGCGAATCCCGCCGACCTGGGCGAATACCGCAGTCGCGGAAAAAAGGAGACCAACAACTAACGTTCGAAAAAGTTTTCGGCTTACCATGGGTCGCCCAGTCCTGCTTTAATTTCATCCATCCGATTCCAAAGCGCGGCATCGGGCTCGACTTCACACTGCGCCATGGACAAACCAATCTGGCACAAATCTTCAGCACGGGGACGGGAGTTGCTGTTCACCACGGCTTCCTCTACGGCAAGCGCATAGATCTTCCGGGCATTGGAAAGGTCGCCCAACCGGGTATAGGCCTCCGCAACCGGTAGCAACGCTTCCGTACGGAAGATATCAATGATCTCCGCTCTTTTTTCTGAAAAGATTCCAACTGCTTTCTGCAGCTCCTCGGCCGCAAGCTCCGGCTGCTCACACATCATTCTCAGATCAGCCATTTTGGCGAGTACCTGCACGTGATATTCCGTCGGCCAAACCGACTCATCCACCATGGCCTGCGCCACATCAGCAAGGTGTTGTGCGGTTTCAAGATCACCGGCCTGCTGCGCTGTTTCGGTCATCGTCACAAGCAAATCAATCCGATTCAAATACGGCAGCTTATTCCAGCGCGAAATAATCGATTGCTCAATCCAATCACGGCGCGTTTCATCGTCAAAAAATTGTTTATAAAGAAGGGTATAGGATGCGAGTGCCGTCTGTTGGAGTTCCAGCCCTCCCACGGCAAGCTGCGCATTCAGCCTGGAAACATAATCATTAAATTCATCCGGGGCACAAACCTGCGCATTGCTCAGTTCGGCCGATCCCTGTTCGGATGCATTCAGCACCCGGTTTACTTTATTCAGTTCGTTTGTATTCCCTAACGACTTCCAGGCTTTGGAAAGCTTCAGCAGCACGGTGTCGCGCCGCCATTCCTGTTCTGCGCTATCAGCCGAAATCTGGGCAAGGTTCAGCAGCGGAACCAACTGATTGGTTATCCCCTGGGCAATGCTGTAATTGGCATAGTCAGCCAAGGCTGCACCTTGACGCCAATTCGGAATCTCTTCTGCGTATTTCAAGGCCAACGTTGGCTGATTCAATTCCAACGCAATCTCAGCGGCACGCTGCTGAAAACGCGCGTGGTCTTTTATGTGCGGCGCAAGCGGAATGGCCGTTGCCAGTTCAAAGGATTGGTTCAGCAACACGATCTGAAAATCGGCCAACGGCTCATCGACGAGCTCAACCCTTTTATTCGTTTCCATGCCTTGCGTCGTCAGCACAGCAAACGAACCTAACCATAATATTTTTTTAATCAACCGCATCGAATTCACACCTTTTCCAAACACACATCGGGATATAAGAGCGGTGGCAGGGAGACCCCTGCCACCAGAATATTTCAACCTTCTGAACGAATCAGGTTATTTGGTAACCACACGATAGAAGCCAGCGGCCTGCAGGTCGGCATCGCCATAGTTGATGGTGGATCCATTGCCCACCACGGTGGCCACATAGTTCCAAGGACCTTCTGCACTGTCCGCACCTTCAATTTCATATTCCACACCGAATGCGGAATCAAAAGAAACCACAACACCCGGGTTGATGCTTGCTGCCGGTGAAGCGGTATTCATGCTGGTATCCGTCATGCCATAGGCGTCAACCGAGGTCCAACCGGCGAGCCAGTTGTAGTTTCCTGAAAAACCACCGCGGTACGGAGCAGAAACATAGAATCCATCCGTAACTTCGGGATTTGCAACCGTAAGCGCATCGTTCGCAGCGCAAGGATTGATGTTCGTTACCAGAGCAACGCTTTTGCCACCAATAGTAACGGTTTCTCCACGTGCGAAACTTACGATCGGGTCGGTGGTTGTAACCACGTTATCCAATGCTGGATTGCTGGCCCAGGCACCGGCGGTTCCGTTCAAAACGCCGAGGGTCAGAATATACTCATCTCCATCAGACTCATTGCAGTAGTTGAACAGGCAGCCAGTAATTTCTGCCAGATAGCCGGAGGTCTGAACCGGATAGGCATCAGCCTGGTTGGCATAAACATCAGACACCCAGTTTACAGCGGAATAGTTCGTGTAAGCAGTAGTCCATGTGTCCAGCCAGCTCAGGGTTCCATTATATCCATAACCCTGGGCACCATCACCGTCATCGCCATCAAAGCGAACAGTTTCTTCGCCGATATCCATGAAGATGCAGTTGTGATACTGAACACGGGCGTTATCACGCCACGTGGTTCCGCCATCACCGGAAAGCGGATTTCCGATTACCGTGAAGTTGGCAATCTTTGTGGTTGTAACCGGCTGTGCATCGGAATCTTCCGCACCGTCCGTTTCAAAGCAGTTGTCGCCGAGGCCTGAACCCTGGCTGGCATCGGTGGAATAGCCCTGAACGATCAGACCGAACTGAGCTTTTCCGCGCCATCCCTGATCCACATCCAGGCTGTCATCACCAACGTTCCAGATATTCACATAGCGCAGATTAACCGTGCCGCCCCAGATTTCAATGCCGTCATCAACGTTGTTCATCACTTCAACGTGATGAATATCCGTATCGCGACCGATCGCTCCCAGTGAAAGACCGTTCAGCTCATTATCCAGGCCGACTACCTTTCCACCATAACGCAGCGACAGGAAGCTGATTGATCCGCTGTCGTCATTGTCGTCGTTACCACCGTAATAGGTGTCATTCACACTGTCATCAACCAAGCCTTCCATCTGAAGCTCGTTCAAGCCGGTCGGAGTGGGGGTATTCCCCGGGCGGTCACGTTCCAGATCAGTATAAGCACCCACGAGGCCGCGGCCCATAATCGTCAGGTTGCCCCATTCGTTAGCACCTTCGTGCCAATTAACCAGATCATCAGCCGTGGAGGTCATGATGACCGGCTCATCCTGCGTTCCTTCAACATAAATTTTTGCACCACGCGAAACGGCCAGCGATCCGCCGACGCCCGATGTGCTTTGAATCAAGGTGCCCTCTTTAATGGTGAGAGTTGCACCCGAACGAACAAAAATCTGCTGCGTCAGGTTATACACGTTGTCTTGTGTCCAGGTCACCGAATTGGTGATGTCGGATGTGATGTCGATGTTAGCCGCCTGAGCGGCAACACCGGCACTCATCAGGGCTGTTGCAATGATAAACTGCTTTTTCATTGAATATTCTCCTTTAGTGTTTGGTCCGTTAGTGAAATCAGTCACCAGCGTGACAAAAATCGAGTGTCTCAGGGATTGGAACCGGCGGTCTTTTCTTTTTTATCCGTCCGGTTTCCGGCCCGCTCTGTTGAAACGTCAAAGTGGTTGGGTCCGATTAAATTAATCTTCGCCTCAACAGAAAGGATTCCCTTCGACACGGCAAATAAGACGGGTTTCGTGTTAGCCAAACATTAGAAGTTGCTATGGAAGCCATTGGCATTCCATGAAGAATTCGTAAGCAATGCGTTAGGAGAATGTTTGCAGGCCTGAACGGCAGAACTGCCAGCGATAGCTATAACATCTACACACTGGGAGTTTAGGCACAAGAAGCACCAAAGGCCAGAGCAACAAGTTTTCGTGCCTTTCGCGCTTCTTTATGGCCACGATTTCGTAGTGCTCGGATTCTCACCTGTTAGCGGGCGGATGGGATGCATCGCTGTCTCTGGCTGCTGGCGGGGGTTATCTTCGAATTCAGGATACGGCCACGAATGGCACTTAGTTAAGTGCCCATTAAATATTGGTTCGGTAAAGCAGGACAGCGCGATTTCAAACCTATCCGTATTCCTATCAAACCTTCTTAACTATGTGCCATACGGAACGGGCCGGTGTGGATTCAGCGCCAGAATCACCCTCCGCAGATGAGATGCGAATCACAATGCGCTCATGGACGGATACTGCATCGCCGGCATTGGCCAATGCCGGCCCGGCGAGTCGTCGCCCCGCCGCATGGCGTCCGGCATTCTTCGTTTAGAACTCAATCTACAACTGTATTTCAAACGGGGCTTAGGCAAATACAAACATCAACACTACGGCAACGACTGAAGCGATAAAAATGGCAATGCGCTCGAACCGGTTCCGGCGTTGGGTGTAATAGAATCCTATAGTATTCATCTGATCTCCTATTCGTATTCAGGTATCTCAGGGATTGGAACCGGCGGTCTTGTCTTTTTTATCCGTCCGGTTTCCGGACCGCTCTGCTGAAGCATCAAAGTGGTTGGGTCCGATTAAATTAAATCTTCGCCTCAACAGAAGGCTTCCCTTCAACACGGAAAATCAGACGACTTTTGTGTTAGTGGAACATTAGGAAATACTACAAAAAGCGTTAGCATTTCATACATCAAATACCAACGATACGATAGAGCGTGTGTTTGCAGGCCCGAACGGCGGGGCTATCGGCTAGATAGCGGTCGACCAATCAGCTCATAACAAAGCGCCAGTCAAAGTCGCGTCTTTAGCAAATGAGATGTCCTTCAAATTGGCTTCATCTCATTTCAGTTTAGGCGATAACACTGATTAAACACTGGGATATTACCGTAGCAACAATCGCAAAATAAATGTCGCAGCTTCTGTGGTCATTGATGTGATCAATCATTGTATCCAAATAATCTGCTTCGGGTTCATTATTTTTAGAGGTCACTATCTTACATTTTTTGGGAACAATCATTTCGAATGAACTTGTTAGAGAATGCTCAGTGGCCGCCCAGTAACCATGGCCCCGGTGACTAAAATTACTGCGTTGAATTCTAATACCAATCTGTGAAGCCATTACAATGGCCGCGCAAAGAGTAATCACCCAAACTGATCGATAAATGGTCTCAATAGATTTCTATGCTTTATCTGAGGAGCACACGGATCAACTCCATTATTGGCTTAATCTTATTTTTAACCGATTCATCCGACGTTTAATACATAGGCACCAATGCGCAGTTGCGCTCTAGTGCTCTCCAGTTTTTATATTTTTCCAGGGTTTATAGACCGAAACGACTACAGCAATCGTGAGCAATACCGTATTGATGATTGCTGCGTATAGCCCAATGGATGTGCCGTTCAAATAGTATGGGTCCTGCAGTGCGCCGATTCTTTTAAGATCCGCAATTTCAAGAAGGTTAGTCACCATCGGTCCAAGGTAAAATGTGCCCGTTAATATAATCAGCGTTGTAATGATCCATTTGCAGATCAGCCAACCATGTTTAAAGAAACCCCATTTTGTGAATAGTGAATAAATCAGACCCGTGATGAGGGTAAGAATCGCCGCCGGGGTCAGGAGGAACATATCGATGAAATGATATGCGACATTATACATATAGAGTTCATCACCTGACGTGATCTTCCTCGATATGATGGGCAGAAACAGCAGAACAACCACATTTGAGAGCCACAGACTCACTGAAATCAAATGGACCGTTTTTAATATCTTTTGTTGCGGCAACGTTAGTTTTTTCATCGCGCTAAGCTTCCCTTCTAATTAATCCATTGAAAATTCGTGGTTCCATTTCCTCTCTAGGTTAAAGCGCCCAACCGAGGCCCGAACTACCCCCTTTTCCCAAGCGCGGCGAGGTCGTTGCCGGAGGGCTCCTGGTAGACGCGCAGATCAAATTCCGGAATGGATGCCAGAATGTGGTCGAAGATATCGGCCTGGATACCTTCATAGTTCGCCCAGTTTTTATCGGAACTGAACACATAGATTTCAATAGGAAGCCCCTGGGGTGTCGGCTGGAGGTGCCGCACGAGGAAGGTCATACCTTTATGAATTTTCGGGTTATCGCGCAGATATTCCAGCAGATAGGCGCGAAAGATTCCGAGGTTGGTCTGACGCCGACCGTTGACCACCGTGGCGGAAAGATCGATCCCCCGCTCCGCGTTCGCGGCATTGATGTCTTCCTGCTTTTTCACCACGTAGTCCTTCAGCAGATCCATGGATTGGAACTTTTCCAAAAGGGCCTCATCCGCAAAGTGGACGGTATTCATATCAATACAGATGGAACGTTTGATGCGCCTGCCGCCGGACTCGCTCATGCCCCGCCAGTTTTTAAACGAGTCGGATATCAAAGCATAGGTCGGGATGGTGGAGATGGTTTTGTCCCAGTTGCGCACCTTGACGGTGTTCACAGTAACTTCAATGACATCGCCATCGGCCCCGAATTTCGGCATTTCAATCCAGTCCCCTTCCCGAATCATATCGTTGGCACCGAGCTGAATACCGGCCACAAACCCGAGGATGGTGTCCTTGAAAACCAGCATCGTGACGGCCGTCAGCCCGCCCATCAGCGTGAACAGGTGCCAGGGCTCCCGATCAATCAGCACGGAAATCATGAAAATGCCGGTGAACAGATAGAGGACAATCAACAGAGCCTGAAACAGCGGACGGATCGGTTTGCGGTGGGACTTCGTATCGGAATGATAGACCTCCGATACGGCATTTAGAAAAGCCTCAACCGACCGAGCCGCCATCAGAATAATGGCGGCAAAAACCGCCCGTTTCAGGAGTTCGAACTCTCCCGGGCCCAGGCGCTCCAGGCCGAGCATAATAAATGCGAGCGGAATCAGCCGCAGGGCCCGATGGAACACACGCGACTCCATCAACGTGTCGTCCCACTTGTTCGAGGTCTTCAAGGTTACCCGATGAATCACCTTCAACAGATAATTGCGCAGCACCCAGTAAATCAGATAAGCGCCGGCAAAAATCAGCACGACCATCGCCGCTTCCGTAAGTTTATATGCCTGTTCCCCCTGCGCACCCATCGCAACAAATAACTTTTCAATCCACATCCGTATCATAGCAACCTCTCTGTTAAAAAAAGACAATATAGCGGTTCATGTCCCAAATTACATCAGCATATCGTTGATTCATTAAGGCCTTTAAGGGCAGACTTCCAGAGATTGGAAAAAGAAAGTTTTAACAACATGAAAAAGATACTCTTATTTTTAGTACTGATGATCGGAATGGCATGGGCCGATGATAAACCGCAACCGGACAAAACGATTCCATTTAAAGAAACCCCGCAGGGCGAACTGCGGCTGCATTTCTTTAATCCGAAAGGCCTTAAAGCCGACCAGAAGCGACCGGCGGTCATTTTCTTTTTCGGCGGCGGCTGGAACGGCGGATCTCCCAACCAGTTTTACCCGCAGGCCCGATACCTCGCCGACCGCGGCATCGTGGCTATTACCGCGGAATACCGGATTAAGAAAACCCATGGAACCGATCCACGCGCCTGTGTAATGGATGCCAAGTCGGCCATGCGGTGGGTACGCAGCCACGCCGGAAAATTCGGTATCGACCCGCAACGCATTGCGGCGGCCGGCGGCTCAGCCGGCGGACATCTGGCAGCGGCAACAGCCCTTCTGTCCGAATTTAATGAACCGGACGAGGACACCTCAATCAGCTGCGTGCCGGAAGCCCTTATTCTGTTTAACCCCGTGTTTGATAATTCCGAAACGGGCTATGGCCATGATCGGGTTAAAGAATATTGGCAGGACTTTTCCCCGATGGCCAACTTGAAAAAAGGCACCCCGCCCACCATCGTTTTCCTCGGCACCAAAGATGATCTCATTCCCGTTGCCACCGCACAGGAATATAAAAAAATCATGGAATCCAACGGCGACCGGTGCGACCTGTTTCTCTACGAAGACCAGCCGCACGGATTCTTCAATAAAGCGAAATATAACGAAACCGTGGCGGAAATGGATAAATTCCTCGTTTCACTGGGTTGGCTGAAACCGAAAAAATAAGGTTCATGTCCCCCTTCTGCGGGGAATGGTTGCTGCAGACTGGAGTGTAGATGTGATTGCGCCAGCAGACAGCAATCTGCCTTCATCGCGTTTCCCCGCAGAGACTGTTCGTGCGGAACGCGACGAGGGCGTCGCGTCTACGTTCATTTCGACCTGCACCTCTTCCGGACACAGGAACTCCGGCCTCAGCAGGACCGAAAAGCTCGCGTGCTTTTTTCCAATGCCTGGAAGAGATCAGACTGATTAATCTCCACCGGGCTGAGCAGCGCCGGAATAACCAGTAATCTGTCCGGCGTCTGCCCATCGACCCATTCCAGGTTATCTTCAAAATACGTTTCAGTAATCGCAGAAACCTTCAGCCCGAGCGATTCGAGGGAATAGCGGCAGCGCTCGGGGTGGACACACTCCATTCCCTGAACGCGTGTACAGGCCGCACAGGCATCGCAATGCCCGGCATAGAGACTGACCGACCCCGGAACCAACGGCTCGAATCCCCGCATGGCATCGTTAATGATCCGGCGCATTTCATAATAATACTCAATCGCCTCGGCCTGTTTTTCAAACCCCGCGAGCGATATCGTCGCGACTACCACATAAGAAAAGCGGAAGTGTCGGATCCATTCAACCGGCTCAAATCGATGCGGTGGGCACGACCAAACCGCCGCATGGTTCCCGCATTGGCTGCAATGCCCCCAAATCTCATCCGGCTCAAATGCTTCCAACAGCTCTTCAGTTTCAATCTGCCTGATCTCAAACATGATTCCCGGCCACCCTCCAACGCAGCTGAATAAAATACATACCGGATATCAGCCGGCATGGCGCGCCCCTTCGACCGGAATGTAACCGGGTTCTGAAAATTCTTCCTATCTTTGGAAAGCACGATAAACTCGCGCCCAATTACTATATAAGCGGTTTCTTAGGAGAACAGGCATGCAGCACCCCAATATTAACGGCCGGCAGGTGGCGGACAAACTGGAAGGGCTTGAAGCCACCGTAATCGGCTATTCCGAAATCGTCGGCAAACCGCTTACCTTCCGGCTGATGGCCGAAGGGGCCACCGTGACGGTCTGCCACCACATGACCCGCGAAGTGGCCATTCATTCCCGGCGGGCGGATGTGGTGTTTGTTGCCGTGGGAAAAGCCGGTCTGCTGAAGGGCGATATGATTAAACCGGGCGGCAGTTCCTGGGAAATGGATTAACCAACGATCATATCGGTGCGATCTAGTTTAGAAAACAAACGGGAAATTGAACATGGACGAAACAATACTCGATGCCTATCAACCGGCAGAGATGGCCAAACGGGCCGAAGCCTCTGCCATTCGAAAAGCAAATCGCGATATCATCACCGCTTTTTTTCTGGCTGTTCAGGCGGGTTCATTCATTGCCTTCGGCGCCGCTTTTTTCACGCATGTGATTCACGACATGGAACTGGGCGTCGGGCTGACCAAGCTGATCGGCGGCATGAGTTTTTCGCTGGGTCTGATTCTGGTGATCATCGCCGGGGCGGATCTTTTCACCGGCGACACCCTGGTGGTGATGGGCTGTTTTTCGGGAAAGGTGAAGGTCAGCAAAATGCTGAAAGGCTGGCTGTTTGTATTTCTGGGCAATCTGGTGGGATCACTGGCCATTCTGATGCTGGTCTATTTCAGCGGACACTGGCTCACGAATGACGGAGCCGTTGGAGCCAAAGCGCTCTCCATTGCAAATACAAAAGTCAACCTGACCTTCACGCAGGCCTTCACCAGCGGCATGCTCTGCAACATTCTGGTTTGCCTGGCCATCTGGCTCTGCTACAGCGCCCGCTCCGTAACCGACAAGATCCTGTCCATCCTTTTCCCGATCACCGCCTTTGTGGCCATGGGCTTTGAACACTCGATTGCCAACATGTATTTTATACCCGCAGGACTCCTGCTGAAAAGTAACCCGGACATCGTCGGTCAGCTGAGCGGGGCCGATCTCTCCAACCTGACGACGCACGGCTTTATCGTAAATAACCTGCTGCCAGTCACACTGGGAAATATGATCGGCGGCGCTATCTTTGTCGGAACGATCTATTGGATTCTTTATCTGAGGCGTGAAAAGTGAGACGTGATATAAACGCCGCTTCACAACCCAGAGAAATCACGACTCAATCGTCACAATATAATTTACGCATTACTCTTTAATAACTAATTCAACGACTGGAGCACTCATGAAACTGGACCCAACGAAGATGGCCGACTGGCAGATTGCCGAAGCCGCCGAACAAAATATCAAACCGATTCAGGAAATTGCCGAAAAGCTGGGGTTGCAGGATGGCGAACTCATCCCGATGGGTCGCAATGTCGGCAAGATTGACTACCCCACCACCTGGAACCGGATCAAAGATCGTGCGCCGGGAAAATATGTGGACGTCACCGCCATCACCCCCACCCCGCTCGGCGAAGGGAAAACCACCACCACGATGGGGCTGGTGGAAGGCCTCGGGCGCATCGGCAAGAAACCGGTTGGTGCCATTCGTCAGCCCAGCAGCGGCCCGACCTTCAACATTAAGGGATCAGCCGCCGGCGGCGGGCTGGCGCAATGCATCCCTCTCGCCCCGTTCTCGCTCGGCCTGACCGGTGATATCGATGCCATCACCAACGCGCACAACCTGTGCATGGTGGCCCTCACCGCCCGCATGCAGCATGAAGACAACTATGACGACGAGCGCCTGAAACAAACCGGCATGCCCCGTCTTGATATTGATCCCGACCGCGTTCAGATGAAGTGGGCCATGGATTTCTGTGCGCAGTCGTTGCGGAATATTACCATCGGCAAAGGCGGGAAAATGGACGGCTATGAAATGGAGTCCGGATTCCAGATCACTGTCTCCAGCGAAATCATGGCCATCCTCGCCGTCGCCAACAGCCTGAAAGACATGCGCGAACGCATCGGAAAAATCGTTGTGGCCTACAGCCGATCCGGCGCAGAAGTCACCACCGCCGATCTGGAAGTGGATGGTGCCATGTCGGCCATCATGCTCGAAGCCATTAATCCCAATCTGGTGCAGACCATTGAAGGCAATCCGGTGCTGGTGCATGCTGGCCCCTTTGCCAATATTGCCATCGGTCAGAACTCGGTGATTGCCGACATGCTCGGCGTCCGCATGGGCGACTACCTTGTTACAGAAAGCGGCTTTGCCGCCGATATAGGCTACGAAAAATTCTGGAATCTAAAATGCCGTTATTCCGGATTAAAGCCGGATGCAGTCGTGATCGTCGCCACGGTCCGTGCGCTGAAGATGCACGGCGGCGGACCGGTCGTGAAGCCAGGCAAGCCGTTAGATAAAGCCTATACTGAAGAAGAGCTGACGCTGCTCGAAGCCGGTTGCTCCAACCTGATTGCCCACATCGATATTGTGCGCAAGAGCGGAGCCACCCCGGTGGTCTGCATCAACGGATTCTATACCGACACACCCGCCGAGCATGATCTGGTGCGCCGTATTTCCAAAGAGCATGGCGCCCGTTGTGCTGTTTCCGAACATTGGCTGAAAGGCGGCGAAGGTGCCATTGAACTGGCTGAAGAAGTGGTGGCCGCCTGTGAAGAGGAGAACCATTTTGACTTTCTCTACGAACTGGATCTCCCGCTCAAAGAACGCGTGCACAAGATTGCAACCGAGCTTTACGGCGCCTCCGGCGTGGAATGGTCGGAAGCCGCCGACCGAAAAATTCAGGCCTTCCAGAATGATCCGGAAATAGCCGGCATGGGAACCTGCATGGTGAAAACCCATTTAAGCCTTTCCCACGATCCGGATTTCAAAGGGGCCCCCACCGGTTGGAAACTGCCGATCCGCGATGTGCTGATCTATAAAGGAGCAGGATTTGTGGTACCGGTCGCCGGGGACATTAAACTGCTTCCAGGCACTGGAAGTACACCCGGCTTCCGCCAGATCGACATCAACACCGAAACTGGAAAAGTGACGGGGCTTTTTTAGTATCGTAAGAACCACCCCGCTACAAGCAGGCGGGGCATCTGTTTTGTAGGGCGGGAACGGTTGACGAAGGAGACCTTCCCGCCATCCGGCTGGAAGGCATCGTTCCTCAGCCATTCCAGCCCTACAATTCTTACGATGCAAGTAGCGGGGTATAAAACCTCAAAGCTTCGTAATAAAAGTCGAACCGACGCGGAGCCTCTACCCAGTAAAAGCCACGTTCTGCTCGGACGCGATTTCCAACCTTTGGGAAACACCTCCCTCACGCTTCATCCTGAGCATCTGTAATTCTATTTTTCGTATGTTATTTTTCTTTTTTTTGCAGCACATAAATATTCGTTAACAATAGTAATGCCACGAGAATAGCATTCGTTAAGTACGGACTTAATCTGGTCGAAATGAACACTGCAGTTGGGCCATCCGCTCCTCCCATTGTCAGAATTGGCTCATCAGATATTTCTGTAATATTCCCAATGATGGTCATGACTATAAGTACCACGATATATGCAAGGACGGACCAGTTTAGTATAAGTACCAGTTTTTTCATTTTCAGTTTATTCTCAGTAGTGACGCCGCGCCGAACCCCTCATTTAATATTCACGAGGTCCCGGTTAACGGCAAGATCCTACTTTTTCCGTAGCGTAACGTTCCGCAGACTCAGCGGATTCCACTGCCCTGCTTCCGGTTTAATTTGCAAGGTGTATTCGCCGGCTTTATCAATCGTGATGATGCAGAGCATCTTCTCCGTATAATCGCGGCGACCACCGGTGGCCTGAACGCCGACGGGTTGAAAGTTCCCCGAAAGCCCGATATTGAACCCACTGTTTTCCTCTGTGGAAAATTCTGCAAAGACCTCGTACTGGCCCGGCTGATCCGTTTTGAAGGACCATTCCACCCAGGCCGCTTCATCGCTCCATCGACTGATGTACGAAGGTCCGCCGCGCCGCCCTTCGCGCACAGAAGCCTGTTCACTTCCCTCGTTGTTGTGAATGTAGGCCATGTCGGCCAATAGAACCAACGCGCCATCCTTCCCGGGCGCGGGAAGAACTTTCGCGACTTCCAATGGTCCGTGAACCTTCACCACAACCACACTGGCAATTTCATCGGGCGCTTCCGCCGGCAGGGAGACGATGACCCCGTCCTCGGTTTGCTGCGTTTCCACCGCGTTCCAATTATCCATAAGGTAGGCCTGCTCGACCTTGTTCTTCAGTCCGGGCACAAACAGCTTGCCGTCGGCGGGCCAATCGAACACGTGAAGATAGAGGGTGCTTCCGCGCGCAAATTCCTTTTTCGTGCAACGCCCCCATTCCAGATCACCGAATGGACTGGCCGTGGTTTCATAAATGGATTCGCCATTCACCTTCATCCAACGTCCTATCGCCTGAAGACGCTCCGTCGATTGCGGCAATAAGGTACCGTCACCGGTGGGACTCACATTGAGCAGATAATTCCCGCCCTTGCTCGCAATATCCACCAAATTTCGGATCAGCGTTTCAATCGATTTAAAATCGGTGTCGGATTTTTTATAGCCCCAGCTCGCGCTGATCGGCATGCAGACTTCCCAATCCACACCCACCGGCGCTTTGCGGGGAATTTGGCGCTCAAAGGTTTTATGATCGCCGGCGTATTCCTCGCCCAACCGGTCGTTGGTGATGATGCCGGGCTGAAGATCCGTCACCGAATGCAGGCTGTCGAATGCCTCCTGGCTCATATCGCGCGGCGTATCCCACCAAAAGATGGCGATGGGTCCGTATTCGGTCAGCAGTTGACGCGCTTCGGGCACAGCCTTTTCGCGGACATATTCATCAAAACTGACGCGCTCGATGGTGTCGTCCCAGTTATTTCCAAGACCGCCGGGATGATGCCAATCCTGACATTGCGAATAGTAGAAACCAAAGCGGATACCCTCCTCGCGGCACGCCACGGCCAGCTCCATCATGATATCGCGCTTGAACGGCGTGGCATCCACGACGTTGTAAGGGCCGGCTTTCGAGTGGAACATGGCAAAGCCATCGTGATGCTTGGCCGTGATCACGATGTATTTCATACCGGCCTCTTTGGCCAGAAGTACGAAGGATTTTGCATCGAACGAGGTGGGATTGAATTTATCCACGTTTTCGGTTTTGTAGTCCGCGATTGGAATCCGGGCTTTATTCATCATCCATTCCGCGCTATTGGTGGGCATTTCGCCCTTGTATTCGCCGCCCGTCACGGAATAGACGCCCCAGTGAACAAACATTCCGAAGCGGGCTGCGTTCCACCATTCCATTTTGGCCGCGTGCTGTTCGGGAGTCTCTTTGGAATAGGTCCATGAATCGCCCTCCTGCGCCATCAGTGCAGGACAGAACAGCGCTCCCAATAGCCCGTAACATATTAAGCTGCTTTTCATTCTTATCTGCATTGCTCACATTCCTTTCGTCATAAACTTCATCATTAAGCGGCCAGCTTATATGAGCGGCCCCACCTTGTCGAAGCATCCGCGTGCGTAATATTTCATACCCGCCAAAATAATAATGGGGAGTACCTGTTTTTCCGCACGACTGCATTGCGAACTTTTGGCCGAAAATGTAGTGTGAGCGGCACACGTATTTAATGCATCAACACAACTCAAACCTCTCCCTGGAGGACAACATTATGAAACTGATAAAACTACTTCGCTCACTCGTTTTCACGGCTTGCTGCACAACAGCACTTTCCTGCACAGCTGAAGAACAAACCTTATCGACGCAGCGCATTGATGAGCTCTTTTCGTTCGCAACGGAACAATACAAAAAGGCCACGGACTCGCTCGATCCCAGCGACGGCATGCCCCGCAACAGCCATGCGGATGGTTCCTGGAGACAGGTGCAACTGAAAGACTGGACCACGGGTTTTTTTCCGGGATGTCTATGGTATCTATATGAACAGAATCAGAACGAATACTGGCTCGCTGAAGCTCAAAAATGGACGAAACAACTGGAGCCGCTGAAAACGTTCAATGGACATCATGACGTGGGTTTCATGATCTACTGCAGCTATGGAAACGGCTATCGACTCACAAAAGACCCTGCCTACAAAGCCATCATTCTGGAAGCTTCCGATTCGCTTGCAACGCGCTATCGCCCCACCGCTCAAGTGATACAGTCCTGGGGCAGTATGGATGAAAAGAATCCAAAATCCTACCGCGTCATTATCGATAATATGATGAACCTGGAAATGCTCCTCTGGGCAGCAGAAAACGGGGGTAATGAAAACCTACGCAATATTGCCCTGACGCATGCAAACACGACCCTTGAAAATCATTTCCGGCCCGATGGTTCCAACTACCACCTGTTGGAATACGATCCCAAGACCGGCGAGGTGATTGCGAAAAAGACCGCGCAGGGATTCGCAGACAACACCATGTGGGCGCGCGGACAAACCTGGGGTATTTACGGCTTCACCATGATGTATCGTGAAACCGGCGATAAAACCTACCTCCAGTTCGCCGAAAAAATAGCCGATGCCTATATGAAGCGCCTACCCGCCGACGGCGTGCCTTTATGGGATTTCGACGCACCGGACGATCTGCTCGTGAAAGACGCCTCGGCCGGAGCCATTGCCTCCAGCGCCTTTCTTGATCTCTATGAACTGACCGGCAACAAACGGTATCTCAAGCAAGCTGAAAAAACGCTCGCGGAGCTGTCGTCCGACCGCTATCTCGCCAAGGGGGCTGACTACCAATGCGTCCTGCTCCACAGCGTCGGGCACATGCCAAAGCGCAAAGAAGTGGATGTGAACGTGAACTACGCGGACTACTACTACCTAGAAGCACTTACCCGCCTCAAAAAGATCAGACAGCAAGGAGAATAAAGCCGAAGAGCGGTTCCTCAGAACACAGACAGGATCATGGGTTGACAGGATTATGCATGGCAGGAACGGAAAATTATTTTGTCCCTAATTATTCTGTCAAATATCCCGGTAGCAACGCGGCCTTTACTTCGTAAAGAACCACGTCCTACACCGTTGGTGCAGGAACGAATGGACGGGGGCGAACAAAGAAACGCGTGTAGGACGTGCTTCTCCGCACAGCGGAGGGCGCATTTTCAGTCAGGCGATGGTATCTCAGTTATTTCCGTACCCCGTAGCGGTTTCATTTTCCATGTAGTTTTACTATTTAGAAACAGAAAATTCTTCCAGGGTCTGGAGCTCGACAAACTCCAACACGGAAGCGTGGGTGGATTCTAATCTGACCTGCGGCGCCATGCCGGCATCATAGGCCTGAATCCAGCGGGATAGGCATAGGCACCAGTAATCGCCGCCTTCCAATCCCTGGAAACCGTATTCCGGAATCGAAGTGGAAAGGTCGTTCCCGACGCTTTTAGAATACGCCAGAAATTCATCCGTCATCAAAACGCAAATCGTATGCATGCCCTGATCATCGGCACGGGTATCGCACTTGCCATTGCGGAAGAACCCGGTCACCGGATCCATGCTGCAGGGAATTAGGTCTCCACCTAAAATATTTTTTGCCATGTGCTTTCATGAGGCGTGATCCGAGAGACGTGATAAAGGTTCAGCAACCAGAGATCACGACTCATTCGTCACGCATCACGCTCCTAAAGTTTCTTCGTCGAAGATTTTAATTGTGTCGTACTGCGTGGTTCGCTGCGATGGAACCCAACCGGCTTCGCGGATCAGATTAATCACGAGGTCTTCGTCGACTTTGTAGTCAACGCCCGTGGCGCTCACCACTTCTTCCGTCATCAATACCCCGCCGTAATCATCGGCACCGAACTGCAGCGCCAGCTGCGAAACATCCGGGCCTTCGGTTACCCAACCGGCCTGCAGGTGCGGCACGTTGTCGAGAATGATGCGGGCCATCGCAATCAGGCGCAGGTAGTCCACGCCATTCTGCAGACGCGGGCAATCCAGGTCGGTCATATCCGGCGAAAAGCTCCAGGGGATAAAGGCGGTGAACCCGCCGGTGCGATCCTGCAGATCGCGGACTTTCATGAAATGCTCAATGCGCTGCTCATAGGTTTCGCCGAAGCCGTATACCATGGTTGCCGTCGTTTTCAGGCCGATCGAATGCGCGTCTTCCATCAGATCCAGCCATGCTTTCGAGCGGGTCTTTTTCGGGCTGATGCGTTTGCGGATATCGTCGTTCAGAATTTCGGCTCCGCCGCCGGGCAGCGATTGCAGGCCGGCATCTTTCAAACGCTGGAGGCATTCTTTAATCGAAATGTGCTCCATCGCTGCCATAAACTCAATTTCGGTCGGCGACAGCGAATGAATCCAGATATCGACATTATCGCGGATGCCCGACAGACACGCTTCGTAATAATCCAGTTTAAGTTCTGGATGCAGCCCGCCCTGAATCAGAATCTGGGTGGCCCCGGCTTCGGCCGCAGCCTTCACCTGCTCCACAATCTCTTCGGGGCTTTTCACATAGGCATTGTCTTTTTCCTGCTTCGTGTAAAACGCGCAGAATTTGCAGTCCACCACGCAGACGTTGGTCGTGTTCAGATTCTTATCAAACACATAGGTGGCCAGATCGCCGGGAACAGCCCGACGACGACAGATGTCGGCCACACGCCCCAATTCCTGGAACGGGGCTTCTTCATAGATAATCGCGGCATCTTCTGAATTAATGCGTTCGCCGGCTTCCACCCGATCCAGAATCGTTTTCCAACGACTGGAAACCACAGGCGCTTCTGGAATGGCATTCACATCGGGCTGCCCTTCGATTTGTGCATACACGCTGTTGGTCAGCACCGGGGTGTGGCCGAGGTTGGAAAGAAATGCTTCCATCTCCTCTGCCGTAAAGAATTTCTGGCTCTGCGGCGCCCCGCCCTCTTTGGCAATGCGTTCTTCGAGGCTGGTTCCGCCAATATCGTCCACGCCGCTGTGCGTCAGAACGCCCAGAAGTTTGCGGTCCATATAGTTCACCAGCATGCGGACATGCGGAAAGTTATCGAGATAGATGCGGGTGACGGCGGCCACGCGGACCTGACGATCGCCGGACGGACCATATTTCAGCCCCAGCGCAGTTCCATTGGTTTGGAACGGCAATGGGATCGCCGCCTGGAATCCGCCGGTTTCATCCTGCAGGTTCCGAAGCCTGGAAAGGTGATCAATCAGATGCCAGTCTTCTTCGATATGCCCGAACAGCATCGTAGCATTGGTGGGAATACCCAGTCCATGCGCTTCGCGGTGAACATCCAGCCAATGCTCCGCCAGAATTTTAGTGGTCGCAATTTTTTTACGGATTTCACCATGGAAAATTTCAGCGCCGCCGCCGGAAATCGAACCGAATCCACAGGCCTGCAACCGCTGGAGACACTCTTTGATGGAAATGCCGGCGTTTCCTGCAATCCAGTGAATTTCAACCGCCGTCATTCCCTGCAGCAAAACACCGGGCAGCATTTCGCGGGAGAGCGAAAAGAGATCTTCGTAGTATTTCATGTCCAGCTCAGGAATCATACCGCCCACAATATGCAGATCGGTCAGATTCCAGTTTTGCGCGCGTTCCAGATTCTTGCGGGCATCTTCCAGCGAAGTAATGTATGCATCCGGCGCACCTTCAGGCCGCCAGAAAGAACATAGATTGCACTCAACCACGCAGAGGTTCGTCGGATTCAGATTGTGGCTGTGCACATAGTAGGTCTTATTGCCATGGCGCTCGCGGCGGATCGCATCGGCACGGGCCATCAGCTCCGGGGTCGACATATTCTGAAGCATGTCCAGCGCTTCGGCATCGCTGATTCTCGGTTGCATATATTTACTCATACATCGGGCCTCAAATTTAATTGGCACTAATTTGGTATAGATTCCGTTTCATTTCCACTTCAAACTTCCACTTATTGGAAAAAGCAGGCCGCATCATCCATTTTATGCCTTTTCAGTCAACAAAATGAAACCCGGAGTGTCTGTAAGGTTTTAGGAGGCACACCATGAACCTGGAAATAATGAGAGAATTCTTTGGCTGGATGACCCTGATCAATCTGGGGTTTTATATGTGGACGGCGATCATGTGCATTTTTGTCAAAGGCTTCATAAGCCGCATATCAGGTGCAATGTTCGGTGTCGATGAAGCAACCGGCCGATCCATCATTTACGGTTATGTCGGCATGTATAAACTGCTGTTCATCGTCTTCAACCTGGTCCCCTGGATCGCTCTGACGATTATGACGTGATGGAGCTATCGACTGTCTGCACATCGGCAACGGGAAAAAGGCGCTGAAGTATCTCGCGCCCTGGAGCGTAGCGGAAGATAATTTACGGAGTAAATAATGACCGAAGGGAATGGTTCATACGTCTTCCGCGTCGCCATCGCACCCAGCCGGATCATCAAAGTCACCGACACCGAAGTCATCTTCAAATACCGCCGCTCCGGCGAAAAGAAATGGCGCCGCTGCACACTGGCGGTTTTCGAGTTTATGCGGCGCTACCTCCAGCACGTGCTGCCCAGCGGGTTCACTACTTGTCCGCCGTCTTGTCCCGCCATAGCCTTTGGCGACGGCGGAAGCCTTGGCGTAGGAGGAAATTGCGGCACTTCGGTTTCATGGCCGCCAACACCCCGAAGCGCAGCGCAGATAATTTCCGAAGGAAATAACGACGAAGGAGTGGTTCATAAAGCGCCCTCCCGGGCGCTTTTTTACGTGTCGACCGCTCCGCCGCTCACAGGCATGTCCGCCGTAGCCTTGGCGAAGGAGGGAACCAGTCAATAGCTTTGGAGCAACGCGGAAAAATAATTTCCGAAGGAAATAGCGCAGCGGTTCAACTCAGTTCCCTCGTCCCTCAGTCATGAGTATCTATTGCTCTATTGTTCTGCCGAATTTAATTTCGATCTGTTTCTAATACGGTCAATCGCACAAGATGATGATAAGGGGGAAAATATTAACAAAACACCCAGCAGGCTAAGAAAGTTAACTCTTGGGCATGACCCGAATGCTCCTGTTTCATTAAATAAAACCATTCCTCTAGGCCCATGTAGAAAATATTGAACAGCAAGAAACGCAACAGCAAAAATAACGGTGCTGACGCTGAATATTTTCCATCGTAAAGATCCTCTTTTGTGCGCACCAACTGCTGGCACTGCGAAAGATAAGATCAGCACATAATTGAGAAATGCAAAAATGCCCCACAGCAGAAGAATTGATAATGTTATCCAATAAGGTGCCGTCTGTAGGTTCAGTTGATGCTTTGTGTTTAATATTCTCATGATCTATCTGCAGAACGTTCAGGCTGACCTGCCGTGCACATAAACTTTGACCGATTCGACGGGCGTTTTCACGGTAAGGTCAAGGCTCTGGTTAGCTGTTATTTTTTAAATACTTAGAGTCAAACCAACTTTTGATGTCATCCCAAAGTATAAACTCAACTGTGTAGTCATCTGTGATTCTTTTGGAGATGACCTTAATTTCAAGCTCTGGTGGTAAAGTTCCAAACTGTCGAATTTGTATATGATTGTCTCCAAAATGCCTCTGAGGTTTTCGTTTTCGGAGGAAACGTTCACTTGAAAGCACAAGTCCTGCGTCAGTTTGTTTTGCAATCAAAATGAAGTCGCAGGAAAGGTCTTCTATAGAGAATTTATAATTCAACACATCCATAACTTCCTCAGCAGGAGATTTTTTCTCTGACTCTTTTTCCCAATCAATGGATATGGTTTCTGGGGGTGTTCCCTTGTAATTCTTTTTGACTGAAAACGTAGTTCTATATTGGTTCTCACTGACTTCTTCTATTTTTACAGCTCTGGCGATCACAATGAAATCCGATGAGGTCACGAGATCTTTCCATGTTTCCGTTTCTGCAAAGGAAGAGGAGCAAAGAAGCGTGATGTAAGCGCTGAATTTGAGTATTTTGAATTTCATAATTTTCTTCAGCTAACGTTACGGGTGACCCTGAGTGGATTGTGCTTCAACTTTATCGACGGGCGTTGTCACGATAGGGTCCACCTGCTGGTTGGAGTTATTTTATTACCGCAGTGAAAATTCCATCAGTAATCTCAGATGACTCAAGTACTGACATCCTAATATTTTTTTTGGTTAAACTTTGTAGATTGGTGAATCTTGGTTTTTTGAACATGATGTTGGAATTGTATGTCATTGTTCTACCATCACCACATAGAAAACTACTCTTTCCTGTTATCGAGATACCTTCTTTACTGAATTCAATTTCAATAGGTTCTATCCCATCGAATGTTGGAGGGTATCTATCACTAGATGCTTCTGCACTCATGAGTAACAGATGTATTTCCCTCCATGTTGATTGTGGAATAGTTCCTGGAGTGTAGTTTTTCAATTTAGTACTCCAACGTTACTCATGACCCGCTTGGGAAACAGACTTCGCATTCAAAAACGGGCGTTGTCCAAGTAGGGTCAATGAGCTGGTTGGACCATGTTTTATTTTGAACCACCCCGCCGCAAATATATGTAAGCATGAATTGGTTCCGTGAGCGCAGCATTAGTAAACGTAACAGATAGTGACCAGTTGTCCTTAGTGTCAGGAACTACCAGCCCGTTCTCTTCTCCGTACGAATATGAATAAAATTGGTTTATACGAAGTGGTTCTTCAGTGCCACTTTCTGTCTTCACCCAACGAATGCCCGAACTATTGGTCATTTTTTGTAGTGAGCCCGAAATTGTTTTTATTGGAGTCTCATTTCTCTTTATTGTGTAGCTCCAGTTTCCTTCTAGAATCATCTCAATAAGGCTTTCATTTTTTTCAATACTAAGAGGTTCGGTAACAAGGAAAATTGTATATGGATCTCCATACGGAATATTAGACAACGAATACTCAGCATTTAATCCAGCTACCATGTTGAATTCAGGCATAGTAATTGAAACTCCATCAATTCCAAAATCTGGTGCTGAAATATACTTTGCGCTTCCATCACCAGAGTACGCTTTGATGGACTCTTTGGATTCGACAAGTAGTGGTTTAGAAATAATCTCACTGACTATTTCCAGACTGAAAAAAACTCCAGCGATAAGACACAGGATGATTAGGATCAGCTTTAGGACTTTTTTCATATTCTCTGAGTCCAACGTTATGGGTGAGCCGCCGGTGAACACAAACTTCACTTAATCAACAGGCGTCGGCCACCGTAGGCTCCACCCACTGGTTGTGCAATTATTTTTGGTATAATGTAATAGCAACATCCGTCTCATCCAGTGTGAACGCTCCAGGTGTGAACAACCCAATGCATGGGACTAGGAAAAAAAACGTTCCTACAGCATCTAGTGCGCCTGTTTCATTGAAGTGGTGCCCGATGGTTCTTTGATCGGGCATGTAACCTTCTTTATAGCATTGAATTGAAACATTCCGATTTCGCTTTGCTTTGACTTGAGCAGGTGAGGTATATCGAGTTCCGTTAACTGTTAAAATTGCATCATCTGGCATACAGGTAATATTCACCATTTGATGAGTTGGTCTAAATGCCGAACACCCCGTCAACACGACGATTGAGGTTGAAAGGGCTATGCATGTTAATTTTTGAATTTTCTCTTTCATATATTTTCCTTTTTTATTTATGCACAACGTTATGGGTGAGCCGCCGGTGAACATAAACTTCACTTAATCAACAGGCGTCGGCCACCGTAGGCTCCACCCACTGGTTCGCTTTTTTATTCTCGTTCTTTGACGATTACTGTATTGGATTTTGCATCAACTATCTCAACTTGTATTCCTGACTCGATAAGTCCCATGAACGCAGTTGCTTCAATTCGTTGGTCTTCAATCTTAATCATTCCTGCGGGATTAAGAATCGATATAGTCGTTCCAAAGGAACCGATTAAGCTCTCGAACTTTGGCCTCTTGATTTCTTTTTTGTGTAGTGGCTCTGGCGGTTCATCTAATTCTTCTCCAAGCATAAAGATTAACCCAAAGCTCATAGACCATAAGGTGGTCATGACAACGCCAAGAGCTGTACTTAAACGATAAGACAGCACGACAGCAACAAGGAGAACTGCCTCTATTACGAAACAAATGAACGTGGCTGATTTCATAGCATATTTATTCTAGCGAACGTTACGGGTGACCCGCGCTGCGCACAACGTTGACCGGATCAAAATGCGTTGGTCAGCGTAGGGTCCACGCGCTGGTTCGCAAATTATTTTCTTTGTTTATATCGGCTATTTAAAACCAACCCGCTTATCGCAGCAATTTTAAATCCACCGAACCCCGCTAGTATAAAGAATGCAAAAATCATCCATTTGTACATCGAATGAACATCTTTAAATTCGCTTAGAATCGTGGCTGAAGAATGGATAGCTCCGATTCCAAAGATTAGTCCCATAGGGATTGCTATGATTAAGAATGGGGTTGCCGTTTTTGTGAATTTATTAGCTGTTTGTTGTCGGTTATTCTTGCTCCTCAACTTAAAGGACAACACAACGACTATGGCTATTAAGGCAAACAGAAGAGTGTCATGTGGAAGCATTGAACCCAGGACTACTGCTATGAAGGGTACATACAGTAAACCAATGATAATGGCTAAAATTTTGAGTATACTTATGAGTTTCTTCATCTGTACTTTTTTGCTGCGAACGTTATGGGTGAGCCGCCGGTGAACATAAACTTCACTTAACCAACAGGCGTCGGCCACCGTAGGCTCCACCCACTGGTTCGGCTATTTTGTTTTCTGTTGATGAGCATTTATTTCCGAT
>JAROBA010000030.1 GCA_029432815.1 Pontiellaceae bacterium B1224 | reverse complement strand
CCAGAAATTGATAAATGAGAACATACAAGGCTATCGTGACAACGCCCGTTTGAGTCAGCAAAGTTTGTTTGCACTCAGCCTCATCTCAAACGTTAGCAAAAGATATGTACATACTATTGCCTGATGGAACTATTGATGATTTCGAGTTGGATGAACTAAAAGAGTTCATACCGATACTTGATCGTAATCATGCGACAATTTATGAAAAACTGGAAAAGATACCAGCGCCAGAACACAATGTTTACTGGTCAAGATTGTCATATATTTCAGGCCTTGGTTTTACCATGGCACAACAATACATCAGCACAACTATCAGCTCTTCGGATATTGATTATAAGGTGGCATTTGAACTTCCACCATTTGACAAATCAGGTATCAGCAAGATTTCAATAATCAACGCGGGAGCAAATTATTGGAAACATTACTGTGATTATTCAAATGAGCCATTGCACAAAGGGACAAAGGCGATTTTAGACAGTATAGATTTTGACATATCTTCATACGGAATATTTGTCCTTCTCTACAAAGTTGCAGTTGTTGAAATTAATCCATTTAACAAGCTTTGTGAAATCCTGGAGGAATGGAGGAACAACATGGTTGCTAAATCGGGTAGCCGGGGGGGTGTTTAGCCCCCAGCTCCCACACCACCTTTCTATTACCCATAACTTTTTACTCCTGATTTGCAAGACACCATCCTTCTGTTAAATCCATCAGCCGCTTCCGGCCGCGCCACAACACAAGAGTTCCCGGCGGTCCGTCGCTTTTCCGTGCCAAGTACCCACCGAGCTTGGCGATCCATAACCAGTCATCTGAGGTGTTCCGTCAGCGCTGAAATTTGACTTCCACCGGTCCGTTCAGTCTGTAAACATCGGAGTGTTTTTCAATCAGTTTGATTAAATTCGAGCCGCACCTCCCCAATCCTTCCGTTTCAACGAACTAAACTCATTCAACGTTACACAAACACACTGAATGTCTTGCAAAAATACCGAGTTAGGGTACACTTCCCAGGAAAATCGGGAGTAGGCGGAATAACGCTGGAGGAGCGGTTTTCTCTAACGAATCAAAAAGGGAAATTACTATGAATAAAATGACTATGGTTCTTATCTCATGTCTGCTCGCCGTTGGAGTTCAGGCACGCACGTGGACAAAAACAGATGGTTCCACGCTTGAAGGCGATTTATTCAGCATCCAGGAAAAGAGCGTTCGAATAAAGGTAGTCAAACAGGACCCGGTTGAAGTGATCAAAATCAAACAGTTGTCCGCCGAAGATCAGGCCTATATTGCGAAACAGAAAAAAGAACGGGCAGAGAAAAAAGAATCGAGGGCGGATGTCCCTAAGGACCGAACGGCCAAGTGGGTTACGGATGTAGAAACGGCCAAAGCGGAAGCAAAAGAGTATCAGTTACCCATTTTACTACTATACACAGCTCCAGCCTGGTGCGGGTATTGCAGAGATCTGGATGAGCAGTTAATCACTCAGGATGAATTCCAAGCCTACGCGAATCAGAATTTGGTTCTGTTCCTGGTCGACCTATCCGACCGGGATGCCGGAAAAGAGTGGGAAGCGAATAATACAGCACTCGTTGAAGCATGTCCTATTAAAGGATTTCCCCACACCTACCTTTTGAGTCCCGATGCCAAAAATCTGGGAAGCGTTCAGTATTATGAACCAACGTGGAGCATTCAGGACTACATCGACAAAATTGAATTCTTGAGGATGAAGTAACCTGATCCCATTAAAGCGCTATTTCCTTATTCCGGTTACGGCGCTTCGTCTGTAATAACATTAAGAACTTCATGATCGGCGGCCGTCAGGCGACCGGACTGCATGAATCCCTCAATGACATGAAACGCCGCCTGCGATTCTTCCAGACGTTGGAAGAGTGTTGGATAATCCAGCTTTTCCAGATCTTTTGAATCCATGATCTCAACGAGATGCCAGCCGCCGAGTGCATTTTCGCCGATATGCTGCATCAGGTTTCCGAGAATACGGGCGGAAAAGCGGGTTTCATCGTCGGGCAGCCGGGAAAGCAGCTGATCGCAATAATAGGCGTAGCAAATGGGGGGCCTGCCATATTCAAGCGAACAGCCGTGCAGATCGAGCCATCCGTATTTTTCATCCATATCCCGTTCAGACAGCCCTTGTTTTTTGAGCAGGAGCGAAAGAAAGGCGCTTCCGGTGGCTTCTTCACAGATATCCGCGCGGCAGCAGCAGGCGGTGCACATGCCGCAGGTTTCACTGAAAAGCTCCGTCATGAGGTTCCGGATGGAATGTTCCAGTTCTGCGTAGGCATTCAGCATTTTTTGCATTGGTTTCATATCCGGGCAGTTTATCTCTATTTAGATTCCGAATCAACATTGCTCTCGCCGGGAAAATTCTTGCCAACGGGGGGACACCGAGTAGGGTCCTTTGTTCCTGATCCATCGGCCACGGCAGATTGAAAGGGATCTTTAAACCAATTCTGAAGGTTTCGTAAAAAATCGGAACGGAGGAACTCATGCAAAAGCGACTGGGCTTTGTCGGCCTGATTATTGAAGACCGCGAGCAAAATGCGGCCCCTGTAAATACTTTGTTGTCCGAATTCGGCGACATCATTCTGTCGCGTACCGGTGTGCCATGTCCGGAACGTAACTGCTCTGCCATCACGCTGGTCATCGACGCCTCCACCGATCAGCTGGGCTCTCTCACCGGCCGGCTTGGCCGCATTAGCGGAGTATCCGTAAAATCCATGCTCAGTAAAATTACCCAACCTTGATCCGCCTCAAGGTTGATCTGCATCCATCTGCGTAATCTGCGGTCACAATTTATGAACACAAGAACAGAACATGATTTGTTAGGCGAAAAGGAAATCCCAACGGATGAACTGTGGGGAATCCACACCGTGCGGGCACTGGAAAACTTTCCAATGTCTGGAAGCCGCGTTTCGCCCGCATTGATTTCCGCGCTGGCGCATGTGAAAAAGGCCTGTGCACTGGCGAACAAAGATTTGAATCTGATGGATGCCGCCAAAGCAGATGCCATCATCTATGCCTGCGAACAGATTGAAGCTGATCCGGTTTGTCCTTTGCCGGCTCTGCAGGGCGGGGCCGGAACCTCCTCCAACATGTTCATCAACGAGGTCATTGCAAACAAAGCCGGTGCAGGGATTCACCCGATTGAAGACGTGAACCTGCATCAGTCGACGAACGATGTCTATCCAACAGCCGTCAAAGTGGCCGCCATCTATGAGCTGCGCGCCCTGTCGGAAAAAGTTGAAAAACTGCAAGGTACCTTCCAACGGCTGGAAAACCGGTTCGCCCATATTCCAACCATTGGAAAAACGGAATTAGTTGAAGCCGTACCGCTCACGCTCGGCGCAGAATTCGGTGCCTTTGCCGAGGCCTTTGCGCGCGACCGCTGGCGCACCTTTAAATGCGAAGAGCGTCTGCGCGTGGTTAATCTGGGCGGCACGGCGGTTGGTACCGGACTGACCGCACCGCGCAGTTATATATTTCTGGTTTCGGACAAGCTGCGCGAAATCACCGGGCTCGGCCTGAGCCGAGGCGAAAATCTGGTGGATCAGACCGCCAACGCCGATGCATTTGTTGAAGTGTCCGGCATCATGAAAGCCTGTGCATCAAACCTGCTGAAAATCTGCAACGACCTGCGTCTGCTGCACATGAATAAAAAAATTAAGCTGCCCGCCGTGCAGGCCGGTTCCTCCATCATGCCGGGCAAAGTGAATCCGGTCATTCTGGAAAGCGTCATGCAGGTTGGAATCAAGGTTCAAGCCAATGATTTCATCGTCACGGAATGCGCATCGCGCGGTAGTCTTCAGATTAATGAGTTTATGCCGCTGCTGGCTGATGCGCTGCTGGAATCCATGAACCTGCTGGGCACCGCCTGCGAAATGCTGGCGAACCATGCAGAAAGCATTCTGGCTGACGAAGCCGAATGCGAACGGCAGTTTTTCCAATCATTGGAAATCATCACCGCTTTTCTTCCAACCATTGGATACGAACGGGCCACTCAATTAGTTGAAACCTTTAAAAAAACTGATCAAATGAATTTCAAAGAATATCTGAATGAACAGTTCGGAGCTGAACTCGTGGATAAAACTCTGGCTCCGCAAAATTTAATGGCGATGGGGCACCGTTAATGCAAAAGACACCTAAAAGTTTAAGACTGCACATTGCGCTGTTCGGCAGAACCAACGTGGGTAAATCCAGCTTCCTGAATCTGATTGCCGGGCAGGATGTTTCGATTGTTTCGGAGCAGGCCGGAACGACGACCGATGTGGTTGAAAAGCCGATGGAGCTGCTGCCGATCGGCCCCGTTGTTTTTCTGGATACCGCCGGGATTGACGACACCACTGCGCTGGGCGAAAAACGGATCGACCGCACCGAACGCGTGTTCGATCGTGCAGATGTTATCCTGTTGCTGCACGAAGGCGATCAGGTGACCGATTTTGAAAAATCGGTTGAAGCGAAAGCAGAAGAGAAAAAGATTCCTGTTGTTCGCATTGCGAACAAGGTTGATTTGTTTCCGGTAGGGGCGACATGCATGTCGACCATACGGTGCAATTCGTGCGATCTGGATTCCCGGGATTCCGTGCTGGCCGCGCTGAAGGCGGAACTGCTTCGGGTTTGCCCCGACGAATTTATTACGCCGCCGCCATTGATGGGCGATCTGGTGAAACCGGGCGGGCTGGCGATGCTGATTGTCCCGATCGATCTCCAAGCTCCGAAGGGTCGATTGATTCTGCCTCAGGTGCAGACGATCCGTGATGCGCTCGACAACGATGCTGCTACGCTGATTTGCAAGGAGCGGGAATATTCGCACATGCTGGCGATGCTGAAGCAGCCGCCGGATGTGGCGATCTGCGATTCGCAGATGGTACTCAAAATGGTGGCCGATACACCGCCGGAAATCCCGTGCACCACCTTCTCAATTCTGTTTGCCCGCCTAAAAGGGGATTTGCGTAAATTTGCCATCGGAGCGGCGGCCATCGATAAACTCGAGCCCGGCGATAAAGTGCTGATTGCGGAATCGTGCAGTCATCATGCCTTGGAAGATGATATCGGGCGGGTCAAAATTCCGCGCTGGCTCCGACAGTATGTCGGGGTGGATGTTGAGATCGATGTCTATGCCGGGCGCGATTTCCCTGACAACCTTTCTGAATATAAACTGGCGGTGCAATGCGGCGGCTGCATGCAGAACCGGCGTGAAGTGTTAAGCCGTATCGAAAAATGTGAAGCGGCCGGTGTGCCGATCACCAACTATGGACTTTGTATTTCACAGACGCAGGGGGTTCTGCGGAGAGTCTTATCTCCGTTCCCGGCCGCTCTGGATGCTTACGAAAAGGAAATAAAATGAAACGTGGATTACCGAAAGTAGATACCGAAGGTTTAACATCCTTTATCCCGGAAGAGGAAATCTTCCAATGGTTGGAAAAAACCAAAAACCCGACGCCGGAGCGTGTGCGGGAAATTATTCAACGCTCGCTCGATAAAAACCGGCTGGAGCCGGAAGAGATGGCCGTGCTGATTAATGCCGATTCACCGGAGCTGACAGAAGAAATTTTCGAGGGGGCGCGGAAACTGAAAGAGTTGGTCTATGGAAACCGGATCGTGCTGTTTGCTCCGCTCTACATCGGTAACGACTGCATCAACAACTGTCAGTATTGCGGCTTTCGCTGTAGCAATAAGGAAGTGGCGCGTAAAACGCTGACGATGCCGGAGCTGGATAACGAAATTGAAGCGTTGGTGAACAAAGGGCACAAGCGCCTGATTCTTGTTTACGGTGAACATCCGCAATATGACGCGCAGTTTATTCACGACACGGTCAAAGAGGTCTATGCCCAGAAACACGGTAATGGTGAAATCCGCCGCGTGAACATTAATGCGGCACCGTTGGATGTGGAAGGGTTCAAATTGGTGAAGTCGGCGGGGATCGGGACGTATCAAATCTTTCAGGAAACCTATCACGAAGAAACCTATAAAGCCGTACATCCATCTGGTCCCAAGAGCGAATTTCTCTGGCGACTGCACGGACTTGATCGGGCGCAGGATGCCGGAATCGATGATGTTGGAATCGGCGCTTTGATGGGGCTGACCGACTGGCGTTTTGAAACGATGGCATTGCTGTATCATACGATTCATTTGGAAGAAAAATACAATGTCGGGCCGCACACCATTTCCTTCCCGCGCATTGAGCCCGCAATCGGAACCGATACGGGGCAATATCCGGGTGTGAACGACCATGACTTTAAACGACTGGTTGCCATTCTCCGCCTAGCTGTCCCGTACACTGGATTGATTCTTACCTGCCGCGAATCCATCGAACTTAGAAACGATATCATTAAATTCGGGGTTTCCCAGATTGATGCTGGATCCGATATCGGGGTGGGGGCGTATTCCACCAAGGACGAAGAGTCGTATAAAAAAAGTCAGTTTGTGCTGAATGACGGACGCTCGCTGGATCAGGTGATTCGGGAGCTGTGCGAGGCCGGATTCATTCCTTCATTCTGCACGGGTTGTTATCGTCTGGGCCGAACCGGCGAGCATTTTATGGAGTTTGCAGTTCCCGGTTTTGTGAAAAGATTCTGTACGCCGAATGCCGTGCTGACGTTCCTGGAATATATGGAAGACTATTCCTCTCCGGAAACCAAAAAAGTCGGAATGATCCAGATTGAACGTGAGCTGGAGCGTATGCCGGCCGGCGACCAAAAGGATAAACTCGTTGAGCGCATCAAGCAGGTCAAGCAGGGCGAACGGGATCTCTATTTTTAGGAACCACGGAATACACTGAAAACACGGAAGAGCTGAATCAAAAGGTGAGTAAAATGGTTTTGAATATATTGGATAAAGCAAAGCGTAAAGAGGAGCTGTCGATCGAGGAGATCGTGGAGCTGCTTTCCATCACGGATGCGGATGAGCTGAATGCGCTTTATGATACGGCGTATTTTATCAAAGAATCGTATGTTGGAAAAGTGGCCTACTTTCGCGGTCTGATTGAATGCAGCAATCTCTGCATCAAGGATTGTTATTATTGCGGGATTCGGCGCAGCAATAAAAACGTGGAACGCTTTCAGATGGATGAGGAGGAAATTTTCAAGGAAGCCCTCTGGGCCTATGAGGCGGAATACGGCTCCTGTGTGATTCAGTCCGGCGAGCGTCAGGATGAAGCCTATATTTCCATGATCGAGCGAGTGGTGAAGCGTATTTCCGAAGCCACGAAGGGAGAGCTGGGGATTACGCTTTCTTTGGGCGAGCAGACTGAAGAAGTTTACAAGCGCTGGAGAGATGCGGGTGCGCATCGCTACCTGCTCCGCATTGAAACCACCAATCCCAAACTGTTTGCTAAGATCCATCCGGAGGATCACTCCATGGAGGTTCGAAAGGAATGCCTGGCCGCATTGCGCCGGACGGGCTATCAGGTCGGTACAGGGGTTATGATGGGCCTGCCGGGGCAGACGATGGAAGATCTGGCCAAGGACATTCTCTTCCTGAAAGATATCGATATCGACATGGTGGGCATGGGCCCGTATATCCCGCATTCGGACACGCCGATGGGGCTGGAGGTTCCGGCCTATACGGACAAGCAGAAAAAACAGGCGCTGACGCTCGGGCTTAAAATGATTGCCGTCACCCGCATCGTGTTGCGGGATATTAACATTGCGGCGGCCACGGCGCTACAGGCTCTGGAATATACCGGCCGCGAGCAGGGGCTGAAGTGCGGAGCCAATGTGATTATGCCTAATCTGACCGTGACTGAACTGCGCCCGAAATATCAGCTCTACAACGATAAACCCTGCATCGATGAAAACTCTGCGATGTGCCGGGGGTGTTTAAGCGGGCGTATCAAAGGAATCGGCGAAGAAGTCGGATTTAATGAGCGGGGCGATTCGCAACATTATCAGAACCGCATCAAAGATTAGTCGTCTGTTTTGACCGGTGTTTTTTATTCGGCCTTTTCCCAGACAATCATACCGGAATCAGACTTGTCTTTAACCGCTTCTTCCTTAGATTCGTCGGCCGTATCGGCCGGGGCTTTCGGTACCGAACGCGGGGTGAGAACATAGTTGATTCCATCGATGGTGATGCCCAGTAAGACAACGATCATTGCAAAGAGAAACAATGTGGAGTTGGCATCGCGTTCGAGAAAACGGATCAGACTGAACGGCGTCAACGCCAGAACCAGTGAAATCCGGCAAAATGGAAACTTTTTAGCAAGTCCTATTAGCAGCAGCATAATGGCTGCTCCAACGCCGATAAGCGCAAAAACCACGAAAAGTCCGCTGATAAACTCGCTGACCATACTGTCGCTAATAGATAGATGCATGACTCCAGAGGCCTCCCAGCCGTGTCCCTATTATTTTTTAGAAGCTATCACCTGCGAAAAGGCGAATCCAGTCGAAAGCGGCATCCCGTTTCAGCGCTTTCCAAGGTTTGGAAGTTTAGGCATAGTATTTTCCAATCTATGGAGAAATGAATGCTTACAACCGTACTTCTAATTGTCGTTCTGCTCGTTTTAGGCGCTGTTTTACTGATTCAGCTCACCGGAAATACGAAGGTAAATACCCGTCTGGACGAATTTTCGCGTCAAACCGGAGCTCAGACGGAGCAGGGGGAACAACGCATTCAAAAACTGGAAGATATATTCCGGGGATTGGAAAAAGAGCTCCGAAATGATGTGGAGTCGGTCCGCGTGAAAGTGGATGAATCGCTCGAAAAAAACTCCCGTCAACTGGGCGAGCGCGTTAAAGAGTTGATTGAAACCAACGAAAAAAGACTCGGGGAAATCAGCGGAAAAGTCGAGGAGCGGCTGGACAAAGGCTTTGAAAAGACCACCTCGGTTTTTGCTGATGTCGTCAAGCGGCTGGCTTTAATTGATAAGGCCCAGGAAAATATTGCCCAGCTTTCGTCCAATGTGGTTTCCCTGCAGGAAGTGCTTTCCGACAAGCGGTCGCGCGGGGCCTTTGGCGAGGTCCAGCTGAATGCCCTGATCTCGAACATTATGCCGGAAGACAGCTATTCGCTGCAGCACACCTTTGCAAACGGAGTGCGGGCCGACTGCGTGCTTTTTCTGCCGGAACCGACCGGCACGATCTGTATCGACTCCAAATTTCCGTTGGAAAGCTATCAGCGCATGGTGGATTTTAATCTCGGCGATGCGGATCGAAAAGCGGCCGAGCAGCAGTTTCGGCAGGATATTAAAAAACACATAAAGGATATTTCCTCCAAATACATCATGCCCGGCGAGACATCCGACGGTGCCTTAATGTTTATTCCGGCCGAAGCCGTCTTCGCTGAAATCCACGGGCATTATCCGGACCTGGTGGAAGAGGCGCAGCGGGCCCGCGTCTGGCTGACCTCGCCGACCACCATGATGGCCGTGCTCACGACCTCGCGCGCGGTGTTGAAAGATGCCGCAACGCGGAAGCAGGTGCATATCATTCAGGAACACCTCGTGGCCCTTTCAAAGGATTTTGACCGCTTCCAAATCCGGATGGATAAACTCGCCACCCATATCGGGCAGGCCAATAAGGATGTCAGCGACGTGCAGGTATCCGCGAAAAAAATCACCAGCCGCTTCACGAAGATTGAAAAGGTGGAGCTAAACAGTCCGGAGTGCGGCGGCAAGCAAAGCGCGACACCGCTTTCAGAGGAATAGAAATCTGGAAAATCTGGAGTGCGGCGGACAAGTCGCTTCCCGCACGCACTCCAGAAAATTACTGCACTCCAAGCTTTTTAAATCGGGCAGTCGCTCTCGTCTTTCGGGGTCGCTGTTTTAAACTGCGGGCAGGTGTCGGTGGCCTGGACTTCTTTCTTGTGAATGGAACAGAACTGGGTGAATGGATTAATGAGATAGTTTGCGCAATAGCGGCAAAGGTTACGGCTTTCGGCTTCATCAAAAACGTCAACAGCTGCCGACCGGTCGGCTTCTGTGAAAATGACCGGATCGGCTTTTTTCTTTTTGAAAGGAACCGCATCTTCTGATTCATATTCAAAACCACAAGCAGAACAAAGTAGCCGTTCCCCGGATTTGGTAAAGCCGTCATAAATTGCTTCTCGTTGCAACAACGTATCGGCACCGCAATTCCGGCATATAATTTCTACTGTCTTCATGAGAGAATATGTATATGGTGGAGCACAATTGAACAAGTCGCGAATGAGGTTTGCATGCGAAAGATAGCTGATTGGGGAAATTATCCGGTAATTGAGGCGGATGTGTCGGGCTTCGACACAACGGCGCAATTACAGCAAAAACTGGAGCAACCGGGCGATGTGATTGCTTTCGGCAATGGGCGTTCCTATGGCGATGCATCGCTGCAAAATAAAATTCTGCTGACTCGGCGTTTTAACAAATTTCTGTCGTTTAATCCGTCGACCGGCGAGCTCTGCTGTCAGGCAGGTGTTCTGCTTTCTGAGATTCTGGAGGTGTTTGTTCCGAAGGGCTGGTTTCTGCCGGTGACGCCCGGTACGAAGCTGATTACGATCGGCGGGGCGATTGCCGCCGATGTGCACGGTAAGAATCATCACGTCGATGGTTCGTTCGGTCAGCATATACGTTCCATGGATGTGATGCGAAATGATGGAACCGTGATCACCTGTTCGCCTTCAGAACATGCGGAGTTCTTTCAGGTTACAGTTGGAGGCATGGGCTTAAGCGGTATTATCCTGAATGCGACCTTCCGACTGAAGAAAATTGAAACCGCCTATATCCGAGAAGAAAGTGTTCGGGCGGAAAATCTTGATGAAATCATGGACGGTTTCGAGGCTTCCAATGATTGGACCTATTCGGTGGCCTGGATCGATTGTCTGGCAAAGGGCGACGCAATGGGGCGGAGTATTCTTATGCGCGGCGAACATGCCACTGCATCGGACCTGGTGGAGCAGGCCCATAAAGATTCACCGTTAATTCCTAAGAATGGACTTCAGTTGGGTATCCCCATAAATTTTCCAAATTTCGTACTGAATCCGCTCAGTATGAAGGCCTTTAATTTTGCGTACTACAATAAGACCCGACCCGGTACGCATAAGCACATCGTTGACTACAACAGTTTCTTTTATCCGCTGGATGCGATCAATGACTGGAACCGCATTTACGGCAAGCGCGGCTTTACTCAGTATCAGTTTGTGATTCCGAAAGAGGCCGGACGGGAAGGCATGCGTAAAATCCTGAAGCGCATCACGGAAAGCGGGCTCGGCTCGTTTCTCGCCGTGCTGAAACTCTTCGGGGAACAGGATAGTTTTATGTCGTTTCCAATAGCTGGATATACGCTGGCCCTTGATTTTCCAATCTCTGTAAAAGCCATGGCCCTGTTTAAAGAACTTGATGCCATGGTGGCGGACTACGGCGGACGTCTTTATCTGGCCAAGGATTCCCGGATGGATGCCGCTATGTTTGAACGCACCTATCCTAATGCTGATGACTTCAGGCAGGCGATTGCCATGCTGAACGAAGGCGAAACTAAATTTTCATCCCTCCAGTCCAAACGCATCGGAATAACATCATGAAGAATGTATTAATACTCGGAGCAACGTCCGATATGGCTCAGGCCATTGCTAAGAAATATGCGGCGGCTGGGTGGAGCCTAACGTTGGCGGCTTTAGAGAAGGAGCTACTTGAACCAATCGCCAGTGATTTAGCGGTAAGATCCGGGGCCGAAGTCCAGACCTTGGAATTTGATGCCACCGACTTTTCCATTCATCGGAAGCTCTATGATTCATTGCCAACCAAACCCGATGTCGTGATTGCCGCCTTCGGCTACATGAGCGATCAAATTGAAGTGCGCTCGAACGACGAAGACATCCGCAGAACGATCGATATCAATTTTACGGGAATGGCCACCATGCTCAGTGTGGTTGCGGATGATTTTGAAAACCGGGGCAGCGGAGCCATTGCAGCCATCAGTTCCGTGGCGGGGGATCGGGGGCGTCAGAGCAACTATATTTATGGAAGTGCCAAAGCTGGTTTAACGGTTTTTCTGGCCGGACTCCGGAATCGGTTGGCAAAAAAGGGCGTTCATGTGATGACGGTGAAACCCGGATTTGCACGCACCAAAATGACCGAGAATCTGGAATTGCCCGCCGCACTGACTGCCTCGCCGGAGCAGATTGCCGACGCCGTTTTCCAAGGGTTGGAAAAAAAGCGCAATGTGGTTTACACCCTTTGGATGTGGCGATACATCATGCTGATCATTAAACACATTCCGGAGTTCATTTTTAAGAAGATGAAGATGTGATGTTGTGACGGTTGAAACGTGAGGCGTGAACAGGGAATCACGACTCACGTTTCACGCTTCATTCTCCCTGCTTAAGCAGGTTATCGAAATACTCGATGGTTTTGGCCAGGCCTTCTCTCAGTTGAACTTTGGGTTCCCATCCGAGCTTTTCCTTTGCGAGTGTAATGTCCGGCTTACGTTGCTTCGGGTCATCGGCCGGAAGATCTTCGTAAACCAGCTTGGAAGATGAATTCGTCAGCTCAATCACATTTTCCGCCAGCTCAATCATCGTGAATTCGCCGGGGTTTCCGATGTTGATCGGGCCGGTTATGTCATCACCGCTTGCCATTAGGCGAATCCAACCTTCAATCAGATCGGAAACATAGCAGAAAGAACGGGTTTGTTTGCCATCGCCATAAATGGTGATGTCTTCGCCCCGTAGCGCCTGCATGATGAAATTGGATACCACGCGGCCGTCGTGCGGGTGCATACGCGGCCCATAGGTATTGAAGATGCGCACCACTTTGATTCGGGTCTGATGCTGTCGCCAATAATCAAAAAACAGCGTTTCAGCACACCGCTTACCTTCGTCGTAGCACGAGCGGATACCGATGGGATTCACATTGCCCCAATAGGATTCCGGCTGCGGATGAACGGAGGGATCTCCATAGACTTCCGAGGTGGACGCCTGAAATACTTTGGCTTTTATCCGTTTGGCCAAACCCAAAACGTTGATGGCCCCGTGTACACTGGTTTTGGTGGTTTGCACCGGGTCGAACTGATAATGAACAGGTGAGGCTGGACAGGCGAGGTTGTAGATTTCGTCGACTTCAACATAGAAGGGGAAGGTGACATCGTGCCGCATCAGCTCGAAATAAGGATTTCCCATGAGATGAGAAATATTGGCTTTTCGGCCAGTGAAAAAATTGTCCATGCAGATAACATCGCACCCTTCGTTCAGCAAACGTTCGCAGAGATATGAACCAAGAAATCCAGCCCCACCGGTAACGAGTACGCGTTTTTTAATAATGTCATGCATAACAATAATCCCTTGTTTTTAATATTTAGCACAATAGTCCAATTTGCTTACGATGAAATTAATTCCAATTAATCAGGATATAAGCAATAATCATCCCCAGTTAATTTTAAGGAGCAACATGTCAGTACCCTCAAAAAAGAAAGTGGTAGCCAGACAGGAATGGATGGATCGACTCCCCGCGCTGGATAAAAAACTGTATGCGATGTATTCCTCGGTCACGGACTGCATTGTTACAGACCAGTCGGTAATGGCCGTGCCGGTGGATGATCATATGGTTCACCGTGGCGATGGCGTTTTTGAATCGTTCAAATGTTTGAATGGCAGCATCTATAATCTTGATGATCATCTGATGCGTTTGAAGAAGTCCTGCGATGTGCTGGGAATTGAACCTCCGGTGACGTTGGAGGAGATGGGGAATATCATTGTGCAGACGGTTCGAGCGGGGGACCAGCCCAATGCGTTGGTTCGTCTGTTGCTGTCGCGCGGGCAGGGGACCATGGGCATCAATCCATATGATTGCCTGAAACCTGAACTCTATATTGTTGTTTATGAATTGAAGCAAACCAGTATTGATCAACTTCCTGAAGGGGTCAGTGTTGCACTCAGCAAAGTTCCGATTAAACCTGGAATTTTTGCACAGGTGAAAACCTGTAATTATCTGCCGAATGTCCTGATGAAAAAAGAAGCGATTGACCTTGGGGTGGATTTTACGGTTTCACTGGATGAAAATCGGTTTCTTGGTGAAGGGGCCACGGAAAATATTGGTATCGTGACGCGCGGCAAAGAATTATTTATGCCGCCGCCGGAGCGGGTGCTGGCCGGCACAACCGCCAAGCGGGCGATGGAATTTGCTTTGCAGCTGAAGGCTGAACGTGTGATTTCCAACGCAGAATTTCGGGCCGTTAATCTGGGGGCGGTACGCTCAGCTGCTGAAGTTCATATATACGGAACTACGCCGAATATCACTCCGGTCACGGTGTTCGATGGAAAACCCGTTGGCGACGGAAAGCCCGGCCCAATTGCTCAGCGTTTGTTCGAAATGCTGAAGGAAGAAATGGTGCCTGAGAGCACGCGACTCACCAAGGTGTTCTGAGGAGAAGTATGGGCATTGAAATTGAAAGAAAATATTTGGTGACGGGTGATTCATGGAAGACCGAAGTGATGAAGGCGCTTGAATGTCGGCAGGGATATATGATTTCCGACCGGAAGCGGACGGTGCGGGTTCGCACACTGGGTGAGACCGGATATCTGACGGTGAAAGGGGCCACAGACAACATTTCACGGATGGAGTTTGAATACGAAATCGATAAGTCCGATGCGCTGTACATGCTCATGCTTTGCGATCACTATGTTGAGAAGACTCGCCACTATATCGAACATGCAGGCATGACGTGGGAGCTCGATGTTTTTGAAGGACCCAATTCGGGCTTAGTTATGGCGGAAGTGGAACTGGAGTCAGAAACGCAGCTGTTTGAATTGCCTGACTGGGCCGGTGAGGAAGTTTCGGGCGATGAGCGTTATTTTAATTCCTACCTTTCCAGACAGCCATTCAGTACATGGTAATTTTGGTAGATTTTAGATTCGGCTCAACAGCTCAGTCTTCTTCGCTTCAAAGTCCTCCGAAGTGATTGCACCCGCATCGCGCAAGCGAGCCAGTTTTTCGATCAGCTCAAACACATCGCCTGTCGCTGATGGCAGCTCCTGGGTTGGTACAACCGGTTCTTGCACGGGTTCCTGGGCCATCTCTTGGACTGGTGGGTTCGCAAAGTTCGTCGGAGCAGGTTGGCTGATACCCGGTCCGGACACTATAGGCAAACTGTTGACCGAGATTGTGCCGTACTGACTGCTGAATGTTAATGACGTGTCGCCGCCTTGCTGCTGGCTTACGCCGCCAATCTGATGATCCAGTGTGTCATAAACTGAGACATTGCCATTCAGCTCCACTGCCAGACGGTTCGGAAACACGGCGTAGCGGATGTTATTTTGCCCGCCGCTGGAAAAGGGAGTACCTAGATCGCCCGGCCACCATTGCGCACTGCCGGGGGTACCTGCCGGGATGACTGGGAACACCTGGTTTGAGGCTAATATATCCGCTAGCTCGCAACAGAGATTGTCGACCGTGTTGCGCAGTCCGTTGTTGAACATGTCGCCTACCATAGTCATGCCGCCGCGCATCCATTGCCCGGAGCCGCCAAGCTCCGGACTGCTGAACTGCGCCATGCTGCCGCCCCCGTTATTGACGGCAATCAGCATGTGAATAACAGCATCCTGGCTGAGGCCATAACGCTGTGAAATATTTGCTACCAGATTCTGGCCTGTGGAAGTAAGTGTTTGCATGAAAGATTCCTTGTTGGTGTTGCCTGCCTGTAGACGATACTAATACGTTAATATGAACTAATATAACCCTCCGGGTGTACTTTAGAGAGCAAGGGGGAAGCAACTTCGTTATTTAAGTTCGTTTGGTTTGTTAATTGCCGCGGAGACTAGCATGTATGCCCCCGTTAGCAACTGAAACAAAATTTTATATTGATGAGCGGTGGAGGTCGCTACCGTTTAGCCGAGAAGCTGGTTTAGGATTATCTGCGCCGCTTGTTCTGCTCCACCGCGCGGCATTTCTTCTTTTGGTGGTGCGGACTGCTCGGCTTCTGTGAGCGCGCGAAGCAGATCGCCGGAATAGAGTTCCTGATTCGGAATAAAAGCGTGGCGGCAATACTGCTCGATCGACTTTACGAGCACCGGATATTCCAGGAAGTTTTTCCGGTCGGAGTAGATGATCGGCTTATTATTGGCGATGCATTCGGAAACGATGCCGAACCCCGGTTTGGTTACGACCAGATCGGACGACGCCAATACATCGGCAAACGGGAATAGGCTGCGTGGGACAGAATGAATACCGGTGCCCGGCCAGGCCAGCGGCTCCACGGTATAAAGCTCATATCGATCCTGAAGCTGTTTGAGGTTTTCCAATGCCTGGAAATCCAGATTCAAGGTGGTGAACGAAAGCAGTACCCAATTTTTTGCTGAATCGGCTCCGGTGGCGGCTGCGATTTCTGCCCGGCGGCAATTACCGGGCTTGGCAAGTAACGGCAGATCAATTTGACAGGGAAATGCGCTCATCAGTTCAGCAAAGGGCTGGCGAAGCAAGAGATCGGTTTTTTCGTAGACGGCCTGAAACTTATCCACAAAAAACTGCCAGCGCGGTTCCTGTTCCACAAATTCGGAATAGATCCAGTTCCAACCGAAGTTGCTGCAGGCAATATTCGGGATGCCGCAGCGTTGCGCCGCCTCAAGTGGGATGGCCGGAATGTCCGCCACAACAACGCCAACGTTTTCGTCTGCGAGAAATCGGCACTCCTGCGCTATCAAATCCTCTTCCCGCTCATATAGTTTTTCAATGGCTTCGAGCGATGCTTTGAGATCAACCTGAATGGAGTCTTTCTGAATCAGTCCCAGATCAAAAGCTCCGGGCCGGATCTCAATATTTTTCGGCAACCGGCTTTCCAAAAAAGTGATGGGCAGATCAGATTTTACGATGATTGAAACATCAGCGTCCGCTTTGCGAATCGCATTTAAAATATCGCAGGAGCGTGTGCCGTGCCCGTATCCATGCGCCGTGATGTAATAGGCGATGGTACTCATGTTACCGCCAGCCCGATGGCCAGAGCAAACGACATAATGATGGTTACGCCTACTTTAAGAAAGATGACTGCAAGACGGGCAATCACGGCGCCGGTCGCAACGTGGAGAGCATGTTCCGCTTTTTTCATCCGGGCATGTTCAACCAGAAAGGCCAATCCGAAACTTCCGAGCAGCATACCCAAGAGAGTTCCAATGATTGGAACCGGAATGAAGGTTCCCAGAAACATACCGATGAAACCGCCCAGTAATGCGGCCCAGCCTGCGGCTTTTGATCCACCCCGTTTCTGAACGCCCCAGGCACCGGCCAAGGCTTCAATGACCTCAACAGCTATACAAAGCAGAAGAAAGATGACCAATGTTCCAAGGCCTGGAAATTCCGGCCATTTTGACCAGGCAACCAGCCCGGTTGCGGCCAGTACAACCCAGGTGCCGGACAGCGACAGGCAGGAAAGAATGAAACCAACGAAGCAGAGCAGGGCGGCGACCGAGTATATCCCGAACGTGCCCAGCGCCTGCCAGTCAAATTCCATGGTTTAGCTCTGCGAAGCAATCCACTGTGCCAGCAGACGGGCTCCGAACAGGGTGGCCCCGGGAGCCTGGTACGGTTTTGCAGATTCCAGCCAGGCGGTTCCGGCAATATCCAGATGCGCCCAGGGAATATCTTCCGGAACGAATTCCTGGAGGAAAGCCGCAGCCGTTGCTGTTCCAGCACCGCCCGATTTGGAGAGGTTGGAGAGATCGGCAAAGTCGGACTTCATGTCATCGGTATAATCTTTAAACAGCGGGAGTTCCCACAGGCGTTCGCCGGCATTAATACCAGAATCGATCAGCTCATTAACGAGCTGTGTGTTATTGCCCAGAACGGCCGCTGCCGAGCTGCCGAGTGCGACAATGCAGGCACCGGTGAGTGTGGCCAAATCAACGATCGCCTGCGGTTTGTAGTCGGCCGCAAGCCCCAGCGCATCCATCAGTACCAATCGTCCTTCGGCATCGGTATTGAGCACCTCAACGGTTTTCCCGTTGTAGGCTTTGATAATATCGCCCGGTCGGATTGCATTTGAACCGGGCATATTTTCAGCGGCCCCGAGAATTCCAATGACTGGAACTTCAACGTTCATGCGGGCAATCATTTGCATGGCTGTCAGTACAGCCATGCCGCCGCACTTGTCGTATTTCATCCAGCCCATACCTTTGCCGGGCTTGAGCGAAATTCCGCCGGAGTCAAAAGTGACCGTTTTTCCAACCAGCACAATCGGCTTGGCTTTTGGATCGGTTCCTCCATGTTTCAGGATAATCATCCGAGCATCCTGCGCGCTGCCCTGAGCAACCGCTAGAATTCCGCCACAACCTTTTTTCTCCAGTTCGGCTTTGGCCATAATCTGACAGGTCAGGCCGGTTTCTTTAGCCATCTTTTTTGCCCAGGCAGCAATCTTGACCGGCGGAGCTTCATTGCCGGGCAGGTTGGCCAGGTCGGCCGTGCTCAGGAGAGAAGCGCCTTGAGCCTGAGCCGCGTTAATGGCACTGCGGTCATTTATTTTACCACAGAACGTCAGTGAGCATGCGGGTGCCTTTTTTGCATCCGATTTGAAGGTAGAAAATTCATAAGTACCCCATGTAGCACCGCGCCCGGCAAGCAGTTGATATTCCGAAGAGGAGAGCTCTTTTAATTTAAGTTCCGATGCCATTGCAAAGGATTTAAAACCTGCGGCCTTTCCTGCTTTGACGGCACTCGCAGCCGCCTGCTCCAGCAAACCATTGTAAAAAAATTTAGCAGCACCAAGGCCGGCAACAATGATCTGCGTTCCAGACATTGGAAAAATAGAGACCTGACCGGCTTCGCCTTTAAATGCTGATTTTTTGATCAGGTCATTGATTTGTTTTTTCAGCACGGAATTCCCGGCGGGCAGCGTGTCTTCCAATCCCTGGAAAAACAGGATAAGCGCATCTTTTTTCTGTTCAGTAAGTGCTTTGGTGGAAACAGTAATCTTCATTTATTTTACTCCTGCAGGAATTTTTGCATTTGGGTAGGCCGGTCGATGGTTGACCGCAAAGCCGGATTGGGCAATGGCCTCTTCGAAGTTCATTTTACGGACGGTGCTGCTTTTATAACTCACCGTCATGGACCGGGAGGCGAGATTGTAGGAGCTGTCGGTGTAGCCCGGTACAGATTTAAGACGGCTCTGAATATAGGATGCTGCCGCTTCGGTTTTCATGTCGGGAATATGGTAGTCGGCAGAAACAATCTCTTTACGAAAACACCAGAACATAAACGTCGGGTCCGCTTTTTTTTCGGCTGATTGCGATGCTTCGTCTCCGCAGCCGCTCAAGATGAATGCGGTGGAAACAAGAAGTATGATTGAACTGAATTTCATGATGACCTTTCTGAAAATGAATAATGCGAAAAACTATAGTTCATGCATCAACTGATATCTATACATTTCCTGCCACTTTGGAGGAGCTTCGAATCCCTCCTGCATCAGCAGGCGGAAGTGGTTTACTTCACTCACGATTGATGGAAAGATTTCGTCAAAAATATAACAGAACTCATAATAGTTATTTTCCGCTTCTTCAAAACGGCCCTGCAGCTGATAGGCCAGGCCGAGGGCGATCATTGGTCCGGGACTGTCCGGATATTGTTTGCGAACGCGTTCGTAGAGATCGCTGGCTTGGGAAAAGTTACCGCGCAGCATGGAAATATTTGCGGCCAGTTGCATCGCCACCTCGGCATTGTCCGGGTAATAGTTAATAATGGCCATACAGCTTTGTAGAGTGCCCTCCACATTGCGGCTTGCGTAAGCACTGTTCATCTGCGCTTCGAGCATTGAAAATGCAGGCGGGGCTTTTATAACTCTATAAATCAGATGAACACTGATGACCGTAAAAATGGTTGCCCCCAAAACGGCCAGCTCGAATCGATCCAGTTTTATTTTTCGCATCAGCTTAAAGAAAAAACCGGACTCGGTGCCCTGTGCACGATAGCGATATTGCCTGATTGCCTGAACACACATAATGTAGGCTGCCGTGACGGTATTGATTGGCAGGCGCTTTTCTTCTTCAAGCGCCAGCGTATGCCATTCAACAAATCCCTGTAATGTTATGCGGGAAAAGTCGTTCAGCAATTGACCGTGAGGGTCGGAAATTTGCAACGCCTGTAGAACCAGTAACTGTTGCAACAGCGGAAACGAGTGATCGTCCATGGCTGATTTTCTCCAGCTCAGCACACTCAATCCTCCGGGAAGTTTTCCCGACTCATGAACCTTTTCAAGAATGTTAATTTTGTTGGTGTGAGGCAACGCCTTCCAGATTAACGGAGTGAAAGAGCTGAACCCCCGCAGTATCTTCGGCTTGTCTTTCAGGTATGAATTAACGAATGCATTTTCTTCGCTGTTCCAGAACTGATCCAATAGATTTTGTTCAAGAATGCCTCGTTCCTTTTCAAAACAGATTTCATTTGAAGCGGAGGAGGGGAGATGGCTGCCGAGACGGTTCAGTGCATCGATTTCTGTGATCAGCAGTGCTGAAAGATCGACCGTTGCGAGGTCGGATTGATAGTCCTGCGGCACCAGGGCTTCATCCCCGAGAATCCAGCAATGGATGCCGCGCCGTTTGGGGTCGAAATGATTTAAAAGCCATTGGATATGCCTTCTGAGCAATGGAAATACTGCAGATAGAAATTCTTCATTTTTCCGAACGTCCCATACTCTCTCGGTTGTTTTTGCCAGCATGGGCTTTGGTGCTTCCATGACTGAATGAGTGGTATAGGGAGCATAATGAACCGGAATTGCGCCCGCATTGGTTTGAACTTTCAGAGCACAGAGTAGCAGTTCTTCGGCAGTTTCAATATCCATCAGCTTCCAGGCAAGAGCCAACGGGTGAATCTCATTGATGTCCATTTGAGCTGAATCGGAGGAGGATGCCTGACACCAAGCCAGAGGAATGGAGCCTTCCGGTGGGCGGAGTGCTTTCATCATTGATTCTGCGGAAATCACTGCCAGGGCATCATGATGAGACATTTCCTCGAAGAGATTCTGAGCCCCACTGCGTATGTCCAGCTCTTCAATTAATTTGACTTCCAGATCCTGTTCAAGGTAGGAGTCAGCAATTTTCTGTGCATCAGACAACAGGAGGGCTTTGGTCGTCAGGCAGAAATGCTGGTCCCTAACCAGAAGAAATACACCTCCGGCATCCGTTTCCAACCATTGGAAATCGGCATCTTCACGGACGGGCAGATCTGTGGCAAGTACCGGAGATGGAATGTCTTCGAAACGCCCCCATAGTACGCCCGCTTCCGGGATGATTACTTCCGCGCCCAGCTTTTTCTTCTTTGTTTCAAAATAGGAGCAGAACCCGTTAAACAGCATATTCGTGCGGCCGTTTTGTGGAACAGGAATCTGAAGAGCCCAATCCGGATCCGCCGTGTTTGGAATAATTCGTCCAACAGTTTCCTGAGATTGGAAAAAGCGGTTCGCATTATTTTCCCGAAAACTAGAGCTGCAGTTGCGGGCCTCGAAGGTCCATTCTGCAAACCAGGGATGCGACGGATAAGATCGGAAGATAAAATTCATTTCAAAATAGTGTTTGCTGAACGCATTTTCTTCAAGCGAAATTCGAGATCTAAAGCCATAGAAATATTTTTGCAGGTAAGCATTGACGAAGGACAAGATGTTGCTATTAATTAACGGCTTTCTTCGCTATAATAGGTGAATTGTGTGCTTTTATAAATAAGGACGATCATGGCTGTTTCCAAAAAGAAAACTTCTGCAAAAAAATCCAAAACAACCAAAGCGGCTGCTACGAAAGCAACTGCGGACGAAACGGCAACGATTAAGGTCGGTAAAAAAGCTGCTGCTCCGGGTACCAAAATAACTCCGGCCAAAAAGGCGGTTGCTAAAAAAGCACCTGCCAAGAAAAAAGCTTCTAAAAAGAAAGCGGTCGCTAAAAAAGCTGTTAAGAAGGTCGAGTCTTCCATGTCTGCGGAAGATAGGAAGCATGAAGCAAAAGTGGCGGCAACTGTTGCCGCCGTGGACGAGGCCACTGCCGGCGGTGTTTCTCTGATGGACCGAGAAGAGCGCAACGACCGAATTAAAGAGCTGATGGCGTTGGCCTCCGATCATGGATTCCTGACCTTTGAAGATATTAACGAAGCCTTTCCTGAAGATCTGGTAGTTATTGAAGATATCGATAAAATCGTCGGGCTTCTCCAAAGTATGGAAATCGACATCATCAAACAGGATGATGTGGAGGAATATCAGGCCCGCCTTGAGAAAGAGCAAGCTGACAAGCAAAGTGCCCGTTCCGATGTGCTGGACGATCCAGTCCGCATGTATCTAAAGCAAATGGGGCAGGTGCCGTTACTGACTCGCGAGCAGGAAGTGGAAATTTCCATGCGAATCGAAGAAGCTGAAATTCACACCACCAAGATGTTTAATCGACTCGGGTGTGCAACGGATGCCTATCTCGGTGTAATCGAACGCCTGGAGATGGGTAAAGAACGCTTTGACCGTATCATTTCTGACAAACACGTGGAATGTCGCGAAGATTATTTCAACGATCTCCCTAAAGTTCTGAAAGGGATCGACCGCAATCGTGAACTGAAGCTGAAATATTATCTTGAATATTCTAAAGCTAAGAAAGACAGCTCAGAATACAAGAAAGCGATAAAGTTGTTTGATAAGGCTCAGGATCGCCTTTCTGAATATTTTGTTCAGCTTCATTTTAAGCAGAAAGCAATCGAAGATGTGGTTCCTGAGGTGGATAAATACCATCATAAAATGATGCATCTGCTTGAGGAAGTGGACCGATTGAAAAAAAGTCGTGCCAAAAGCGCAACTACAGACCTTCGCGCAATTCGGAAGGAGATTAAAGAACTTGAATGCTACTTGCAGATGGAGCAGAAAGAGTTCGCTAAGCATTATGCAGAGCTGAAGGTTTGGCTTCGTAAAGGCCTAAAGGCCAAGACCGAAATGATTGAAGCCAACCTGCGTCTTGTAATCAGTATTGCCAAGAAATACACCAACCGAGGCCTTTCTTTTCTGGACCTGATTCAGGAAGGAAATATGGGTCTGATGAAAGCAGTTGAAAAGTTTGAGTATCGTCGAGGTTATAAATTTTCAACCTATGCCACGTGGTGGATTCGGCAGGCTATTACCCGCTCGATTGCCGACCAGGCTCGTACGATTCGTATTCCGGTGCACATGATCGAGACGATCAACAAACTGATGCGTATTCAGAAGCAGTTGCTTCAGGAGTTTGGTCGTGAAGCAACGCCGGAAGAGCTGGCCGATGAAATGGAGCTGCCGGTGGAACGTGTTCGCGCCATACTGAAAATTGCCCAGCAACCGATTTCGCTGCAGAGCCCGATTGGCGACAGCGATGACACACACTTTGGTGATTTCATTGAGGATAAGTCGGCTGAAAAACCGGACGAAATGACAGCCTTCAGTCTCCTGAAGGAAAAAATCGGTGATGTGCTGGAAACACTGACGGATCGTGAACAGGAAGTGCTGACATTACGCTTTGGGCTCGTTGACGGTTATCCCCGAACATTGGAAGAAGTGGGCCGAAAGTTTAACGTGACTCGTGAACGTATTCGTCAGATTGAAGCGAAAGCGCTACGTAAAATGCGACACCCGACCCGTATCCGCAAACTAGAGGGTTTCCTTGACGGCGAATAAGCCATGGGTGCCCTGAAGACCATCATTAAGCGAGACGGGCAGTTGGTTATGTATGACCGGCCCCGTATTGCAAATGCTATTTTTAAAGCCGCCGCGGCATCCAGCGGCGGCTTTGGCTTTGATGAAGCTGAGCGCCTTGCTGTACTGGTTGAAAAGCGAACGCTTGAAAGTTATGCCGCACAGATTCCGACCGTTGAGGATCTCCAGGATATCGTTGAATCGGTCCTGATGGAAAACGGGCATATTAAAGTTGCCCGGGCCTACATCATCTACCGCCAGAAACGGAGTGAAGTTCGCGAGACCAAACGAGGAGCCGTAGAAGCCACTGACAACATTCCTTATAAGCTGATTTATGAAGTACTTCGCTGGAATATGGAACATGATTGTGAATCCATAGAAGGAATCAACTCAATCATTGAAGAGGGGATGTATCCCGATTTAGTTCATGCCTGCGAAAATCGGTATGTCAATGAGTGCCGGGCCGCCGGAAAAAGGGTGCTTGATCACGGGGAGGGTGTGAGGCTGATTATTGTGGCCGGACCTTCTTCGTCAGGAAAAACAACCACCACGATTAAAATGGAAGACCAGCTTTCCAGACATGGAAAAAAACTAAGGACCTTTCATGTGGATAACTATTTTTACGACCTTGAAATGCATCCTAAAGATGAGTTTGGGGACTACGACTACGAAACGCCACAGGCGCTGGATATCGCGTTGATTAATAAACATCTTGAGCAGTTGCTGGCCGGTCGAACCGTAATGATGCCGCATTATGATTTTCATACAGGAAAACGGACTCTTAACGTACACGAGATGACGTTGGCGGACGATGAAATCCTGCTGATGGACTGCTTGCACGGACTGTATTCCGATATGACCCGCAGTGTCCCGGATTCACAAAAGTTTCGTTTATACATAGAGACCCTGGGGCAGCTTCGAAACAAACAGGATGAATTTATGAGATGGGCTGATCACCGGCTGATGCGTCGAATGATCCGCGATAGCTGGAGCCGGAATCATTCCGTTCTCGAAACACTGACTCATTGGCACTATGTCCGGAAAAGTGAGCTGCAGTATATTATTCCATTCATTGGAAATGTTGATTTTGTCGTTAACAGCGCGATGCCGTATGAATTCCCCGTTTTGAAAAATAAACTGTTCCATCATTTTCCCAAAGCAATCGAATGCTACAGGACTGATTTTAAGCGGCAGGATGCGTATTTACGTGCCCAGCGTGTCATGCAGTTCCTTGAGCCGCTTCATGACTTCATGGATCACGAATGTATACCCGATGATTCGCTCTTCAGGGAATTTATCGGCGGAAGTATCCATACATATTAATCAAGGCTGAGATCCCCGTGAATACGGAGATGCTGGTGCTCTTTATCCACTTGTAGCTTATTCTCCGGAAATGCAACTGGAAGCTTTTCAATCAGCCAGGTTTGAACTTTGTCCCGCAGTTCCTCCCTTAGTTCATTTGAAATACGTTGCAGCGTTGAGATACGAATATCAACTACGTATCCCGGACCGAGTTTTGAACCAAATCCAGCTGAATAGGATGCTCCGACATTAAACAGCCCATCCATTTCAGGATTCGAAGTGCGACCTTCGACCGGTCTCGAAGGATGAAGCTTAAATCGTTCTCCATACTCATCTTCAAGTCGCACATCGATTTCATCGAAAACGTTCTTAAGCCGCAATTCCCATTCTCTTGCTTTCAAATGTCTCATATAGAGATGATAAAAAGACGTTATTGCAGAGGAAGACAAGCCGGATATTTAAATTGTTTCCATCCAAATGATTGGAAACAGAAAATCACTGAGAACCCGCTCCGGTTAGTACGCAATTTACGTATTGAATTCTAACCTATTTTCTAGCCTGCAAAGTTTGACATATTTTACCGAATCTCTATGCTTTCGCGAAATTTCGTATAATTGGGTCTATAAACTAAATGGAGGTTTAAGCATAATGAGTGCTCCCACAACAAACCAGAAACTACTCGACTGGGTAGCTGAAATTGCAGAAATGACCACGCCTGACCAAATCGTCTGGTGTGATGGTTCCAAAGAAGAATATGACCGCCTGATGGCTGAAATGGTCGAAAGCGGTGCGGCAATTAAGCTGAACGAAGAAAAGCGCCCGAACAGCTATGCATTCAACTCCGATCCGTCCGATGTGGCTCGTGTTGAAAATCGTACGTATATTGCTTCCGTCAAGGAAGAGGATGCTGGACCGACCAACAACTGGATCGATCCGGAAGAGCTGAAAGAAACCATGCGTGGACTGTACAAAGGCTGCATGAAAGGCCGCACCATGTACATTATCCCGTTCTCCATGGGCCCGGTTGGTTCTACAATCGCTAAGAATGCCATCGAAATCACGGACTCGGCATACGTTGTAACCAACATGCACATCATGACTCGTGTCACTCCTGAAGTACTGCGTCTGATTGAAAAAGAAGATTTCTTCATTCCTTGTCTGCACTCTGTAGGCGCTCCGCTGGAAGAAGGTCAGAAAGACGTTCGCTGGCCCTGTGCTCCGATCGAAAAGAAATACATTGCTCATTTCCCGGAAGAAAACCTGATCTGGTCCTTCGGTTCCGGTTATGGAGGAAACGCGCTGCTTGGTAAAAAATGTCTGGCACTGCGTATTGCATCTGCCATGGCCGGCCGTGAAGGCTGGATGGCTGAACACATGCTCATCCTGCGTTTCACCAATCCGGAAGGCAAACAGTTCCACATCGCGGCGGCATTCCCGTCAGCCTGCGGTAAAACCAACCTGGCCATGTTGCAGTCCACTGTTCCTGGCTGGAAAGTTGAAACCATCGGCGATGACATTGCTTGGATGAAGCCGGGTGAAGATGGACGTCTCTACGCCATCAACCCGGAAGCCGGATTCTTTGGTGTTGCGCCGGGTACATCCGAAGCTTCCAACCCGATGGCTCTGGCTGCCTGCTCGAAAGACACCATCTTCACTAATGTCGTCGTCACTGAAGATAACGACGTTTGGTGGGAAGACATGGGATATGATTGCCCAGGCGGCGGTGGAACCGATTGGAAAAACAATCCATGGAAACAGGCTGATGGCGAAAAGGGTGCTCATCCGAACAGCCGCTTCACAGCTGCCGCAGCCAACTGCCCGGTTGTTTGCCCTGATTGGGAAGATCCGGCTGGTGTTCCGATCGATATCTTTGTATTCGGAGGTAAGCGTACTTCGGTAATGCCGCTGGTACACGAAGCATTTGACTTCGAACAGGGCGTATACATGGGAGCAACCGCATCCTCTGAGCCGACTGCTGCGGCACTCGACCTCGGAAACGTTTCCCTGCGCTTCGACCCCTTCGCGATGACTCCGTTCATTGGATATCATGCTGGCGATTACATGCAGCATTGGTTCGATATGGGCGAAAAGCTCGGCGACAAAGCTCCGCGTGTTTTCTACGTGAACTGGTTCCAGAAAGACGGCAAAAAGTTCCTATGGCCTGGCTTCGGCGACAACTCCCGCGTTCTGAAATGGATGTGCGACCGCGTTGAAGGCAAAGTGGAAGCCCGCGAAACTCCAATCGGTCTGATGCCTATTGATGGCGATCTGACTCTCGACGGTCTGGACATTCCAGCAGAAGATTGGGAAAAACTGATGAAGGTAGATAACGAAGCCTTCTTGAATACCGTGGAAGACGCTAAAGCTTACCTCGCGAAGTTTGGCGACAAACTCCCGGCCAAGATGAATGAACAGCTCAAAAAGCTCGAAGCTCGTCTTAAAGCCTAATTGTTCCAAATATTGGAATAATGATAAAAGCGTCCCGCTCGCGGGGCGCTTTTTTAGGTTTATGTCCCAGCGGACCGGAGTGCAAAAGCGCTGCCCCCATCGTCCTTTTCTTTTACCTACGGAACGTGACGAGAGCATTGCTTCAACGTTATATGGACTAAAAATAAAGCTCTGACGAAATTCGTCAGAGCTTTATCAAATTACTGAGCCCGTCAATATGACGGGCATTTTAAACTTTTATGCACCGAGCTGATAGCGAACGTAGCGCTTAACCGTGATGGTATCGCCCAGTTCTTTTGCTTTACCGGCAATCAGGTCCGTGATGGAAACTTTGTCTTCTTTAACGAAGCCCTGTTCCAGGAAGCAGATCTGTGAGTAGAACTTGTTGGTTTTGCCAATCAGGATTTTTTCGATCATTTCATCCGGACGGGATTTTCCGCGTTCTTCATCTTCCGTTTTCATCTGCGTACGCATGATGCCCTGTTCCTCTTCAAGCTTATCAGCAGGAACTTCTTCGCGATTCAGATATTCCGGAGCAGCCGCTGCAACGTGCAGGGTGAGATCCTTGGCAAGTTCCTGAAAAACAGGATTTGCAAGGGTGTCTGCGTTTTCGCAGCCGAGTTCCAGCAGAACACCGACTTTGCCGCCCATGTGGATGTAGGACGTGATGGAACCCGTTCCTTCGACAGACCATTTCACATTGCGACGCAACTGAATTTTTTCACCGATCGAACCGATCTTTTCTTCAACCTTGTCAGCAACGCCGGAAGCCATAGCATCGGTCTCGAAGTTCAGCGCTTCACCACGCAGTTCTTCAACGAATGCCTGGAATCCTTCATTGCGGGTAACAAAGTCGGTTTCGCAGTTTACTTCAATCATAGCGGCACTCTGAGCGTCGTCCGTAACGATTGCAGTAATCACACCTTCTTTAGCTTCCTTGGAAGCACGCTTGGCTGCAACAGCAGCCCCTTTTTCACGAAGGGTTTTGATGGCTGCGTCGAAGTCGCCGTTGCTGTCGTTCAGTGCGTTTTTGCAATCTGCAATACCAAGGCCGGTAGCGTCGCGCAGTTCTTTGATCATGCTTGTTGTAATTGCCATTTTATAAATCTCCTGAAATTAGTCTTCTTTTTTGGCTTCAGTTTCTTCAGTAGCCGGAGCTTCCTCAGCAGCCTCTTCGACAACTGGAGCAACTTTTTCTTTTGCTTCTTCAACAACCGGAGCAGCTTCTTCAGCTTTCGGTTCTTCAGCAGCCGGAGCTTCCTCAGCTTTTACCTCTTCAGCCTTTTTTTCTTCGGCTTTGGCAGCAGCTTTTTCAGCTTTCTTTGCTTCATCAGCTTTTTTCTTCTGCTCTTTAATTTTCTTCAACACTTCTTCGCGCTTTTTCTTATCTTCGGCTTCTTTCTTCTGGCGCTCTTCGCGGGCTGCTTTGGCCTTTTCGCGCTCTACGGCTTCAGCTGCTTCACGCTTCTCGCGTTCTGCTTTAGCTTTTGCTGTGTATTCCGCATCTGCTGCTTTGATGGTTTCGCCAAGAACTTCAGCAATCAGGCCAACCGAACGAAGAGAATCGTCGTTGCCTGGAATTGGGTAATCAACGAGGTCCGGATCAGCGTTGGTGTCAACCAGTGCGACAATCGGAATATTCAAGCGCCGGGCTTCTGCCAGTGCAAGGTGCTCACGTTTCAGGTCAACCACAAACAGGGCACCTGGTTTCTTTTCCATGTTGGCAATACCAGCCAGGTTGCGTTCCAGCTTGGTCTGCTCACGCCGCAGAACAGAAACTTCTTTTTTAGGCTTTTTGTCCATGGTTCCATCGGCAACCATTTTCTGAAGCTCACGCATACGGGCAACAGAAGAACGAATCGTTTTGTTGTTCGTCAGCATGCCGCCGAGCCAGCGATGAATTACGTAAGGCTGGTTGGTGTCTTCTGCTGTGGTTTTAAAGATTTCACGCGCCTGTTTCTTGGTGCCGACAAAGAGAATTTTTTCGCCGCGTAGCACGACGTCGTTCATGAAGGTTTTCGCGAGCTCAAGCTGCGAAAGGGTTTTATTCAGATCAATGATGTAGATCCCGTTTTTAGCGCCGTGAATATAACGCTTCATTTTCGGGTTCCAACGTTTGGTCTGGTGACCAAAATGCAGGCCTGCGTCAAGCAGGTCGGCAATAGCGATAGTCTTGGTGAATGTATCAGCCATTTTACCTCTCCTTATAGTTTACTCTATTTATAAACAATCCGCTTTGACACACCCGAGGTAGCAGGCGGCCTTCGCTTCTAACCGGGACTTCCGGTTAATTAAGCGGCGGAATATACGGATACAGCACAGGTTACGCAAGCGGATTTACAACTAATTATTCAACTTCAGTCTTTTTTAAAATATCCATAAACACCGCTCGTTATAAAACCTTAACGGTACTATATTCGTGGGCCATGAGGAACTTATTCATAGGTCTCAGCCTGTTTATTTCGTTTAACACCCACGCAGAAAACCTAAAGGAATCCAAAATGCACTCTTTCACAAACCGCCTGGCAGAAGAAAAAAGCCCGTATCTTTTGCAGCATGCCCACAATCCGGTGGATTGGTATCCGTGGGGCGACGAGGCGTTTGACGCGGCACAACAACAGGATAAGCCCATCTTTCTCTCGATCGGCTACGCGACGTGTCACTGGTGTCATGTGATGGAACACGAGTCGTTTGAGAATGAAGAAATTGCCCGTCTGATGAATGAAGCGTTTATCTGCATAAAGGTCGATCGCGAGGAGCGGCCGGATATTGACAACATCTACATGACCGTTGCTCAAATGATGACCGGGCAGGGCGGCTGGCCGCTTACGATTATTATGACGCCCGACAAAAAGCCGTTCCATGCGGCCACGTATACCCCGCCGGACCAGCGTTACGGGCGGATTGGAATGCGCCAGTTAATACCCCGAGTTTCCAAAGCCTGGAAAGATCAGCGCGATAAAATTAACGAATCCTCGAATCAGATTACCGATGTCTTGGCCAAACAGAATGCCACCGGTTCCGGTGCTGAACTGAGCCCGAACCTGCTGGCGGAGGGTTATTCGGAATTAATGGAACAATATGATCCTCGCAAAGGCGGGTTCGGGCAGCAACCTAAATTTCCAACACCGCACCGGCTGGTTTTCCTGCTGCGTCAGGGTGAAGCCGAGGGAATCAAGGCCGTCGAGCATACGCTGGAGGAAATGCGTATGGGAGGAATCTTCGATCAGGTCGGTTTCGGCTTTCATCGCTATTCCACCGACAACGATTGGTTACTGCCGCACTTTGAAAAAATGCTATACGACCAGGCCCTGCTGGCGATTGCCTACACCGAAGCTTATGAGTTAACCGGAAAGCCGCTTTACAAGCAGGTGACGGAAGAGATTCTGGAATATGTACTGCGCGATATGACAACAGACAAAGGTGGCTTCTATTCAGCTGAAGATGCCGACTCGGAAGGTGAAGAAGGTCTTTTCTATATTTGGGATACCAAAGAACTGACTGCCATTCTCGGTGACGAAGCTGAATTTGTTTCCAATGTCTGGAACATGTCCGAGTCTGGAAATTTCAGGGATGAATCAACCGGGCAGATGAATGGGAAAAATATTCCGCATCTCGCGGAATTGCTCTCTGTTTCCGATGCGGACCGAATATCTGCACCACGAAAGCAACTGTTTGAAGTTCGTGATAAGCGAATTCATCCGCTGAAAGATACAAAGGTGCTGGCCGATTGGAATGGATTAATGATGGCGGCTTTTGCCAAGGCAGGGTGTGCCTTCAATAATGAAAAATATACCGAGGCTGCCATACGGGCCAACCGATTTGTGGAAACCGAAATGCAGCAACCCGACGGAACCCTGTGGCACCGGTGGCGGGATGGACATAAAGCCGTACCCGGGCAATTGGAAGATTATGCTTTCATTACCTTCGGCCTGTTGGAGCTCTATGAAAGCACCCTGGATTTCCAATATCTGGAAACGGCGCTGAAGTATAATGATATCCTGAATCTGTCGTTCTTTGATGAAGGCAAAGGGGGCTATTTCATGACAGCGGATGATGCTGAAGAGCTGATTGTGCGTCCGAAAGAATTGTATGACGGAGCCATTCCCTCCGGTAATTCGATTCAATTGTACAATCTGCTGAGATTGGCACGCCTTACCGGTCGGTCGGATCTGGAAGAACAGGCGGTTGAGACGGGCAAAGCCTTCAGCGGAATGATCAACCGCTCGCCCTCCAATTTTTCCCAGGCGTTGATCGGTCTTCAATTTGCTGTGGGCGAAACGGTAGAGCTTGTCGTGGTCGGAGAAAAGTCCGATCCTGAAACAGTAGCGATGCTGCAATACATTCAATCGGTTTATAAACCCGGCAAGGTGATTTTGCTCAAAGATACCGCAAATGCAGAATCATTAGAAAAACTGGCCCCGTTTACAAAGGAACAGAAACAGGTGGATGGAAAACCGACGGTGTATATCTGCCGGAACTTTGCCTGTGAAAAACCAATCAATACGCTTGAAGAACTGAAAGCTCACTTGAAATTGAAAAACCTCGAATAACGTTTGATGACGTTGGCGGGATGGAAGATCTGAAAAATGAGATCCGATTGAAGATTATCGAGCCGATCCGGAACCCTGAGATTTATAAAGCATATGGTAAAAAAGCCGGCGGCGGAATTCTGATGTATGGACCGCCTGGATGCGGGAAAACATATCTGGCCAAAGCGGCGGCCGGAGAAGCCGGCGTTGCATTCATCTCTGTTGGAATTCATGACATTCTGGATATGTGGATTGGCAGCAGTGAGCGGAATCTGCACGAACTGTTTGAGATGGCCCGACGCAATGCTCCCGCGATTCTGTTCTTTGATGAAGTGGATGCGCTGGGAGCCAGTCGTTCTGATATGCGCCAGAGTGGAGGACGCCACCTTATTAACCAGTTTCTTGCAGAAATGGATGGAACCAACGGCGATAACGAGGGCGTGCTCATACTTGCTGCAACAAATACTCCCTGGCACGTAGATACCGCATTCCGTCGTCCCGGCCGGTTTGACAGGGTATTGTTTGTGCCGCCGCCGGACTTAGTTGCCAGAGAAGAAATTATCGATCTCAAGCTTCGGGATAAGCCGGTAGATTCTGTCAATTTAGCTGCTGTTGCCAAGCGGTGCCCTGATTTTTCAGGAGCTGATCTTGATGCAGTCATCCAGCAGGCCATTGAAAGTAAACTGGAACTGTCGCTCAAAAAAGGACGAGTTGAGAATATCACTGAGAAGGATTTTATTAAGGCAGCCAAGAAGCTGAAACCCAGTACTAAAGAGTGGTTTGCAACAGCCAAAAATCATGCGGTCTATGCAAATCAGGCTGGCGCATATGATGATATCGTCAACTATCTCAAAATCAAATGAGTGTGCTGGAAAAAGCTAACTTATTGATGGCCCGCGAGCGGCCTTCTGATGCGGAAAAGGAGCTGAGGAACTGGCTCGCTCAGAATCCCGATGATGACCGGGCTCTCGCTTTTCTTGCCCGGGCGTTAATGGATCAGAATAAACTCGTTGCGGCACTGCAGGCTTCAAAGGATGCAATCAGTATTGATCCGCACGATGCGTTTAACCTGATGATTCTTGCCCAGGTATACATGGTTAAAGGCGATAACGATTCGGCCATGACCGCGCTCCGCAGTGCTATTGAACTCGAGCCGGAAGATGATCATCTCCACTATCTTAAGGCAGCAGTGGAACTCAATAAACATGCTCACATTGATGCGTTGGAGTCCATATCTAAAGCATTACAGATTAATCCCGAAGATGATGATTATCTCTCATTACGGGCAAATATTCTGAATCAAATGAACCGGGCATCGGAGGCCGCTGAGACCGTTGAATCCTCGTTGAAGATTAATCCGGATAATGCTTCAGCACATACCCAGATGGGTTGGGCAAAGCTTAGAGACAATCAGGTCAAACTCGCTTTGGAATCTTTTACTGAAGCTTTAAGGCTGGATCCAGGGAACGAATCGGCGAAAGCCGGTATTGTACAGGCCCTGAAAGCGAAGCTTCCGGTGTACCGATGGATTCTTAACTTTTTCTTCCGGTTGCAATCAATGCCTCCCAAGGCGAGATGGGGGATCATTCTGGGACTTTATTTCGGCAGTCGGATTCTTCGTTCTGCTGGGCATAATATCCCGGCAGCCCAACCGGTCGTATATGGCCTGCTTGGCATATATGTGTGTTTTGTATTCCTTACATGGACTGCGTCCCCGTTGTGCAATCTTTTTCTCAGGGTCCACCCGATTGGAAAACACGCATTGGATGCTGATGAAAAGATTGCATCAAATTGGGTGGGCGGGCTTTTGCTTGCCTGTGCAGCAATGGCAGTTGGTGGAATAGCGCTGAACATACCTAACCTGATTGGCGGGGCTTTGGGTGGATTGCTGTTTATGATTCCGTTGGCCGGTCTTTTTGGAAACCCTCCCGGGCCTCAACGTATTAAAGTCGGGTTATTTGTTGCGGCTATCGGTTTTTGCGGGATTTACTCTTTGGTCTCATCATTTAGAAAGGAATCAAATGTAGAATTTCTGACGATCTATCTTTTGGGTTGTTTTCTCTATAGCTGGGTACAGGTTTTTATATCTAATAGGGCTTAAAGGGTTTGATAAAATACGATGTCAGATCATTTAGACTATGGCCGAATCGCAATATTATTTGAACTTGGTAAGTTCAATGAAGCAGAGCTCTATTTAAGAAAAATCCTCACCAATAACCCCGCGAATGCCTGTGCACTCTCGCTGCTTGGCCGCGCTCTTGCCGCTGGGGTGCTTTTGAAGAGTCTGAAAGGTCTGTAGAAACAGCGATTTCGCTCGAACCCGATGCATCTTTTCATTTTGAAAACAAAGCGATGTGCATGCTTTGGATGGAAAGAGATGAAGATGCATTATCCGCCGCAAATGAGGCTGTGAGGTTAAACACAGAGAGCGGAGATATATTTAATCTTAAATCTATGTGCGAGTTGAACCTTCAATGATACAGTCTCGCATTGGAATCGGTTGACCAGGCTTTACTGATTAATGCGGAAAATGCAACCGGCTATGCATTGAAGGCGTTGATACTCGTACATATGCATCGTGTAAATGATGCAAGGAAATGTATAGATGAATCTCTTCGGCTCAATCCGGATCTATCCCGATCGCATGCTGTTCATGGCTGGGTGCTACTTCGAGAGAAGGAGAACAAGCGCTCGCTTGAATCTTTTAAACTTTCTTTGCAAATTAATCCGAAAGAACGGGTGGCTCTTAAAGGTTTACGGGAAGCATTGATGAAGAACAGTTCGCTTTTTTACAACCTTTCATCGTATTCAACTTGGCTGACTACAAGACCGTTGGAGAAAATTGAACGTTTGATTCAGCTGCAATTCTATTTATTTCTGACCAGCCTCATACTGCTCTTGATAGCAGGAGGGCCACGTATATTCGCTCAGTGGGCCATTATTCCTCAATTGATTTTTGCTTTTCTAAACAGCAGCAAAGAGGATTTGCCGAACTTTGTGATGATATTTCATTCTTTTGGTCGCTGGAGCGTGCCCCCCCGTGAAAAAATGTTATCGACCTTCGCGGTGATACATGCCCTCATTACTGTGGGGATGGCGTGGTACGGAGCTTTTGCCGAAAATGCAGAATGGAGTATTTCAGCGCTCGGAGCACTTCTATATTTCATACCCTTGAACTGTCTGAAAAAGAACCCGGAGAGGCCGGCAATCTGGTTCGGTTTGATTATAGTACTTGTTTTGGGACTGGTAGGTATATTGAGCGTAACCGAACCTTTTTTACCGTGGATCTGGTGCACTCCCTATGTCTGGGCTTGTCTTATGTTCCGCCGAATTCTCGAAGCCATTGGCTGTAAACCACTCACCAAGCCACTTAGCATCGAGGAAAGAAAACGATACCGTTCCATATCCCGCTAAAGTGACGCGTAGGAGTCCTCGTAGGTCATGAGGAAGTTGAATGCTAGATCGTCATCGGAGAGCCCGCTGTACATGACACTCGATATCTGATCGCTCGAATCAAGCAACTGTGTTTCCGTGAAAACCAGCTCCATTCCAACCTTATCCGAACCGAAGGTGCTGAAGAAAACGCCGAGAGCAATGACCAATGATGCCGCCGTCGCAATCGCCGGCTTGAGTCCCCAGAGGGAAATGTGCTTTTTTACCGGGGCATTCAGCCGGGCTTCACGCAGTACATTCTGAAGAGAAGTAGCCGAAGGTTCTTCCAGAGTTTGGAAGGTGTGCTGGCTCTCAATGAGGGAAAATTGAAACAGCTGACATGCTTTACAGTCATGTAGATGCGCTGCCAGCGCATTTGCGTGTTTGGCCGGCAGTTCACCGGAATCCTGTAAAAGTATCCATTTTTCAGCATTTTTACATTTCATGACATGGCCTCCTGCAACTCATCGTACTCTTCCTTCAATATAGAACGCAGATTACCCAGCGCATATTGCATGCGAGCTAAACAAGTATTGATTGAGCACTTCTGAATTTTCGCAATTTCCTTAAATGATGCATTTGCGTACATCCTTAACAGGAAAACTTCTTTCTGCTCCGGAGAAAGAGTTTCTACCGCCTCTTCGATCTGTTGTCCAAGCATGGTTCCACCGGATTCCTCGGCAGGAGAAATGCCCGGAGCCGGGAGATGCTCTTCCAGTGTTGAGGTTCCGTCATCACCACCAACCGCACTTTGCATGGAAATGTTTTTCTTATTCCGGCGGGCCCGGTCAATCACCAGATTATGGGCAATTCGAAACAGCCAGTTTAAAAAGTTTTTGTGACGAAACTTGTGAATATTTTTCAGGGCCCGGAACCAGGTTTCCTGAAAAATTTCATCGGTGTCTTCACGGCCCTCGGTCATTTTCAGAATAAAGGAGTAAAGCGGACGCTTATACTTTTCCACCAGCGGTTCAAGCGCATTGGAATCTCCGCACAAATAGGCGTTAATGCATTCAATGTCCGAAATATCCATAGTTTAATAAGTATGTCTGTAATGCGTGACGTTTGCTCAGCAGTTTATCAAACGGGACCCATCCGTCTCTATTGCATGAATTCAGATTTGATTTTACCCGAAATCGGATCATTTTCCAAATGAATGCTTACACCACGGTTATCCTCAAGTTCCATTTCAAACCAGTCGCACTGTCCATTAGGATAGAAGCGTATCATATAGAGATTTTCATGCAAAACATCCTCTTCGGTGCGGTCTTTATCGAAAAGCTTTACGGAAAGGCCGTCCGGAAGAAATTTATGGATTTCTTTTTCGATGCCACCCGTGTCAGAAGATCCTCCTTCATCTACATAACCCAGTCGTTTTAGCACACTCTGATCAAGCTCTCCATCGGCGGTGTCCGATTGTTGTTCATATTCTCCGAGAAACACCTCCATCGTTTCATGATTCAGTACCAGCGTCAGCGGTTTTTCGCGCATAATCGACATGCTGCGGGCATAGCGGGCCATTCGGCTGATGGTGCGGGCGGAGAGGCGCAGTTTATTTCCTTTATACGATCCGGCAAAGTACGGAAATGCAATGCCGGTAATGATCGTGATGACAACCGCCACCAGAATGACTTCGATTAATGTAAAGCCGGCCCGCCGTTTTTGTTTCGACGGGCCGCTTTGATTTGACGGGGTTCCAATCATTGGAAGAAGTATTTAGTCCCAATTATTGATAACGGTGCCCTTGGGAGACGTGCAGGAAAGATCGAAGGTGTGAGTGTTATGAGACCCCGGAGCGGCATAGGTGTAGGGGGCTCCCCAAGGATCACTCGGAATTGATTTCTTTTCAAGAAATGGACCGCCTTTGGATTCGTCCAGCAGCCCTTCAAGACTCGTAGGATAATCGCCGTTCATGATTTCGTATTCCCGGATGCCCATGGAAAGCATGTTAATATTACCTTGCGCCTGAGCAAATTTTGCTTTTTCCGATTTCCCGCTCAGCGCCGGGATACCGATACCGGCCAGAATGCCGATAATCACGACAACAAGCAGAATTTCAATCAGGGTGAAACCTGAGCGGCGGCGACTCATTAGTTTTTCTTGTTTCTTGGTATTCATGGGAATCTCTCCTTGCGTTGATTATATATGAAGATTGTCAGTGAGTGTCAGTACGGGCAAGAGCAGACTGACTGCAATTGCGCCCACAATCAGTGCCACAAATACGAGCAGCAACGGCTCAAGCACGGTCGTGCACGTTCGTACCATGCGGTCCAGTTCCGCATCATAGCGCCGGGTAATGTGCGTAAGGCAGCCGGCCATATCGCCGGTCTCTTCGCCCACCGCCAGCATATCGATCAGCAGACGCGGGAAGATTTTTCCCTGCGCCAGCGGCTTGGAAATACTTGCTCCATCGGTTACCCGCTCGCGGGCTTTACCGATTTCGCTCGAAATAACCACGTTATCGATGGTCTTCTGTACAATTCCAAGGGCTGGAAGAACCGAGACCCCATTACGCAGCAACGTGCCGAAGGTTCTCGAAAAATGGGCATAGGCATTGGCTGTAATAATGTCTCCCAAAATGGGGATCCGCAACTGTGTCCGATGCCATATTTTCTGGCCCTGACCATGGGAAACCCATTTTTTAAATCCAATCACTCCCGCAAAAATAACGGCGGCGACAATGATTCCATACCTCGTCACGAAATTACTGATCGCCATCAATGCCAGCGTGGGCCCCGGAAGCTCGGCACCCATCTCATCGAAAGTGACGGCAAATTTAGGGACGATCACGGCCATCAGGAAAATCACGGCCAGACCGCCGACAATCAGTACAATCATCGGATAGACCAGTGCGGCAACCACTTTTCCTTTGGCCTCATGTACGCGTTCGTAGTGAATGCAGATATTTTCGAGCGCACCCGGAAGGTTACCGGACGCTTCTCCGGCACGGACCAGATTTACGTAGAGCGAAGAAAAGGTCGTCGGGAAAAGTTCGAGTGCATCGGAAAGCGACGTTCCCTGCACAATTTCATCGCGCAGAATCGTTACAATCTGCCCGACCGCTGATTCATCTTTCCGGGCCGCCAACGTGTGCAAGGCCCGTCCAATGGTCATGCCTGAGGCAACCAGGTCGGAAAGTTCCCGGGAAAAGAGCAATAGGTCCTGGACCTTCATTTTCGCTTTGCGTTTAAAGCCCAGTTCAAACTTAAATCGTTTGCCGCCGTCGGCCTCCTGTTTTACCGTTTTGGTTGTTTCTGAAACGGAAACCGGAATATGGCCCATGGATTCGATGACACGAACGGCCCCGGCGCGATCATTCGATTCAACCACGCCTTCCACTCGCTCGCCTTTTTTGGACCGACCTATGTATTTAAAATGTGCCATTGGAACCTATGTTAAACGGGAATGCCTGAAATATATTTCAATGTAATCAAAAAAGAATAGTGATTTGCCGCAGGAATGGAAGCTTGGAAAAATAATTTGGAGTGCGGTGGGGTTGTTCGGCGGTAAGAGCGGCGTCGCCTCCTTCGTCGTTTCCACCGCATTCCAAAACTTTGACTCCAGAATTGAATCTACGCCCGCGGATGGAATGCCTGGTGGATCGACTTCAGGCGCTCGGGATTGACGTGGGTATAGATCTGGGTGGTGGCAATGTCTGCATGGCCCAGCATTTCCTGGATGACGCGAAGCGGCGCTCCATTTTCCAGCAGGTGGCTCGCAAACGAATGACGGAGCGTGTGCGGCGTCACGTTTTTCATGATCCCCGCATCTTTTGTATATTTCTTTATAATCTGCCAGAGTCGCTGACGGCAGAGCGCGGTTTCGCGTTTTGAAACGAATACGTTTTGAAGATGCGGGTTTTCGCAGAGCAGGGGACGAACCTCCTCGAGATAGCGTTCGAGAATGTCGGTAGACTCTTTGCCCACTGGAATGACGCGTTCTTTTCGGCCCTTGCCGATCACACGAATGTAGCCGTCGTCGATATGCAGGTCCGAGAGCTGGAGCCCGGCCAGTTCCGACACACGCAGTCCGGAAGCATAGAACATTTCCAGAATGGCCCGATCGCGCACACCCAGCGGTTTTCGCATATTGGGCGCCTTCAGCAATAGATCGACTTCTTTTTCCGAGAGGGTGTCCGGCAGAATTTTCCAGAGTTTGGGAGAATCCATCGTGTCCGTTATGTTTTTATCCAGCAAACCTTCCTGCTGGAGATAACGGAAAAAAACTTTGATAGAAACCAGATGGCGGGAAATCGAATTGGTCGACATCCCTTTACCTTTCATCGCCATCAGATGATCAAGCACCTGTTTACGGCTGACCTGGTTTAAAGAGGTAACGCCTTTCTGATCCAGAAAACTCAGGAATTGGCTGAGATCATCCGCATACGCTTTCCGCGTATTGATGCTCAGCCCGCGTTCCAGCGAGATGTAATCCAGAAAACTTTCCAGAAGAGCATTCATAAGTGATCCACAGATTGCACCGATTACCCGGATTAGAAAATCTATGAAATCCGAGTAATCTGTGGATAAAATTTATACTTCGAGCTCTTCGCCGGTCAGCAGTTTGAATGCTTCCAGATATTTGGCACGGCTTTGCATGAGCACTTCTTCCGGGATGACGGGGCCGGGATAGGTCTTATCCCAGTCCAGCGTTTCCAGATAGTCGCGCACAAACTGCTTGTCGAACGAGAAGGGGGAGGAGCCCGGCTTATAGGTGTCGGCCGGCCAGAAGCGGGAGCTGTCGGGCGTCAGGACTTCATCGATCAAAATCAGCTCACCGTCAATCATGCCGAATTCAAACTTAGTGTCGGCAATAATGATGCCTTTGGTGAGCGCGTAGTCTGCGGCTGTTTTATAGAGGTTCAGGCTGATATCTTTCAGCTTGTTGCCGAGTTCTTCGCCGACAATTTCCTTCATCTGCTCAAAGGAAATATTTTCATCATGGCCTTCATCGGCTTTGGTGGACGGGGTAAAGATCGGCTCATCGAGCTTGCCGGCCATTTCGTAGCCCGCGCGTAGCGGCATGCCGCCGATGGTGCCGGATTTCTGATATTCCTTCCAACCGGAGCCGATCAGATAGCCGCGGACGATACATTCGACCGGCAGGAGTTCCGCTTTTTTCACCAGCATGGAGCGCCCTTTCAGCAACTCTTTGTGTTTCTGCAGTTCCGGCGGAAAGTCGTTAACATCAGTGGAGATCATGTGGTTTTTAACTACGTCGCCCGTGCGGTCGAACCAGAATTTGGAGATCATATTCAAAACGCGCCCTTTATCCGGAATCCCGTCGGGCATCACCACATCAAACGCAGAAATGCGGTCTGAGGCCACAAAGAGATACTGATCGCCAAGGTCATAGACTTCACGAACCTTCCCTGATTTAAATTTTTCAATGCCTGGAAGCTCAATTTTGGTGGCTGCTGGGGTCATGATTTTTTCTCCTCGAGTTTATATTGGTTACTAAAACGGGGGCACTTTACGAATCCAGCATAATCTGCGCAACCCAAACCGAACGAAATGAGAGTTATACTCCATCATAAACAGGGTTCATTTTGCCTGCGAGGCGATTTAACTAATACTCGTTTGGCGATTTCGGGTTCCGTCCGTATAGTGGAAGCGATTTTTATTTAGGATTTTCGATGATTGATCTACATACACATTCAATTTATTCAGACGGCACCAATACACCTGCCGAACTGGTACAAATGGCCGAAGAGCGCGGGCTCAAGGCGCTGGCGTTAACCGACCATGATACCGTTGGAGGCGTTATTCCGCTGCTTGATGCGGCGGTTGACTCCACCGTGGAAGCGGTTCCCGGCATTGAGCTGAGTGCAGAGTGCGAACGTGGCACGATGCATATTCTCGGCTATTACATCGATCATACGTCTGAGGCTTTATTGAAAAAAGTCGATACGGTCCGGGAAGGGCGCGACGAACGAAATCAGGAAATCCTTAAAAAGCTCAACAAGCTGGGCTATCGCCTGATGTGGAGTGATGTGGTGGAGCAAGCCGGGGCCGATGTGATTGGTCGCCCGCATTTTGCCGGCGCACTGGTGGACAAAAAACTGGTTAAGAATAAGAAATCGGCCTTTGACCTCCTGCTTGCCAAGGGACGGCCGGCCTATGCGGAACGATACCGATATTCCGCGCGTGAATGTATTGAACTGATTCATCAGGCTGGCGGGGTTTCTGTGCTGGCTCATCCGGCCACCCTGTATCTGCCGATGGATCAACTTAAAGGGCTGGTGAAAGGACTGGCAGCAATCGGGCTTGGCGGTATTGAAGCGCACTACGCGGAGCACCATCCGGAAAACATAAACCGTTTTAAAGGCTGGGCCTATGAAATGGGACTCGTCTGCACCGGAGGAACGGATTACCACGGAAAGAACACGCCGGATCTGAATCTTGGAACGGGTTTCGGAAAACTTCGCGTGCCGGATGAAGTGCTGGATAATCTGAAAGCCACCCGCCGCAAACTATTTGGCTAAGGCGATTCGGTCTATTTACAGCAGTTCCAATGCCTGGAAAATTCGCGATGCGCACGCTGATTTCCCAATGCAGCCCCAGTGTTCGAACTGACCTTTTTCCAACGCCAGGAAACTGAAGGTACCGGTTTGGGCGCCCAGTGTTGCCGGAGTGTTGAGCACAATCCCATCCAGTTTTTTGCTCTCCAACTTACGTCGGGCATTTGCTTCGCCTTCCGAAGTTTGCAGCGCAAAACCAATAGCGATCTGATCCGGCGTTTTATCAGCGCAGAGCGTTTTTGCAATATCGGCCGTTGCTTTGAGTTTCAGAATAAGATCATCGCTCGACTTGGCCATCTTCTCCGTCTTTTTTTCCACCGGCGTATAATCCGCCACCGCTGCAGCAAAAATGATGACGTCCGCGGATTGGAACAAACCGGCGGCTGCCTGCAGCATTTCTGCGGCGCTGATCACGGGATGAATCGATCCCGCATTTCCAAGGTCTGGAAGATGGGGCGCTGCAACCGGACCGGTCACAAACTGTACTTCATACTGCAGGCGGATGGCTTCTTCTGCGATGGCCTTGCCCATTAATCCGCTGCTGATATTTCCAATGAAACGAACGGGATCGATATATTCGTGCGTGGGCCCCGAAAGAATGAGAATGCGACGGCTCATTAAAAAACAGAGTTGAGCACAATCTGGCAGATGACAGTCGGGGAGCTCAGGCGTCCGTACCCGGATGTTCCACAGGCCAGGCGTCCTTTTTCCGGCCCGACCTGATGCCACCCGTGGTGAAGCAGTTTTCGCACATTATCCTGTACGATATGGTTTTCCCACATCTGAAAGTTCATGGCCGGGCAGAAGATGCGTTTGCAGTCATTTTTCAACGAGAGGGCACTGCAGGAAACAATGTCGTCACCAAATCCATGGGCCATTTTTCCAATAATGTCGGCCGTGGCCGGAACCACAATAAAAGCATCGGCTTCCGAGGCCGGATAGAGATGCGGATAAATTACATCCATTCCGCCGGAACTGGTGTCCGGAAAAATAGAGGCGAGCACTTTTTGCTGCGTAAGGGCGGCAAAGGTCAACGGGGCCACAAATTTTGTAGCCGATTCAGTCATAATGACCCGTACATCGCAATTGGCTTTGACGAGCTGGCTGACAATGTCAGCTGCTTTGTAGGCAGCAACGCCGCCTGTAATTCCGACCAACACTTTCGGTTTCATGTGAGTCGCTACGCTCCTTGTAATTTTTAAATTTCGATTTTCGATTGCCGATTTGCGGAACTCGTCCGGCATTGGTCTTTAGTGTAAAGCTGTCGCAGATCCGGAAACCGAAAATCCGCAATCGAAAATCTCTAAACTTCCATAATATCTTTTTCTTTTGCAGCGAGCATGTCATCCATTTTTTTGATGTGCTCATCGGTCGATTTCTGGATTTCATCCAGTGCGCTGTCGCGATCGTCTTCCGTGATGTCGCCGTTTTTCTGCAGCCCTTTGATCTGGTCATTTGCATCGCGGCGGATGTTACGTACGGAAACCCGCTGCTCTTCGGTGGTGCGCCCGGCCATTTTAACCATGTCTTTACGGCGCTCTTCAGACAGCTCGGGAATCGGAACTCGGATCAGGCGGCCGTCGTTCATCGGCGTAATGCCGATATTCGCGGCAACGATTGCTTTCTCGATCAGCCCCAGTGAAGAGGGATCAAACGGATTGACCACAATCAAACGTGGCTCTGGTGTTGAAATATTGGCGATATCGCGCAGGCGGGTGGGGGTTCCGTAATAATCGACCGTAATGGTATCGACCAAGGCCGGGTTGGCTTTGCCGGTGCGTAGTCCCGTGAGCTCCTGCTGAAGGAACTGAACGGTTTTATCCATTTTATCGATTGTTTCTAATAGTACTTCGTCAGTCATTGTTCGTCCTCGTCTTATCCGTGGGTAACCAGTGTGCCGGAGTTTTTTCCGTTGAACACTTCAACCATTCCGTTTTCTTTAAAAAAGTCAAATACGACAATCGGGATGTCGTTTTCCATACAAAGCGAAAAGGCTGCGGCATCCATCACCTTGAGCTGCCGCGAAAGGGCATCCTGATAACTGATGCTTTCAAAGCGTGTTGCGGTCGGATCTTTCACCGGGTCCGCAGTATAGATGCCGTCCACCTTCGTGGCTTTCATCAGCACATCGGCATTGATCTCCGATGCGCGCAGCGCTGCGGCGCTATCAGTGGTGAAATACGGATTGCCGGTTCCGGCTCCGAAAATAACCACGCGCCCTTTTTCAAGGTGGCGTACCGCTTTTCGCCGAATGAAGGGCTCGGCAATGGCCGGCATTGTAATAGCCGTCATCACACGGGTTTCAATACCTTCGTTTTCCAAGGCATTTTGGATGGCCATCGAGTTAATGACGGTGGCGAGCATGCCCATATAGTCACCGGTCGTCCGATCTGTTCCGGTGTCTGAGCCAGCCAGCCCCCGGAAAATGTTACCACCACCAACTACCACAGCTATCTCAGCTCCCTGATCAAGCATCTGCTTGAACTGAGCCGCCACTTTGGACAGAATTTCCGGATCGTGGTTCAGGGCTTTCTCTTTATTCTGAAGCGCTTCACCGCTGATCTTCAAGAGGATACGTTTATACTTCATAAATTCCTTTCATGTAATCGCAGTAAAAGATTAGAACATGTGAACGGTAGTGTAAATTTCCAATGTCTGGAATCTGCACTTCCTGAATCCCATGAAACGATTTCGAATACTATTTGCCGTATTGATTGCAGTCACCGCTCTGGTGGCTGTTCTGTTTGTTTTGGTAAAACCTACTGCTCCCCGGCTGCCGCCGATCCGGGCACTTTGGGTAACGCGCTTTGATTATTCCACCGCAGATGATGTTCGATCCATTATGAACAATGTCGGTGCCGCCGGCTTTACGGATGTCTTTTTTCAGATCCGCGGTAACGGCACCGCTTTTTACGACAGTGCGCTGGAGCCGTGGGCGTATGAGCTTTCCGATTATCAACTTCCAAACCTTGGAAAAGATCCCGGTTGGGATCCGTTGGCGCTGGCGATTGAAACGGCCCGGCCCTATGGATTGAGAGTTCATGCGTATATGAATGTGCTTCCCGGGTGGAAAGGGCTTCAGGATCCGCCGGCGGAAGCCAATCAGTTATGGTTGGAACACCCTGATTGGTTCATGGTGGATTCGCTCGGAAATAAAATGCTTCCAACTGCAGGATGGTATTCCTTTGTAAATCCCGTGATGCCGGAAGTCCGCGAGCATTTGCGCGGCATTGCCAAGGAGCTGTGTGCCTATGACATTGCCGGGATTCACCTCGATTATATCCGCTACCCGCACGACTATCATCTGGTAGCGGGGCAGCATTATCCGGAAGCAACAAATGAGCAGCTGCATCGCCATGCCGATTTTTCCTATGATTCCGCTTCGCAGTCGGCACTTTATCACAAATACGGATGGGATGTGACCAAAAGTCAGATAGAGGAGTTTCGGCGCGATTCTGTTACGCGGGTTGTTCAGGACATTTCCTATGTCATGCAAATGGAAAAGCCTGACAACTGCCTGCTTTCTGCCAGTGTGATGGGCAACCCGATTGAAGGCCGTTCACACGCTTATCAGGATTCCGGCCTGTGGCTTCGCAAAGGTATGGTCGACTGGGCGGTTCAGATGAACTACGCCTCAAAATCTTTCGACCGTTATCTGACGAACATGCAGAAGGCGGCTGGGAAAAAGAAATTCCGCTCATCCGTTGTCGTGGGCATCTATCTCAAACACGATATCGATCGAATTCTGCAGCAGATCGACACCGTTAACCATTCCGATAGTCGAGGCCTGGCGATGTTTTCCTATGAATTCCTATTTGGGAAAGATCATCAGATCACAGAAAAAGGCCGGATTCTTCTTCCGAAGATCCGGCCCTGATATCTTTTCCAATGATTGGAAATTCTACTCGGGAATGTTGAGGTCCTGTAGCGACTGCTCTTTCACCGGAACAATAATTTCTTCTTCGACCGGATCTTTTTTCTCCGCTTTTGCCTGATTGCGTTCGGCGATTTTATTGGCTTTGGCGAGCGCCTCATCCCGCTCGTCTGTCAGACCGGCATACCCACAGGCCGCAGCATACATATCCCAGGCATACTTGTTGTTCGGGGCCTGCTGGGTTGCAATCTTCAACGAAGCCACCGCATCATCGTATTCTTTCAGCATCAGCTGACTGCTGCCGAGCCCAATCCACGCACCGGGAATCGTGGCATGCCCTTGAACCAGCAGAGCAAAAATCGCCTTGGCTTCCACAGGTCGATTGAAAGCGAGGTAGATTTTGCCGGACCCAATCAACTCGGCCGGATTTCCTGTGCGACTGCTTCCGCCCAGTTCTGCATAATCAGCCCGCGCTTTTTCCAGTTTCACCAGACCGGCTTTCTGAACGTCAGTATTATTGAGGATGTCCATGAACTGCTCTTTGTTTTGAAGCAGAATGGCGGTTGTGCCGTCAAAATAGGCGAGTTTCCAGATTGGGCGGCGCAACAGCGTGGTGATTCCCTGCGCTGCTGCCGGCGTCAGGGTGTTGATAATGAACGCTTCCGGTCGATATTTTTCGGTGAGCACATCATAGGAATCCTGATTTCCGAGCATCAATCCATTCAGCTCTTTCAGCACCTCGTCGTCGTAGGTGCCGGAACGATAATCGATAAAGCATTTCCGTCCGTAATTAAACGCCAGATAACCACCGTCGGCCGCAAGGTTAATGGCTTTATCGGGGAACGCAGGATGATTGAGAATCTCTTCCAGATCATTCGGGTAGAGATTTTCCTGAGCACCTAACCCAAACACCGACGCACTGCCGGTTTTCACATAGGCTGAGTTTCCAATAATTGGAATAACCGATACGACCAGAAGAATCACTAAAACACCGCCCGTGACCGGTGCGAGTAATTTGGCATTGTTTCCGAATAATGATTCAACGGAATTTTGTAGATATTCACTGATCGAAGTCAGGCTGAGCACAATGAACGGGAAGGCCAGCACGGCAAACAGCATGGCGGTCTTAGGCGATGTCCAAACAAGGAATGCTCCATAGATGGCCAGAGTCGTTAAAACGATCGGAAGTTTTTTCTTCAGCGTAATCAGTCCGGCAGCTCCCAGAACCATCACAAAAAGAATGAGCGGTTTCAAAGCAGGGATTTGGAAATATTCTATAAAGAGTGAGGACCAGTAAACCGGAAGAGGTGATTTTATGCTGGCAAAAACCTGAGCGTGCATTTTTAGGAAATACGGATTAGCCAGCGTAGCAATGAAAAGAACCACGGCCAGAATGCCAAGGAGTCCTGTTTGGGGTGTCTGGCCTTTCTTTCGGGTATTCATTCCTTTGCTGTTCTGGGAGGCCTGTACGGCGGCGAGTGCCACGATAATCGGTCCATACAAAAATGAGCTGTGCATATTGGCCCAGATAATCTGCAACGGAATCAGTACACCGAACAGAACGGCCGGAGTCTTCTGCGTGTTCAGGACAAATAGGAATAGCGAGATAAAGAGCATCATCGCCACTTGCGGGCCGACATCCACAGTCTGGAAAATAATGTGGCCGACGATCAGCAACGCAAACCCTTGCGCCAAACCTTCTCCCCATTTTTTAGAAACCTGTATCAGCAGAATGAAGCTGGCCAGCAGTCCGATAACATTCAGGATGATCAGTAGCGATGCTCCACCCATATTCCAAAACATGTATGCCAGTTTGTCATACAGCCAGGTTGTGTTCACAAAACCCTCACCCTCAATAAAGGAGATGGGAGCGTTATTTTGGCCCAGCGCCAAATGGGTCCATATCTCAGGAGTGCTTATGGTTCTGAAGCCAACAATTGCAATAAAAACGAGGCCGAGAATGACGTAGATATTTGATCCACCCGATAACTTCTTGCTCATAACAACTCCCTAGTTAAACATAAAACAGGCTAAAGCGAACCTTCACACTTTTGCAAGTGGGGATTTGGCTGAATATCAGAACAAATCCAATTGCGACACATTTGCTTTCAGTTTATGCGGCCGCTTCTTTGCAATCTTCGGCTGACCCGTGTCGCCGAATTCGCCTTCTTCCAGATTGGTAAGAATGTCGTTTGCCCGCTCGATGACTTCATCGGGAAGACCAGCCAGACGTGCCACCTGAATTCCGTAGCTCTTGTCCGCTGCGCCGGGAACAATCTTGCGCAGGAAGGTGATAGAATCTCCCTTTTCTTTCACCAGCACACTGAAATTCTGGACATTCTGCAGCATCAATGCCAGATCCGTCAATTCGTGGTAATGGGTTGCGAACAGCGTCTTTGCCTGCATTTTTTTATTTTTGCAGAGAAACTCCGCCACCGACCACGCAATGCTGATGCCGTCGAACGTGCTGGTGCCACGCCCGATTTCGTCCAGCACAATCAAACTTTTCGGTGTGGCATTGTTCAGAATGTTGGCGGTTTCCTGCATCTCCACCATAAAGGTGGAACGCCCGCGTGCCAGATCATCGCTGGCCCCGACGCGGGTGAACACCCGGTCAACAATCCCGATTTCCGCTTTGGCCGCCGGAACAAAACAGCCCATATGCGCCATGATTGTGATGAGGGCAACCTGTCGAATGTAGGTGGATTTACCCGCCATATTAGGGCCAGTAATGATAATCAGCTGATGGGTTTCCCGATCCAGCCGCGTGTCGTTGGGCACAAACCGCTCGGCATCCGGCATCTGTTCCACCACCGCATGGCGGCCGTCGTGAATGTCCAGTCGACCATCATCGCTCATCGCCGGGCGGGTATAATTATTGGAAAGGGCTCGTTCCGCAAAAGCCGCCAGCACATCCACCTGCCCAATGGCCAGCGCGTTGTTTTGAATGGTCTCCAAATGCTCAACCACCTGCCGGCGCACCTCGGTAAAGATTTCCTGTTCCAGCACCACTGAGCGTTCCTGCGCGCCGAGAATCTTATTTTCGTATTCTTTCAGCTCCGGCGTAATATATCGCTCCGCATTCACCAGCGTCTGCTTACGGATATAATCTTCCGGCACCAGCGAAACGTTGGCTTTGCTCACTTCAATATAATATCCGAACACCTTGTTGTGCCGAACCTTGAGGGTTTTGATTCCCGTACGTTCCATTTCCGATGCCTGAAACTCGGCCAGCCATTTGCGCCCCAATGCCGCGGCATCGCGGAGCTCGTCCAGTTCATCGTGATAATGTGCACGAATCACACCGCCGTCTTTTAGATTGATCGGCGGCTCGTCGACAATCGCCGTATCGATAAGGGCCACCAGCTCCGGGAGCGATGTAATTTTTTCACCCAGCGTTTCAAGCATCGTGCCTTTGCCGCTCAGGAGTGCCTTGATCATCGGCATCTGCTGCAACGAGACGCCCATGCCCCGCACATCGCGCGGATTCCCGCTCGTTGAACCGATACGGGAAATCAGCCGTTCCACATCTTTAATGTCACCGAGCACATCGCGAAGCGACCGCAAATAGGTCTGGTTATTCACCATCAGCGCAACCGCATCGTGGCGGGCGTTAATCTGGTCGAGATCATTCAGAGGCCGCAGTAGCCACTCCCTTAAAAGGCGGCCGCCCATCGCCGTATTCGTGGAATCGAGCACATTCAGCAACGTGGCTTTATAGGCCTGTCGATTGGAATTAATCGGGGCCACCAGTTCCAGGTTCGTCGCCGTGGTTTCGTCCAGCAACATGTAGTCAGACGGATTTTTTACCCGGATGTTGCGAACATGGGAAAGATTCCGCCGCAGTTCGGTCTTCATATAGTAGAGCACGGCACCGGCAGCTCCCAGAGCAGCCGTCATGGCCGTACATCCGAAACCTTCCAATGAGTGGACATCAAAATGGCGCAGCAGATAGTCGTTGGCCGAAGCCGTCTCAAAGGTCCAGTCCTCGCAGGCGGTCAAAAGTGTATTGGTGGCTTCCATCGTCAGTTCGGAAAATTCGGGATCTCCAATCTGTTCTTCCGCAACAATGCATTCGGCCGGAGCGTAGCGGGCCAGGTTCGACTGCACACTGAGTACATCCCCCGACTCCTCAATCCAGAACTCTCCGGTCGAAAGGTCCAGCATCGCCATGCCGTAGCGTTTTTTGTCGCGGTAAAGTCCCGCCAGAAAGTTGTTCTGATTTCCTTCCAGCTGCACTTCATCGAGGATCGTGCCCGGAGTCACAATACGGGTCACCGCGCGTTTCACGCAGCCTTTGGCTGTGGCCGGATCCTCAATCTGCTCGCAAATGGCCACTTTCACGCCCGCTTTAACCAGCCGTTCCAGATAGCCGGCGGCCGCGTGGTAGGGAATCCCGCACATCGGGGTGTTGTGGCGTTTGGTCAGGGTGATGCCCAGAATATCCGATGCGGTCTTGGCATCGTCGAAAAACATTTCATAGAAATCGCCCAGACGAAAAAAGAGAATCGTATCTTCGGGAAGCTCGCGCCGTATCGAACGATACTGCGCCATCATCGGTGTTTCTTTCTTCTCCGCCATACATCTCCCTGAAAATCAAAGCACCCATTTTATCCAGACCTTGGAAGGTTTCAACCACGGAATACACCGAATACTCGGAAGACCTTGCGCGATAGATTTGTAAAACCCGGAGTGTGGCAGCACCGGCTCTAACTAAACACTAACGAAGATTGCGTTTCGGAATTCAGATTCTTATCCTATCCTTAGTTTTTCATCAAACGGGAGAAAACATGGCTAAGCCCGATGTGGTAGAACAGAATGCAGTTTTTGAACTCAAGGCGGTGATTGATCTGGGTTCCACTTCCATTCGCATGGTGGTGGCGCAGGTCTATGAAAACGGAACCTTCCAGACCTTGGATACGTTGAGCCAGAGCGTGGCGATCGGGAGCGACACCTTTACACGCGGTCGCATCTCCCGCAGCATTATCAGTGATTCAGTTAAAGTGATCCGTAATTTTTCGGCTGTTTTGAAGGAATACGGTATAGATTCGGAAAAGGATGTCCGCGCTGTTGCCACCAGTGCAGTGCGCGAAGCCCGGAACCGGGATGAATTTGTGGATCGTGTCTACATGGCAACGGGGATCAATATCGAAGTCATCGAAGGCACCGAAGTCAATCGGCTGACCTTTCTGGCAATTCAGCCGGTGCTGAAGGAAAATCAGGTACTTCGAAAGGGCCGCCTGCTGGTTGCCGAAGTGGGCGGGGGCAGCACGGAATTACTGGGGCTGGACCATGCCCGCGTTTCATTTGCGCACATTTATAAAATGGGATCACACCGCCTTCGTGAGTCGATGGATGAACAGGTGGGCTCGAAAGCGCGCCAGCAAGAAGTGCTGCGGATGGAAATTGAAGCAGGGGTCCGGCAGTGCCGCGACGCAGTTGAGCGTGATAAATCAAAACTTGCTCTCTTGCTGATGGGGGGCGAAGCACGGTTTGCCGCCCAATCGATTCTGGACGACCGCTCGGAATCGGCTGTGGCCCAGATAAAAGTTTCAGAGTTGTCGAAACTGGCAGACCGTATTCTGGGCATGGAAACCGAACGGGTGGTGAGAAAATATCATATGCCGATCGAAGAGGCGCAGACGCTGGGCCCTGCGTTGCTTGCCTACGTCATGATTGCCAAAACCTTTGAGCAGAAAAACGTCTATGTCTGCAATGCGTCCCTGCGGGATGGTTTGCTTGCCGAAGCTGCCAGCGGTGGCTCATGGTCGGAAGATTTCGTTGAACAGATCATGCATTCCGTTCGGGAAGTGGGGCGTCGGTATAATCTGGATCAGGCTCACGCCGACTGCGTAACCGATCTTTCCCTTAAAATTTTCCAGGCATTGGAAAACGAGCATCGTCTGGATTCCCGCTATGAAGTCATACTATCGGTTGCAGCCCAGTTGCATGATATCGGCATGTTTATCGGCAGCAGCAGCCACCATAAACACAGTAAATATATTATGGATAACAGCGAAATTTTCGGATTGGGGGAACAGGACATTAAACTGGCCTCGCTCGTGGCCCGTTATCACCGCGGGGCAGTTCCGCGCGTGACCCATCCAGACTACGAGTCTCTGCTGCGCGAAGATCGGATGATTGTAAACAAGCTGTCGGCAATCCTTCGGGCGGCCGATGCGTTCGACCGTTCCCATACGCAGGCCATTAAGCAGGTAAAGGTGTCGGTTAAAGAAGAGACCGTCGTGGTTGAAGTCGACCGCCCCGGCGATTTCACGGCAGAAAAACGTGCACTGGTTGGCAAGGGCAAAATGTTTGAACAGGTTTTCGGGCGTACCATGATTTTACGGACTAAAAGAAGGCAGGGCTAATCAATGGCTGCAAAAAACACACCCCATTATTTTAATCGCGAACTGAGCTGGCTGGAATTTAATCAGCGTGTGCTCGAAGAAGCCAAAGATCCGAAAAATCCGATGTTGGAACGGCTGAAATTTCTGGCAATCACAGCATCGAATCTGGATGAGTTTTTCATGGTGCGGGTCGGCGGGCTCTACATGGCCCGCAAGGCCGGACGGCGCAAGAAAGATCCTGCCGGCTTTACACCGCTGGCCCAGCTAAACGATATTTATGCGCGTTCGCATAATATGATAAAGGAGCTGCATGATTGTTTTAATGATGTGGTCTCTCCGGCACTGAATCAGGGTAAGATCCGGCATGCTCAAATTGATGCTCTGACCGCAGAACAGGAAAGCGTACTGTTTGATTTGTTCAGGGAGGAGCTCTATCCCGTCATTACCCCGATTGCACTGCACTCGGGAAAAAAAATACCCAACCTCCAGAATCTGGGCCTGAATGTGCTCGTTCGCCTTCATAAAAAAACGGCCAAAGATCAGGAGAGCTGCTATGCCGTCATGTCGATGGAACGTGCCGGCTCCCGCATCATCCAACTGCCGGCGGACAGTGGATATGAATATGTCCTGCGGGAAGAAGTGGTTCGAAAATATGCCGCCGACTGGTTCCCCGGTTTTGACGTTAAGGAATGCGCGCTGTTTCGCATCACCCGCAATGCCGATTTTGCCGTGCAGGAAGATGAAGCACCGGACCTTATGCGAGGGATGGAGGATGTGCTCGAGGAACGGAAAACGGGAGACTGTATTCGTCTTGAAGTCGAGGCCGGAATTTCGAAAGGCCTGCTAAAGTTTCTCTGCAGCAGTTTGCCGGTAAATGAACAGGCGGTCTATCCGATTAAAGGCGTGCTCAACATGAAGGATTTCATGTCGCTGGCCTTCATCGAAGGATACGACGAATTAAAGACGGAAGCCTGGCCGCCGCAGGCCTCGCCGGATGTCGTTCCTAATGAATTGATGTTCGACCAGATTGCCCGCAAAGATCTGCTGTTTTATCACCCCTACGAAACGTTCGGGCCGGTTATCCGCTTCATTGAAGAGGCGGCGGCGGACGCGGATACGATGGCCATTAAAATGGTGCTCTACCGGACCAGCTCCGACAGCGCGATTATTTCCGCTCTGAAACGGGCTGCAGAAAATGGAATCAATGTCACTGTTTTGATGGAGCTGAAGGCGAGATTTGATGAAGCCCGCAATATCGGATGGGCGCGCGATCTGGAACAGTGCGGTGTTCAGGTAATCTATGGCGTGAAAGGCTATAAGACGCACGCCAAGATCTGCATGGTGGTTCGGCGCGAGCGGACCGGCATTACGCGCTACTGCCATTTCGGCACGGGGAACTACAACGAATCCACCGCAAAACTCTATGGCGATATCAGTTATATGACCTGCAATCCAGACCTTGGAAACGATGCCTCCGGGTTTTTCAATGCGCTCTGCGGTTATGCGCAACCGCGCGACTTTAATCTCATCAGCATGGCCCCGATCAATATGCGCGACAAACTGATGGAGTTGATTGACTTTGAAATTGAACGGGCGAAAAAGGGTAAGAAGGCTCTGGTTAACGTTAAGGTGAATTCGTTGGTGGATGTGGAGCTTTCTGAAAAGCTGTACGAAGCAGCGGAAGCCGGAGTGAAAATCCATTTGAATATTCGCGGCATCTGTTGCCTGAAGCCCAGATCCAACATAGAAGTCACCAGTATTATTGATCGCTATCTGGAACATGCCCGCATAATTCATTTTCATCATGGCGGGAAGTCGCGTGTATTCATTGCCAGTGCGGATTGGATGCCGCGCAATCTCGATAAACGCCTCGAACTGATGATTCCGGTGGAAGATGCTGAGTGTCGCGATCGTTTGATCGCCATGCTGAACATTCATTTAGAAGACAATCGGAGTTCATGGCTGCTGAAACCCAATGGAACGTACGAACGGGTCGTGAAACACGGGGCTAATGAAATACGAAGCCAGGAAGTGCTGTACCAGCAGGCGTGCGACGCCTACGCAGCAGCCGAGAAAAATCGAAGAACACGTTTTGAGCCGCACCGTGCGGCCGACTGATTTTCCGGTTTTCAACTTGGCTTGTTTTATGTGATGAATTCCTGCGTATCCAGTGCTATACAGATTTCCACGAAAGGATTTTCTATGTCTGAAACAAAAACTAAAACAATCGGAATTCTGACGTCCGGCGGCGACTGCCCCGGCCTGAATGCGGCAATACGGGGTGTGGCCAAGGCCGCACTTTCACAAGGCACCAAGGTAATTGGAATTCAGGATGGTTTCCGGGGGTTGGTGGAGAACCGTGTCATGGCGCTTGAAGACAAAGACGTCAGCGGAATTCTAACGCATGGAGGAACCTTTCTAGGATCGAGCCGCGATAAACCCCATAAAATGGATATGGGCGGTACCGTCATGGATATGACCGATGTTGCGGTAGCCAACGCACAGAAAAACCTTATTGACTGTCTGGTGTGTCTTGGAGGAAACGGAACCCAGAAAAATGCCATGCGACTGCATGAAGCCGGCCTCGATGTACTGACGCTTCCCAAGACGATCGATAATGACGTGGCCGGGACGGATATCACCTTCGGTTTTGATTCGTCGATGGCCATTGCCACAGAGGCCATAGACCGATTGCACACCACCGCGAGCAGTCATCATCGCGCCATCGTATGCGAAATTATGGGCCACAAGGCCGGCTGGCTCGCATTGGGAGCCGGAATTGCCGGCGGAGCAGACGTGATTCTGCTTCCGGAAATCCCGTATGATCTGGATTATATGGTCGAGCATCTACTCGCGCGGCGCCATCATAACAAACGCTTTTCCATTATCGCGGTCGCCGAAGGCTCGCGCCCCAAGGACCGCAATACCGGAAAAAAGAATGCTTCCAAGAAAAAGGAAGAGGCTTCTTTAATTGAAGAACCCATCGCCAGCCGCCTGGCTCGTGAAATTCAACAGGCGGCAGGTATTGAGGTTCGGTTCACTTCGCTGGGGCATGTTCAGCGCGGGGGGACTCCGACAGCTACAGACCGTTTGCTTTGCACCCGCATGGGGACTAAAGCCGGTGAGCTGCTGGCCGATGGCGTATATAACGTTATGGTCGGGCTTCGAGGCGATGTATGTGAGGCCATACCGTTGGCCGAGGTGGCCGGCCGAACAAAATTGGTCCCAATGGACCACCGGTGGCTCAAAACCGCAACGCTCGTGGACACCTGTCTGGGCGATAAACTCAGTTTCCAATGATTGGAAGGTATTGATATGGGCTGCAAAAAAGATAATCCGCAGAAGAATAAAGACGGCAAGTTTGAATGCAAAAAATGCGGTGCCGTGGTCAAAAAGAAAGACAAGGTCTGCAAGCCGAAGAAGATGAAAGAGTAGGGCTTTCCTGCGTTTTCAAAATTTCGACGAAAATTGCCGGACCCACCTCATTCGTAACATCATTGTCGCTTTCCTCGTAGCGGACTGAACTGAACTGAACTCCTTTTTGTTTTGTTTTTAGGACCGTCTTCGTTTTATATACGCCGCTTTTCGAGGAAAAACTATGCAATCTATTGAAGAACGAATTCAGGAACTGAAGCGCGAACGCGGTGCCATCATCATTGCCCACAACTACCAGCCCGACGAGGTGCAGGCCATTGCCGACTTTACCGGCGATTCTCTGGAACTCAGTCGTAAAGCGGCCGAGCTGGATGAAGAGGTGATTGTCTTCTGCGGGGTCCATTTTATGGCCGAAACCGCGGCAATCCTCAGCCCGGAAAAAACGATCCTGCTGCCCGACCAGTTCGCCGGATGCCCGATGGCGGATATGATTACTGCCGAAGCACTTCAGGCCAGAAAGGCGGAACATCCCGGTGCGGTTGTCATTGCCTATGTGAACACATCGGCCGCCGTCAAAGCCGAGTGCGATCTGTGTGTCACCTCATCGAATGCCATGAAGGTGGTTTCTTCAGTACCGGCCGATAAAGAAATCATCTTTGTGCCCGATACGCACCTCGGTCATTACATCCAGGAAGAGCTCGGACGGGAGATGATTATCTGGGACGGCTACTGCCCGACGCACTCCCGAATCCGCGATGTGGATATCAAACGGGAGCTTCAGGATCACCCGAACGCAAAAGTCATGGCGCACCCGGAATGCCCGCTGCCGATCCGCGACTTGGCCGACTACCTGCTATCCACCGGTCAAATGTGTACGCACGCCAAAGAATCGGACGAAATGGAATTTATCGTGGCCACTGAAATGGGGCTGCTTTATCGACTCCGGAATGAAAACCCGGAGAAGAAGTTCTATTCCGTCAGTGATCGGGCCATGTGCCCGAACATGAAAAAGATCGATTTGGAAAAGGTGCTTTGGGCGCTTGAGGACATGCAGCATCGCATTATCGTCCCCGAGGAAACCGCCAACAAAGCCCGCCGCTCGATCGAGGCGATGCTTGAACTGAGCTGATAGAATGACCAAAGGAATAATCCGAAATGTGGGAATATACAGATAAGGTAAACGATCATTTTAAGAACCCGCGTAATGTCGGAGCGGTTGAAAATCCCGATGGAGACGGTCTCGCCGGTTCATTGGCTTGCGGCGATGCGCTTCGTTTAACCTTTAAGCTGGACGACGAAAAAAAGATTTCCGAAGCCAAGTTTCAAACCTTCGGTTGTGCCAGTGCCATTGCTTCTTCCTCTGCCCTCACGGTCATGCTGATCGGCAAAACGGTCGAAGAAGCCGAAGAGATCACCAACAAGGAAATTATCGACTATCTGGGCGATCTCCCCAAACAGAAAGTGCATTGCTCGGTGATGGGGCGCGAAGCGCTTGAAGCGGCCATCTATAACTACCGTACCGGCAAGACCCTCGACCGGAAGATCGACGGCGAAGTCATCTGCCATTGTTTCGGGGCCACCGATAAAGAAATTGAAAAAGTGGCACGCGAGCAGAACCTGACCTCTGCCGAAGAGGTCACCAATGCCTGCAAAGCCGGCGGCGGTTGCGGCCAGTGTATTCCCGAAATCGAAGAAATCATCAATCGGGTCATTGGCGAAGAGCAGAAAAAAGAAGAAGTGCCAAAGCTCACTCAGCTTCAGAAAATCAAACTGATCGAAGAAACCATCGATCGCCAGGTCCGTCCGATTCTGCGTCGCGACGGAGGCGATCTGGAACTGCACGATGTCGATGGCGACCGGGTATTGGTTAAGTTTGTCGGTGCCTGCGTTAGTTGTCCGGTTTCGTCCGTCACCCTGAAAGACGTGGTTGAAACCCAGCTCCGCGAAGCCATCTCCGACGATATCGTTGTAGAATCCGTGTAGAATTTAGGCAGAATAATTTTTTATTCAGGTGTCTGAAATCATTCTGCCTATAAATCATTTTGCCTGAAAAAATTCCGAGGATTGGAAATGAAAAGTTCAGTTTACGTTGATAACAATGCCACCACCGCTGTTGCTCCCGAAGTGACCGAAGCCATTCTCCCATACTTCACCGAGCATTGGGGCAACCCGTCTTCGATGCATAACTTTGGCGGCAGCGTTAAACGTTCGATTGATGCCGCCCGCGAAAAAGTGGCGGCGCTGATTGGTGCCGAGCATCCTAATGAAATCATTTTCACCAGTTGCGGTTCGGAATCCGACAACATGGCGATTCGCGGGGCGGTGGATGCAATAGGCGGCCATCCGCACCTGATTACCACCCGGGTTGAACATGCGGCCGTACTTGGCCCGTGCCACTATCTCGAAGATAAAGGATTTCGCCTTTCGACGCTCGAAGTTGACGAAAAAGGAAACCTGGATCTGGAGAAACTCCGGGAAAAATCCATGTCCGGGAAAAAGACGGTTGCTTCTGTCATGTGGGCCAACAATGAGACCGGCGTCATTTTTCCGATTCCAGAGATTGGAACAATCGTGAAAGAAGGCGGGGGTATTTTCCACACTGACGCCGTTCAGATTGCCGGTAAACTTCCAATATCTGTAAGAAATATCCCGGTTGACCTGCTCTCCATTTCCGGCCACAAGCTGCATGCACCGAAAGGAATCGGGGCTCTCTATGCCCGCCGTGGAACCAAAATCACCCCGCACATTATGGGCGGCCATCAGGAACGCGGTCGGCGCGCGGGTACGGAGAACGTTCCCTACATCGTCGGTTTGGGAAAAGCCTGCGAGTTGGCCATGGAACGGATGGAAAAAGATGCACAGCATGAACGAAACCTGCGCGATCGGTTGGAAGCCGGAGTTCTGGCCACCTGCAAGGGGGCACGCATCAATGGCGATCTGGAAAGCCGTCTGCCGAATACTACCAACATCAGTTTCGAATATGTGGAAGGCGAAGCCATCATATTGATGCTCGACGATGTCGGCATCTGCGCCTCGACGGGCTCGGCTTGTGCCTCCGGTTCGTTGGAGCCGTCGCATGTGCTGCGCGCCATGGATGTTCCGCGGTCCATGTTGCACGGCTCAATTCGATTCAGCCTGAGTCGCTATAATACCGAAGAAGATATCGATGACGTTCTGGAAAAACTACCGGTCATCATCAAACGCCTTCGCGAGCTCTCACCCTTCGCGAACGATTAAGGAACCGCAGAATAACGAATGCCGAAGGTTATATTCCTTCATCATTCTGCTGTTCCATATTCAGTCTTCGACATTCAAGCGGCGTCAGCCGCACCGGTGATCAACCACACGCTGGGCTTTGCCGACAAAGCGCTCCAGCGTATTGGGCGATACCAGCTCAATATTCATGCGCAGTCCTGTGATGGTCTGAATGGCGCGGTCAATCCGGTCTTTCAGCTCCTGCATATCTTTCATGCTGGAGCTGAACGACTCTTCCGTCATTTCCACTTTCACGGAAACAACATCTTTCCGGTCCGGACGGTCGACTTCGATCTGATAGTGGGGTGCTGTTCCTTTAACACGTAGCAGAGCCTGCTCTATCTGAGACGGATAAACATTTACGCCCTTGATAATCAGCATATCATCGCTGCGGCCGGTCACCCGGCTCATCCGGACATGGGTGCGGCCACAGATGCAGGGTTCAGGGTTCAGTGCGGCGATGTCGCGGGTGCGATAGCGGATGATCGGCATAGCTTCTTTGCTAAGCGAGGTAAAGACCAGTTCACCTTCTTCGCCGGGATCCACCGGTTCCAGGGTATCCGGATTGATACACTCCACGATGAAAGCATCTTCCGCAATATGCATTCCATCTCGCGCGGCACATTCACCGCTCACACCCGGGCCGATGACTTCGCTGAGACCGTAATTGTTAAAGCAGAGAATGCCCATTTCATCTTCAATGCGCGTGCGCATGTCTTCGGTCCACGGCTCGCCTCCAAAGTGGGCATATTTGAGGTTCAGCGCATTGCGGGGGATATCATTCTGAATAATAAATTCAGAAATATTCAGTGCATAACTCGGTGTACAAACGAGGGCATCGACCTGCATGTCCATCATTAGCATAATCTGTTTCGGTGTATTGCCTGCAGCGGCCGGAATCACGGATGCACCGACGCGCTCCACGCCATAGTGCAGACCGAACCCCCCGGTAAAGAGACCGTAGCCAAATGCAATCTGCACACTGTGTTCGGGACGTAATCCTCCGCCGGTCAGGAATCGGGCACATAGATTCGACCACATGTTTAGATCATTCTGCGTGTAAGCCACCATAGTCGGTTGGCCGGTGGTACCCGAAGACCCGTGGTAGCGCGCCACGTCTTTTTTGTCTACTGCGAGCATACCCAGTGGATATTCTCCGCGAAGATCGGCTTTGGTGGTAAAGGGCAATCGTTGCAGATCGTCCAGCGTCTGTATTTTTCCCGGAGCAATTCCGGCTTCGGCAAACCTCTTCTGATAAAACGGGATCTGCTGAACCTGCTCAATGGTTTTCCGAAGTCTGGAAGTCTGAAGCGATTCAAGCTCGGCCCGGGATAGGGATTCCTCCTTGTCCCGGATTCGGTTTTCAACAACAAATTTACTCATCTAGCCATCCGTGCGCTGGAATAGTGCAACGCTGTCGAGTACTTTAAAGCCCGTGCTCTGCAGAGCATCTACTGCCTTATCCATATCGTCAAAGCGGAAAAGCAGTACGGCATTTTCCCCGCTCTTAATCGTGAAGGCATACATATATTCGACGCTGATTCCCGCCGCTTCTTCCACCTGCAGCACGTCGCGAAGTCCGCCGGGCTCATCATTCACCTCAACCGCGATAACCTCAGTAATTTTTGCCACAAATCCTTTTTCTTCAAGGATGTTTTTTGCTGCCTCACAGTCGCTGACGATTAAACGGAGAATGCCGAACTGTTCCGTATCGGCCAGCGAAATGGTAATCATGTTAATGTTGTTATCGGCCAGCAGGGCACAGAGCTCGCGCAACCGGCCGGGTTTGTTTTCTAAGAATACGGATAACTGTTTTAGTTTCACGTTGTTGCTCCTTGTTTAAAACCGCGAATAAACGCAAATGAACACGAATTCAATTTTAGATTTTCAATCCAACGAAATTATTTGGCTCTTAATCATTTTGCCTATTGTCGATCACGCGTTTCGCTTTCCCCATGGATCGTTCGATTGTGTTTGGTTCAACCAGTTTTAGTTTCACGCGAATGCCGAGAATGTGAGCAATGGCGTCGGACAGCTGTTTATGAACGGCTTCCACACCTCGAACCGTATCCGTAAAGACGTTGGCCGTAACTTCGACCTGCACTTCCATCTGATCCATACCACCGTCACGCGTCAAAACAATCTGATAATGCGGCAACGTTTCTTCCACCTTCAGCAATGCGGCTTCGACCTGTGATGGGAAAACGTTTACGCCGCGGATAATGAACATGTCATCAGACCGCCGGGCAATGCGATTGATCCGACGGATCGTGCGCCCGCAGCCGCATTTCTCGGCAATAATACTGGTAATATCATGAGTGCGGTAGCGCATCACGGGCATTGCTTTTTTACTTAGCGTTGTAATGATCAGCTCACCTTCTTCGCCATCGGGCATCGCTTCATCGGTAACCGGATCAACAATCTCGATCATGAAATGATCTTCAAAGATATGCAGGCCTTCCTGTTGTTCACAGGCCATTCCGACGCCCGGGCCAATGATTTCAGACAAGCCATAGATATCGAGGGCTTTGATCCCGGTTTTTTCCTCGATATATTTTCGCATCTCATCGGTCCAGGGTTCAGCCCCGAAAATGCCGGCACGTAACGGGAGGTCTTCCCACTTGATACCCATTTTTTCAGCATACTCAATCAGATGTAGAAAATAGCTCGGGGTGGCACAAATCGCGGTGGTACCGAAATCGCGCATCACCATGATCTGGCGTTCCGAATTGCCACCGGAAATGGGGATAACGGTAGCGCCGAGGGCTTCAGCGCCATAATGCGCACCGAGGCCGCCCGTGAAGAGGCCGTAACCATAGGCATTTTGAATAATGTCGCCGCTATGGAGTCCGGCACACGCAAACGAGCGAACCATGACCTCTTTCCACACCTCAATATCTTCGTTGGTGTAGGCCACAACAATGGGCTTGCCCGTCGTGCCGGACGAAGCATGCAAACGAACCACTTCGTTCATCGGAACAGCGAAGAGGCCGTAGGGATACGTATCGCGCAGATCTGTTTTCTGAGTGAATGGCAGCTTTCGGATATCTTCCAGCGTTTGAATATCATCAGGACTGACTCCCGTTTCATCCATCCGTTCCCGGAAGAGTGCCTGGTTTTCATAGGCGTGTCTGGTGATGGCGCGGAGGCGCTGAAGCTGAAGGGAGCGAAGCTGTTCTTCGCGTATGTAGTCCGGAGCAGAGGACGGGTGAACCAGGCTTTCCCGGTCGTTCCATTGTGCGTGCATGGTATGCCTTTCAGTAAAGTTATATGAATCTAAAACGTCTACTGAATATTGGAAATTAAAGCAAGTTTGCTCCCTTAAATACCGCAATTCCATACGTATTTAAATTAAATATCAAAAAGCCCCGACCATCCGGATTCATTTGAAATCAGCTAACTGAAGGGCTCTCCCTAGACCTGATGCGATATGGCTGAAACAGGGCAGTTTTCTTCTGCAGCCAATGCACTTTCCTGTAGATTTTCAGGCACCGGATCCATTTTTACCTGCGATACGCCATCGGGAAACTCAAAAACCTCAGGGGCAATTCCGTTACAGGCCTCACAGCCAACACACCGATTCGGATCAACAGTAAATTTCATGACGACTCCCTGCTCTTTTTAATTTCTTGATCTATTTTCGAATACAGATCTGAAGATAGAATATTCAAAAGAAAAAGGTCAATCAATAGGCGTATTGCATTTAGAGGTTTGAAAAACCAGATTAACCAATCATAAGCTGATCATCGATTAGACCAGGTCGGGCATACGAAGATCCTTCGCCCTTTTCGTTGATAACCCTTCAAAATACGGTTAAAAAGTACGTTTATTTTCTTTGGGGAAATTATGTCCAGTCATACTTACGAACTTAGAGTGCGCTATAGCGAATCGGACCGCATGGGGACGTTCTATAATTCCCGCCTGCTGGAGTGGATGGAAGTGGGGCGCTCCGAGCTGACCCGCGCCGCCGGAAAGCCCTATGCCGAATGGGAAGCCGAAGGGGTGATGGCTCCGATTATTGAAGCGAATTTAAGGTTTAAAGGGCGCGCCGGCTATGACGATCTGCTGCAGCTGGAAACTACGTGCGAGCTGGCAGGGCGGGCACGGCTGAAATTTAATACGGTCATCACCTTGGCCGAAACCGGGAAACCCGTCGCTGAAGGATTTACCATTCATGCGCTGACCAATCCCGAAGGAACGCCCATCCGTATTCCGGATTGGGTTAACGATTTATTAAACGGAGAGAAACATGAGCAGTGAACGAAAACTGATGAGCGGCAACGAAGCCGTGGCTCTGGGAACCAAACACGCCGGCTGTGCGCTGGGTGTTGGATATCCCGGGACTCCATCCACCGAAATTCTCGAAAACTATGCCAAGCTCGCAGACTGTAAAGCGCAGTGGGCACCAAATGAAAAAGTCGCCCTCGAAGTCGGAATCGGCGTGGCCTTTGCAGGAACCCGCACCATCGTCACCATGAAACACGTTGGTCTGAATGTGGCCGCCGACCCGCTCTTTACCGTGGCCTATACCGGCGTCACGGGCGGAATGGTGCTGGCCGTTGCCGACGATCCGGGCATGGCCTCTTCCCAGAACGAACAGGACTCGCGCAACTATGCTCGCGCGGCGGGCGTTCCGTTGCTCGAACCGGCCGACTCGCAGGAAGCCTACGACATGACCAAGCTGGCGTTCGAAATTTCCGAACGTTGGAACCAGCCCGTCATTCTGCGACTCAGCACGCGGGTTTGCCATTCCAAAACCATCGTGGTGCCTTCCGATTCAAAAGAGGTCCCGGCGGCCCATTATGAGCGCGACATCAAGGGCCGTGTAATGATTCCGGCTTACGCGCGCCCGGCGCACAAAAAAATGCGCGCCAAGCTGGCTGAAATTGAAGCATGGAACAATGCCGAAGGGCCGAATCCAATCATTGGAAACAGCAGCAAACTCGGCATCATTGCCAACGGCGTTTCCGCGCTGCATGCGCAGGAAGCCGCGCCGGATGCGAAAGTGATGAAGCTGGGCATGGTCTATCCGCTGCCGATGAAAGCCATTCTCGAATTCATCGATTCCGTGGAAGAATGCATCATCATCGAAGAGTCCGATCCCTTCATTCAAACCGAAGTGCAGGCCGCTGGTGGCAAGGTTCGCCCGCGTTTGGAGCGCTATCGCTATGGCGAGCTCGATGTAGTTCGCGTAAAACGCATCATCGATGGCGACGATTCCGAAGAAGCCGCGCCGCCGCGCGGTAAACCGCCGCAGCTCTGCGACGGCTGTCCGCATCGCGCCAGCTTCCAGTTGCTGAAAAATATTGGATGCACCATCACCGGCGACATTGGTTGCTACACCTTGAGTGTGCTGCCGCCGTTCGAAACCATGGACACCTGTATTTGCATGGGCGGTTCCATTGGAATCGGCTTGGGGATGCGCCACGTGCTGCCGGAAGAGCAGGCGCGCAAAGTGGTTAGTGTGATCGGTGACGGAACCTTTATGCATAGCGGTCTGACCGGTGTTGCCGATATGATTTGTAACCGGCCGAAATACGGTCACGTGATTGTGATTCTCGACAATGGAACCACCGCCATGACCGGTCTGCAGGAACATCCGGGCACCGGCAAAACGCTGGATCATAACCCATCCGGCAAAACGGTTTCCCTCGAAGCAACCTGCGAAGCCATGGGTGTTGATAAGGTCGTCATCCTCGATCCGTCCCGCGAAATGGAAGCCTTCGAGCAGGCCGTCCGCGATGCCATGGCGTCCAACGACCTAACCGTAATCATTGCGCGTCGCCCCTGCATTCTGGCCGTTGTGCGCGATGCAAAAATCAACCGCGGTGAAAAAGTCCGTTGAGCGAAGCTCAAAATATCGAATATTGAACAGGGAATTTTGAATTTCTAAGGAAGGGATAAATGAGTGAAGTAGTTAATGTAAAATTTGCCGGACTCGGCGGGCAGGGGATTTTAACCTGTACCGACATTCTCGGGCGCGTTGTGTTTGATATGGGCAACGATGTTAAAAAAGCGGAAGTACACGGCATGAGCCAGCGCGGCGGCTCCATCACCTCCGACCTGCGTTTTGGCGATAAAGTGCTCAGCCCCATGATTTCGGCCGGACAGGCCGATTTTCTGATTGTGATGGGCGAGGATCAGGTTGAAGCAAATCAGCACTTTCTGAAAGAGGGCGGCATTCTTGTGAAACCGTCCGATTTCGATGTGGACCAACTGACCAACAAGCGGACGCTGAATGTGGCCCTGCTGGGCGCGCTGAGCAAACATATGGAATTCCCGGTGGAGCAGTGGATGGATGCCGTCCGCGCTCAATTGCCCGAACGACTGCACGAGGTGAACGAAGCCGCGTTTATGCTCGGACGCGGTGAATAAGAACCGGAGTTCTTGTCAGAAAGTTTGAAGGTCGAACGTCAAAGGTCTGCTTGACTTTCGACCTTTGACTGAAATGGAAACCGGAGATTTATATGAGTGCGGATAAAATTAAAGAGCTGATTCGAAAGAACGATAATCTTGGAAATCATCTCGGCGTCAAATTAACTGAAGTGAGTGAAGGGCGGGCCTACGCCGAACTGAAGATTGAAAAGTGCCATTTGAATGCGGCCGGCGTAACCCATGGCGCATCCATCTTTGCGCTGGCCGATATTGCGTTGGCGGCGGCATCGAACTCGTATGGAAATGTGGCGTTGCTGACCAATGGCAATATTCAGGTTTTCCACGCCACGCCCTTGGGCGACACCCTGACCGCGAAGGCCAAGGAAGTTTCCGCCAGCCGCAAGCTGGCGCACTACCGAATTAAAGTGACCAATCAGGCCGGTGATCAAATTGCGGTGTACAACGCGACGGTGTACAAAACCAGCACGCCGTTGCCCGACAGCGATTAAGTTCCAACCTCTGGAAGTTTCCAAGGTCTGGAAATGCAAAAAGCGCGCTCCGCAAGGAGTGCGCTTTTTCCATTTTCCGCCGATCTGCGTTTAGAAGGCATACGTCAGGAACAGGCGAAGATCGCTGGCGAAGGTGTCGGGTCCATCCTGATAGCCCAGCCCGACTTTCCCGCAGACGGTCAGATTTTCGCCAATGGGTTGTTTGGCAATCAGGTCCAGCTCGCCCGCATGCTTTAAGACCACCTGATCATTCTGTTTGGTGTATTGCAGCAGGGTATAGAGGATGGTGTTTGAGCTGTCCAGTTTTGTGGTGGCTTTCAAATAGAGCGAGTTCGCGCCGCCAGCAAACGTGTCAGTATAAAACATGAGAGACGTGCCCAGCGCATGATTGAAGCCGGTGGTGAAAGGGTTGAATTGAAGTCCATCTCCATACACGCCAAAATAACCGCCTTCCAGACGCACCGTTCCAACCTTCTGCACCAGCGAAAGGCCGACGGCATTGGCGTGGTATGTCGCGGCGCGACCAATATCAAACTCATTGCGGTAGTAGCCGAGAATCTCAGTTTTTTCCGAGAGCGTATATCCGGCACGAATCCCGAACAGATTGGCAACGTCCCACGCCACTGCATCAAAGAAGGCAATATTGAGTTCTTCAATTCCGGTGTAGGTGGTTTCGCCCCAGGTGACGCCATCCGTGTCGTAGCTCTTTCCAAATACCTTGCCATAGTCCCTGAATTCCCAGCGCTCACCCGTATCCAAAATGCCGCTTTGTTCAATCGCATGACCTCCTGCGAACTGCCAGTTTTTAACGTCGTTGAACTGAGCCTGCAGCGCCGCGATGGAGCGCGACTTTTGGCGAATATCATCCGCGCGGAAAACTTCGGCGTTGTTGATCCGCCGTCCAACGGTGGCGCTGGATGCATCTGAAAAGTTGTAGTTCACATACGCTTCGTTGAGCACGTTGATGCGGCCGTTCGAGACAAGATAGTCTCCGGGATTCGTAACTTCACCGTAATCCATGGAATCGAGCACGCCCGCGCCGTTATAGGCCGCAGCGAGAGACCAACCGGACCAATCCGGGGACGTATATTTCAGAAGAAACCCCAGTGTGGTTGAATAAGCGTTGGCACCGTTGTCGTAGTCACGATACATGCTGACCGACTGCAGGCGACCGGAAAAGGTGCCATAGCCTTTTTCATTAAACGGTTGCATAACGCTTTCGGCTGAAGCGAACGAGGCAGCCATGGAGGTTGCCAGAATGAGGGCAGTCGTTTGCTTAATCTTCATAGTTCTTCCTTCATTTGTTATTTAGTTCCCATGCAGATATCAAGATGCTCATTCGCCATTTTTTTCGTAAACAGCGAGACTGAAACCGTAACGATGATCGCAATCGGTAACCCAACGATCAGCGGGTCAACATAGGCCCAGACAATGGGACCGGATGCTGCAAAAACTTCTTTTCCATCGACCATGGAAATGCCCAGCGAACGTGTTCCAAAAAGTTTATTGCAGAGCAGGAGTGCGGTTGAGGCTTTCTGTTCCACAAAAAAGATCCAGAACATACTGGAGAGGGCGCCGCTTAACATTCCCGCAATAGCGCCGACTTTAGTGATGCCCCGATTCCAGAGTGCTCCCACATACATTGGAAGAAAAGCACAGGCACAAAGACCGAAGAAAATAGCTGTCCCGCGCGCCACAATGGCGGTGCCGGTTTTACCGAACTTCAGTTCCATAATGTAGCTGAGATAAACGGAGATCAGGATGCCCCCAAGTACTCCCAGTCGAGTGGCCAGCATTCCACTGCCTCCCTTTTTCTTATGCATTGATTCCTCAACCAGGTCACGACCGAGAGACGTGCCCATCACATGAAACTGGCTGCTGAGCGTGCTCATCGCAGCGGAAATCAGCGTCAGCATAAACAGAATGCTGAACCATTCCGGCATCGCACTCTGGAGATACATCGGGATGATGGCTTCCACATCGCCCTTGGCGGCCACAATGGAAACCTTTCCAAGCGTCTGCTGAAAATGAACATTGGAAAGCGATCCCACAATGAAGGCGACGCCTGTCATCATCATAATGAATATGCCGCCGATCGGAATGGCACGGTTGAGTTCTTTCCCGCTTTTAACGGTCATGTAACGTACGGCAAGCTGCGGTTGCGCCAATACACCAATGCCCACACCCATAATGATGGTGCTGACCAGCGTCCATGAAAGCGGCGACCCAAACTTCGGCATCGAGGTCCAGCCCTGGTGGCCTCCAGCCTGTAGTTTGGCCGGAACCATGGAAGCCATATCGGTGAGGCTTTGGTGCGCGGCGGAAACACCGCCCATTTTTATATAGGTCAGGATAAGCAGGGCAAGCATGCCGAAAAGCATGATGGTTCCTTGAAGCGCATCGGTATACATGACGCCTTTAATTCCGCCTGCGATCACATAGATTGCAATAATCACCGAAAACAGAAGCAGAGCAACGTTGTAGTCGATGCTGAGTTGGGAAGAGATATATTTCACCGCTCCCGTCAACACCGCTGAAGCGTAGAGCGGAATAAACATAAAAATGATCACCGCCGCCGCACCCTGAATAAATCGGGACTGAAAACGACGGCCAAGCAATTCGGGAAAGGTATGCGCATCCAGTCGCAGTCCCATGCGTCGGGTTCGTCCCCCGAAAACCCAAAAGGCGATAAAGATCCCGATAAAAATATTCATGAAGGTCAGCCAGAGCAGCCCCATCCCGAACACGCCGGCGGCTCCGCCGAAGCCAACGATTGCCGAGGTGCTGATAAAGGTTGCTCCATACGACATCGCCATGACATAGGGATGAACCTTCCGGCCGCCCAGCATATAGTCAGTTGCGGACTTGGTGGATTTAAAGCCCCGGAAACCGAGGTAGGCGATTACGCATAAGTATGCGACAACGATGATGATCATCCAGATAGACATGGTTCCCCCTAGAGCTCTTCTTCGACTCGATCTTCCTCTTCAGCCCAATGACGTATTTCGTCTTCAGGCTCATCGACGGTGTCATCAACATTCCATTTGATGGCGCCCCAAACGAGACATAGCAGTGCACTTATAATGCACAGAACATAGGCCAGAACGACCCACGGATCCTCAATGCCCAACATAACACCCCCCTGTATTCTCAGTATTCGACGTAAAAAATAAGATAGCTGATAAAAACACCGATAGACAATATGTATTTTCCCGGGAAAGGAACTTTCTCTCACTTAAATCCGGATCGGATTATCAGGGGTTTTGTGCAAACGAATTCTCTGCGTTGGGCATTGATCCGCAGTACCGGATTGATAAGATGACCCATTCAATTTTCAACGCAGGAGACAGCATGAACCCTAAGGAATGGATTTCTGATTTACGAGTATACGAGCCAGGCAAACCCATTGAAGAAGTGGCCCGCGAACTGGGCTTTGATGATATTGCCGAAATCGTAAAAGTGGCATCCAACGAAAATGAGCTCGGTCCATCGCCACTGGCCATGCAGGCCATGCAGAACGTCCTGACCGAAATGCACCGTTATCCCGACGGTGGCGCCTTTTACCTGAAACATAAGCTGGCCGAAAAACTGGATGTCGAACCGGAAAATCTTCTTTTCGGTTGCGGCAGCAACGAACTGATTGTTTTCCTCTGCCATGTATTTATGGGGCAGGGGAAAAACCTCATCATGGGCGCCGAAGCCTTCGCCGTCTATTTTCTGGCTAATGCCATGTATCAGGGCGAAACCATCCGCGTTCCAATGCCCGAACACGTGCACGACCTCGATGCCATGCTCGCCGCCATCACCGAAGACACGCGGCTGGTCTGCATCTGCAATCCCAACAACCCCACCGGCACTATGGTGTCTCCGGAAGCCATCGACGCCTTCATCGAAAAGCTGCCGGATCATGTAGTGGCGGTTTTCGACGAAGCCTATTTCGAAGTCATGCCCGATGCCATGAAACCCGACGTGCTCAAACACATCCGCTCCGGCAAAAAGAACATCATCGTGCTCCGCACCTTTTCCAAAGCCTACGGCCTCGCCGGACTGCGTATCGGCTATGCCGTCGCACATCCCGAGCTGATCAACCTGCTGAATAAAGTTCGTCAGCCCTTTAACGTCAATCTGATGGCGCAGGCCGCCGCTATGGCCGCGCTCGACGATGCCGAACATTTGGAGAACACCCGCGAAATGGTTTTCCAGGGATTGGAATTTTTTGAACGCGAACTTCCAAAGCTTGGAATTGAAACGGTTCCGTCAGGAGCCAATTTTATTCTCATCAAAACCGGAAACGGCCGCGACGTGTTCCTTGAATTGCAAAAAAGGAAGGTAATTGTCCGTCCGATGGACCCGTACGGATTACCCGACCATATTCGCATAACTATCGGAACCCCAGAGCAAAACCAAATCATGCTGGATGCTCTAAAGGATGTACTTGGTTAGAATTCAAAACTTTTTCATCTTCACCGCTTGACTCAAAAAGCGGAATAAGTAGGATGTGCGCTCCTTTGAACAAAAGGGCGTTTAGCTCAGTTGGCTAGAGCATCTCGTTTACACCGAGAGGGTCGGCGGTTCGAGCCCGTCAACGCCCACCATTTTTTTCAAGGAAACCCCTAAGGGCGTTTAGCTCAGTTGGCTAGAGCATCTCGTTTACACCGAGAGGGTCGGCGGTTCGAGCCCGTCAACGCCCACCATCTTTAAGCTGAAACTTCGGTTTCAGCTTTTTTTGTACCCAAAGACGGTTCTTCAGAAAAATATGCACATTGTGATTCAAAACGGATGGGCGGCTGCTCGGAAAAATTTCGGGCCGGGCCTGGTGCTGCAGGGACTGGCTCTGACGCTGGTGCTTCTCTACTACTTTTGCCCGCCATTCCGTGATGTCCTCCAGAGCATCCCGACCCTCCAACAACGCATGGGCGTTTGGTTCCCCATCATCGTTACCGCCTTTTTCGGGGGCTTCATTCCTTTTCTCTTTCAACTCGTTCGGCGCGAGATTCCACAGGGAATGGTACTGAAAAATTTGCTTTTCATGCTCGGCTTCTGGGGACTGTTGGGACTCTCTGTTGATCTGTTTTATAAAGGACAAGCCGTCATGTTTGGTGATCAACCGGATGCGGCCACGGTAATTAAAAAAGTCTGTTTCGATCAGTTTGTTTTCAGCCCGTTCTATTCCGGCCCGCTCTCGGCTATTTCGATGCTATGGAAGCGCCATCAATTTTCCCTAACCAAAACACGCGCCGCTTTATCCCGTGATTTCTTCACGGTTGAAATTCCGTCGGTTCTGATTGCACTCTGGGCGGTCTGGATGCCGACGATGGCGATTGTCTATTGCCTGCCGACGGCATTGCAGTTTCCGCTGTTCAACATTGTGCTCTGCTTCTGGTCGCTCCTGCTCACCGCCCTGAACGCCAAACAATCCGTTGCTTAAAAGTACCTGAAGAGTGAAAACGGATCTTTCCAAGGGTTGGAACTTGCTGAAAAGCTTGCCTGAATCTATCTTTTAAACCGTTTATCTTCGGCCCTGTTTCGGGGCGGTCGGATTTGATGTTTAAGGGATATTTTATGATTACAGGCGAAATTAAAAACAAGGTGGATCGGGTTTGGGAAATATTCTGGACGGGCGGGGTCACCAATCCGCTCACCGTGATTGAGCAGTTTACCTATTTGCTGTTCATTAAAGGGCTCGACGACCGGCAGAACGATCTCGAAGCCAACGCGCAGCTGCTCGGCATTGAAGCCGAATCCATCTTCGGGCCGGAACAGCAGGAACTGCGCTGGAGCCACTTCAAACAACTGCCCGCCGAAACCATGTTCCAGCTCTTCACCCGGATGGACGGCGTCTTTGATTTTATTAAAAACATGCACGACGACAAAAACTCCGCCTTTTCCAGATACATGGCCGACGCGCTCTTCCAGATTCCCACACCCGCCATGCTCGAAAAAATCGTCACCGCCATTGATGCGCTTCAGCTCAAAAAGGGGACCGATCAAAAGGGCGATCTTTACGAATATCTGCTTTCCAAAGTCGCCACCTCCGGCACCAACGGCCAGTTCCGCACCCCGCGCCATATCATTCAAATGATGGTCGAGCTGATGAAGCCGTCGCCGGACGACACGATCGTCGACCCCGCTGCCGGCACCTCCGGCTTTCTGGTGGCGGCGGGCGAATATCTGCAAAAGCACCACGACGACCTGTTTGCCGATCCGGTGAAACGGGCGCACTACAACAACACCATGTTTCACGGCTTCGAGATGGACTCCACCATGCTGCGCATCGGCGCCATGAACATGATGCTGCACGGCGTCGAGCATCCCAATATTGAATACCGCGATTCGCTTTCCGACCAGAATCCCGAGCGCGATGCCTATTCCCTCATTCTCGCCAATCCGCCGTTTAAAGGATCGCTCGACTACGACACCGTCTCCGCCGACCTGCTCAAGATCACCAAAACCAAAAAGACCGAACTGCTGTTTGTCGCCCTCATGCTCGGTATGCTCAAAAAGGGCGGACGCTGCGCCGCCATCGTGCCCGACGGCGTGCTCTTCGGCAGCAGCAACGCGCATAAACAACTGCGCAAAGAGCTGGTGGAAAATCACAACCTCAAAGGCATCATTTCCATGCCCTCCGGCGTGTTCAAACCCTACGCCGGCGTCAGCACCGCCGTCATCATTTTCGAAAAAACCGGCATCGGCGGCACTGAGAACGTCTGGTTCTACGATATGCAGGCCGACGGACTCAGCCTCGACGACAAACGCCAGCCGGTCGACGCCAACGATATTCCCGATATTGTGGCTCGCTATAGCGAGCTGACGAAGGAGGTCGACCGCGCCCGCACCGAAAAATCGTTTCTCGTGCCGAAAGCCGAGATTGCCGAAAACGACTACGACCTCTCCATCAACCGCTATAAGGAGATCGTCTACGAAGAAGTCACCTACGATCCGCCCGCCGTGCTGCTCGACCGCATTGCCGAACTCGAAACCGGCATCACCGCCGGGATTCAGGAATTGAAGGGGATGTTGAAGTGAGCGCGCAAAACCATATGGAGTGCTCCGGCTTGACGGAGCTTTTAAATGGACTGCCGAGCGATGCTGTTTTAAAGCGGCGTCAAGCCGCCGCACTCCAAAGCGCTTCGCGCACTTATTCTCCGGAGGCGTGTTCATGAAGCCGGGTTGGAAAATGGTGAAGCTGGGGGAGATTGTTTCTATTAAAGGTGGAGGAACTCCGAGCCGAAAAAATGAGGCATATGAGCCTCCCCCCATCATCAAACCAGTGACCTAAAAAAATAAAATATAATTTGGTCTGGTTTTATGCCGAGTGACCGAAGGTCGCGAG